>JAGQVV010000007.1:21484-55239 GCA_020437805.1 Flavobacteriales bacterium
GTGAAGGCATCCATCTGGTGCCCGCCGCCCACCAGGTGACTGAAGCGTACCCCGATCAGGCGAATGCGCTGGCGACGGTCGTAGAGCTTGGTGAAGAGCTCGTGGATCATCGGCAGGATGATGTGGTCGCAGGCGGTGTAGGGAATGCGCAGTTGCCGCGTGTGCGTGTTGAAGTCGGCATAGCGGATCTTCACGGCAATGCAGCTGGTGAGCTTGCTGCCCTTGCGCAGTTGGAAGGCGAGGCTCTCGGCCATGGCGGTCAGCAGGCCCTTCAGCTTCACCACATCGATCGTATCACGGCTGAAGGTGCGCTCGGTGCTGATGCTCTTGCGCTCGTGCCACGCGATCACCGGGCTGTTGTCGATACCGTTGGCCTTGCGCCAGAGCACGGGACCGTGCTCGCCCAGCAGGCGTTGCAGCAGGTCCATCCGCAGCTCCTGCAAGGTGTGGATGCGCGCCACGCCCATGCTGCGCAGTAGGTGCGCCGTCTTGCCGCCCACGCCGGGGATGCGCTCAATGGGCATGGGGGCGAGGAAGGGTTTCTCGGTGCCGCGTTCCACATACCATTCGCCCGCGCCGTTCTTGGCCTCGCCGGTGGCCACCTTGCTCACCGTCTTGTTGATGCTCATGCCGAAGCTGTTGGGCAGCCCGCTCTCCTTGATGATCCGTTGCCGCAGTTCCACCGCCAGCTTGCGGCTTCCGTGGAAGCGGTCCGTGCCGCTCAGGTCCACGTAGAACTCGTCCACACTGCTCTTCTCGAACAGCGGCACGTGCGCGCGGATGATCTCCGTCACCTCATCGCTCTTGCGCAGGTAGGCCCCGCTGTCGCCGCGCAGGATGATCGCCTCCGGGCACAGCTGCTTGGCCATCTTCATGGGCATGGCACTGCGTACCCCGAAGGTGCGAGCCTCGTAGCTGCAGCTGGCCACCACGCCGCGGTCGCTGTCGCTGCCGATCAGTACGGGCTTCCCGATCAGCTTCGGCTCACGCAGGCGTTCCACGCTAACGAAGAAGGTGTTCAGGTCTAAATGCAGGATCGTTCGTTCCATTTGGGGTCAGGAGGCAGGAGCAGTAGGCTAGGGCAGTTGATCATTCTACATTTTCCATTCCCGAAGGGCAGTTGGTCGCCTCCTCGCTGCACCCGTCCGCAGGCCCGTCCTGCTGCAAGCTGCCGCTCCCATCCTTGGCGGGAACCTCCATTCCACCAACAATTTCGTATTGACAATATATTCGTCATGTTCGGGTCAGTAAATTAGTCATTACATTCGTCCCGTCAAGTAATCGGTCAACGAAATGTTGGGAACCCTGTCAGTGGATGCGTTGCTCATGGAGCCGCCTGCGCCCTACACGTCCGTAGCGCCTTCAGGTGCGTTGGTGACCGGTCGCATCCACCTGATCCGTGGCCAGAAGGTCATGCTGGACCGTGACCTTGCCGAACTCTATGGCGTGGAGACCAAGCAGCTCAAGCGGCAGGTGCGCAGGAATATCGGCCGTTTCCCGGAGGACTTCATGTTCGAACTCACCAAGGAGGAGTTCGATGAATGGAGGAGCCAGTTTGGCACCTCCAATTCTGGTGACCGTATGGGGCTGCGCTATGCCCCCATGGCATTCACCGAGCAAGGGGTGGCCATGCTGTCCAGCGTGCTGGGTAGCGAGCAGGCCATCCTGGTCAACATCCATATCATCCGTGTCTTCACTCGTATGCGGGAAGTGCTGCTTTCGCACCGGGAGACCCTTCAGAAACTGGAGCAGTTGGAAGGTCGCGTCACTGGTCACGACGAGGAGATCCAAGCCATCTTCGATCATCTCACGGAACTCGTGTCCCCGTCCCAACAAGCCCGCACTGCCATCGGCTTCAAACCTGGCAAAGCATGAGTGCCAGCGATCAACAACGGACAGTCCTTCAAACGTCATAAAGACAACATACCATGTCAGCCAACCCCTACTTCGGCCCCAACATCAAGTTGCTGCGTACCCGCCGTGGTCGCTCCCAGGAAGAAACCTCGGTAGCACTGGATGTGAAACGCAGCAGTTACAGCGGCTACGAGAACGGCACGGCCGAGCCCTCCTTCGATCTGCTGGTGCGCTTGAGCGAGTACTTCAAGATCAGCGTGGACAAGTTGCTCAAGGACGACCTCACCGCGCTCAGTGAAAGCCAGCTCGGTATCCTGGAACGCGGTGGCGACATCGACCTCAGCGGCAAGCGCCTGCGTGTGCTGGCCACCACGGTGGACAAGGAGGACCGAGAGAATGTGGAGTTGGTGCCGCACAAAGCCCAGGCCGGTTATGCTTTGGGCTACGCCGATCCGGAGTACATCAGCATCCTGCCCACCTTCCAGATGCCCTTTCTTGCGAGGGACCGCAAGTACCGCACCTTCCAGATCAGTGGGGATAGCATGCCACCGGTGAGCGATGGTTCCTGGGTCACCGGGGAGTATGTACAGAACTGGCAGACCATCCGCGATGGGCAGCCCTACATCGTGATCACGAAGGATGATGGCATCGTGTTCAAGGTCTTGTACAACCAGCTCAAGGACAAAGGCAACCTCTTGTTGTGCAGTACCAACCCCTTGTACACGCCCTACGAGGTACCGGTGAACAACGTGCTGGAGGTCTGGAAATTCGTGCACTTCATCAGCGCAGAGCTTCCGGAACCGAACATGAGCCGTGACGAACTAGCCCGCAGCGTAGTGGACCTTCGTAAAGAAGTGAGCCAACTGCGCATGGCGATGGAGCAGCAGGGGAGGTTATCCTTCTGATCCTTCGTCTTGCTTCGGAATAGGCACGAGGAACAACGTGTTGAAGCAAGCGAAGAGCACCACTCCCCACTGGCGCGCGAGGACGTTCTCCGTAAAACAACAAAGAAGGATGAACAGCACGAATGCGAAGTGGATCGCATCGCGCCTTCGGAATGCTTCGGCCAGCGAATGACCAAAGAGTAGGACGAAGGCTGTCACACCAAGGACTCCGAAGGAGAGCCACCAATGCAATAGCTGGTTGTGCGTGCTATAGCTACCATCGGCCATGAAGGAATGCTGCTGGTCCGAGTAGCACTCATCCAGCGCAGATTGAACGGCGGGTTGCCCTGCGCCGAGGATCCAATGTTCCTCAAGCAATTCAAGACTGCATTGCAGGATCGGGGAACGCACACTCACGGAGTTGATGCCATTCGCCCCGGTCCTGGAATACAACGTGCTGAACACCTCCATGGCACGGTCCCGTGAACCGGGCAGCGCGATGACCAGAATGCTCAGCGTAACGACTGTGCCGAAGATCCATCCAAGTGCTTTGCGCGTTTCGAAACGGAAGAACAGCAACGAAGCGAATGCGACCCCGAATGCGATGATGGGCATACGACTTCCGATCAGAATTCCGGCAATGGTCAAGGCTCCAGCCAACAGCGATCGCCATGGAGGGGTGTGCTTGTCCTGAAGTACATGGTGCATCTGGAACAGCGCTGCACAGAAGAACCAGTAAGCGGCGAACGGGGCATGAACACCGGTAACCATAGCAAAGGCGGTCCGGTAGAAATAGCTGAAAGCAACCGAAGCATCCACAGCTGAAGGCCAAGCCTCCGAGCGGATCAAGATCCCGCCATTCGCCCAGATCGCCAAGGTCAATGCGCTCCACGAGAAGAGGTCGATCATTCGATCCCGAAGCGTTGGTGCGCGCGATCGATCGATCATGGTGAACCCGATCGGGAACAGGAGTAGCACGGAGCTGGTCTCTGCTAGCTTCCATGCAGCGCTCCATTGCGAAGCACGCGCGCTATCCAGCAGCATCAGCAGGAATGGGGAGCCAAGAAGCAGCATCTCCTTCCAATTCCATGTCGGCGCACGTGTACCCGATATCAGGCTCGCGAACCCGAGCGCGGACCACATCAGGATCACGAGAACCATTGGTCGCATCCCAAGTACGGGCATAGCGGCCAACGCGATCGTAGCCCACCACCAAATTCGATAGATCGAACGAGGTTCACCGGCCATGTTCCCGGATGGTTCGTTCCACGATCTCCACGAAGCGTTCACGGAATCGCGTTGCACTGTACTGTTCCATTCCAGTGCGAAGTTGGGTCGGTGATCCCGAAACACCTCGTTCTTCGAACTTCCTCACTGCGGCTGCGATCGATCCGGGTTCGCATGCATCGAAGAAGATCCCGTTGAAACCTTCCACAACCGTTTCCAAATATCCACCCCTGCGCAAGGCGATCACCGGTGTGCCACACGCATGTGCTTCAAGTGGTGTGAGGCCAAGGTCCTCATCCGCTGCTGTGATCACGGCTTTGGCGTGTTGAATATGGGCCACGAGTTCAGACTGCGGAACATGGCCCAGAAAGGTGACATTCGGTGGCGCAAGCGCGGCGAGGCGTTCGCGATCGGGTCCATCACCAAGCACCAGTAGCTGTTGCTCTGGTAGTTCCCGGAACGCTTCGATCACTCGGTCCACACGCTTGTAAGGCACCAGGCGCGAAGCGGAGAGGTAGTTGCTCCTTGTGCCTTCGAACACCATGAAGCGTTCCGTATCAACCGGCGGAAGAAGAACATCCGATCCGCGGCCATAGAAGCGCTTTACACGTTCTTGCACGTTCGCACTGTTGGCGATGAAGTGGTCCACACCCGATGTGGTACGGAGGTCCCATGCACGAATACGTTCCAAGGTCTTCCGGATAAGCCAAGCTCTTGGACCACGCATATGGTGATCCTTCAAATAATCTTCCTCGCGCAGCCACGCATAACGCATGGGTGTATGGATGTAACACACATGGACCTGCCCGGGACGTACACGAACCCCTTTCGCGACGGCATAGGACGCGGAAATGATCAGGTCATAAGCACTTAGGTCCAACCGCTCTATGGCCGCAGGGAAGAAAGGGAGGTAGTAGCGATAGTACGATCGCGCAAAGGGAAGATGCTGAATGAAAGAGGTACGAGCGTGTTTCCCGTGCAGGATGTCCGCCCGGTCCGTTTCGTCCAAGAAGTCGATCAACGAGAAGACATCTGCGTCAAAGCACCTCAGGATCTCCCGGGTCACCTTTTCGGCACCACCGCTCACCACGAGCCAATCGTGTACGAAGGCGACCTTCAACATCCCAGTAAAGGATCCAGCACGACATGGAGTTCTTCGGTCATGCGTGCCTCAGAGAAGTGTGTAGCGCGAATGCGGCCCGCACCGACCCGTTCTTCCCGCTGAGCTGGTTGCGAAAGCTCCTGGGTCGCTTCGTTCATTCGGGCATGATCGGTCGGATCCACGAAGATGGGTGCATCGCCGAAGAGTTCACGGAACACCTGCAGATCCGACGCGACCACTGGGCAACCGTGCTGCATGGCCTCGAGGATCGGTAGCCCGAATCCTTCGAATTGCGAAAGCTGGATCAATGCCAACGCCCCATGATATAATGCAGAGAGGTGTTCATCATTTACTTCATCAAGCCTGATCACTCCCGGCACCGGGGGAACAACATTGGATGCAAATGAAGTCGAAGTTCTTCCCACTTGGACGAGCTTGAATGCTGGACGGTCAAGGCTTGCATACCACGCCATGGCGCTATCGATACCCTTTCTGGGGTCCAAGCTGCCGACAATCAGATAATAAGGTGATCCAATGCCAGCATTCGTTACTACTCCCGGTTCGATCATGGAATACGGATGAACCACTGACGACTTTTCCAACGGAACTCCTAAAGTGCGTTGAATATCGGTCAGGCTGGTCTGCGAAACGCTGATGACACGGTCCACACGATGGACGAGCCGAGGCAATAGGAACCGGTACCACATTGCAAAGCGCCGGTCGAACCACTCCGGGTGATGGATCACAGCCAAGTCATGCACCACCACTGCTTGTCTCCTGACACGCAATGGGCCGGTGTTCGCTGGTGAAAGGAGAACGTCGTTCTTACTCAAGGCTTTGGGCAGAAGCACTTGTTCCCAAGCGTGCCCACCATTCCCAGGGATACGGATCACCTCGCACCCGAAGGCCTTCGTCGAGGTTTTCATGGATGAAGGAACAGCGATCTTGCAGTCGGGCCATTCCTTCGCCGCGATCGCTATCATCATACGGGCATATCGCTCCACTCCGGTCACGGGGCGTGCCAAGGATCGACCGTTGATCACCAATGCCATCGTTGGCCAAGTTAACGGCCGGTTCAACTCCCCTAACTTGGCCGCTTTGAGCACAATGGCCAAAGGATCATCCTTCTCCCGAACGGATTCGGGTCTCATGCTCGCACGAAGCCATTGGCCCATGGTGCGTGCGGTCGCATGGCGCAATGTGCGCTTACGCTACAAGAGTTCCTTCCTTGGCTTCTTCTGGACCCTCCTCAATCCGCTTCTGTTCCTGGTGATCTTCCTCTTGATCTTCAGTGAAGCCTTCCCGAACGTGGAGAACTACCCGGTCTTCGCACTGAGCGGCCTCATTTTCTGGTCCTTTTTCGCCACCTCTAGTGCGCACATCATGGGGGCATTGGTGGAGAATGCGTCCGTCCTACGCTCATTATCCGTGCCACCGATGGTGTTCCCGCTCGCTCAGTTGCTCGCTGGCTTGTTCAATCTCTTCATGTCCTTCATACCGTTCGCCATAATTCTGCATCTGTTCGGTAGGGAACCGCACCTTACGGACCTGCTCGTGATACCTGTTGTCGCGTGTTTCGGTGCTTTCATCTTCGGTATTTCGCTTGCTCTCTCCGCGCTCAATGTTTTTTTCCGCGATATCGGCCTGCTCTGGAATGCATTGCTGCCGGCCTTCTTTTACATCACTCCTATCGCCTATCCGGCCGAATTGATCCCCGATCGGATGCGCTGGATCATCGAGGTGAATCCGCTGTACCAATTCATCGGAGCATTCAGGGAGGTGCTGTACCACGGGCGGGTCCCGGGCCAAGAGCAGTGGCTCCTGCTGGTCGGTCTAGCGCTGCTCACATCGCTTGTTGGTGGTTATTCCTACAAATTGCTTCGACCGGGCTTCATCGCCAATTATTGACCATGGAGAGCGCTGGGCCGATGATCGAATTGGAGAATGTTCAGGTGGACTACCTCGTGCAGCGCCATGGAATGCGCTCGATCAAAGCCTACTTGACCTCCTTGGGTTCCAAAAGACTCCTTGAGCGGAAACGGATCCTCCACGGCATCGATCTTCGAATAGAGCGAGGTGAATGCTTCGGCATCATCGGGAGGAACGGTTCCGGTAAGAGCACCTTGCTCCGTGTGCTCGCGGGGATCGTGGAGCCGACCGAAGGGAACATCACGGTTCGCGGGCATGTAGCGCCGATGCTGGCATTGGGTGTAGGCCTGGAGCCCGAATTGAACGGATGGGAGAACGTGAGGCTTTGCCGGATGCTCATGGGTCATGCACCGATCGCGTTCGATAGTGTGCAGACGTACGTCCGGTCATTCTCCGGTCTTTCGGATGAGGATCTGGAGATGCAGGTGAAACGCTATTCCACGGGAATGATGGCACGGCTCGGTTTCGCCATCGCCACGGCCACGGATCCCGATATTCTGTTGATCGACGAAGTATTGGCCGTAGGGGATGTCGCCTTTCAACAGAAGTGTTATGAGCGGATCAACGAGTTGAGATCCCGAGGATGTACCATCGTCTTTGTTACACACTTCCTCAGCGAGATCCAGCGCATCTGTGATCGTGCTGCGTGCATCGAGGATGGGCGGGTCGTGAAGGTTGGTAGCACGCACGAGGTCGGGGTCCATTACCATGAACTCTTGGGTATTCCGGTATGAGCGCCACCAACGAAGCGGCTTTGGATGCGGTGGATATCATCATCCCTTGCTTCAATGATGGGGCATACCTGACAGAGGCCATTGAGAGCCTCGGCAGTGAGCGATCCACCGGCAAGGGCGTGATCGTGGTCAACGATGGCTCTACCGATCAAGGAACCATCACGGTCCTCGAAGGGCTTCGGGAACGGGGATTCCAGGTGATCGACACTGCGAACGAGGGTCTCGCCGCAGCACGGAATACAGGGGTCATGGCCAGTAAGGCGCCTTTCGTATTGTTCCTGGATTCGGATAATCGGATCGAGCCATCGTATCCGGAACGTGCGCTGGAGGTGTTCGTCTCCCATCCGTCCGTCGCGGTCGTGTTCAGCGATAAACTTGAATTCGGACTCCGCACCGGTGTGGAGGAGCAGCGCGTCCCGACACTTGCGGAGGAATTGGTCGGGAACCGTGTGGATGCTTGTGCGGTAGTGCGAAGAAGCGCCTTGGACACGGTGGGTGGCTTCGATGTGGGGATGCGGGAAGGGTATGAGGATTGGGAGTTGTGGATCCGCTTGATGATCGGCGGACATCGCTTTCACCACATACCGGAACCCTTGTTCCACTACCGGGTACGTGCAGGATCCTTGCTTGGCAGAGCCTCCGATCCAGCCGTTCGTGAACGGATCCTGGACCATATCGTCCGAAAGCATGCCGAGGTGTTCGCCGCGAACGTCGTTTCCATTGTTCCCGAACTGCATCGTATCCAGGCCAATGATCGTGCCCGGTGGGTCACGTCCGAAGAATTGCGTGCCAAGCTCGCAGATGATCTGCTGACGTCGCAGCAGGCAACGGAGTCCATCCGGTCCCGACTGTCAAGCGTAGAGGCCGAATTGGGCACGATCCAGGGACGGTTGGTGGATGTTGATGCCATGTATCAGCGGTCATTGGAGGCCTGGCGATCAGCAGAGCACGAGTTGAAGGAGCATTTGTCCACGCTCCGCGTCGAGGCTGAACAAAGCGAGGCGGAAAAGAGGGAGTTGGCCGGGGCCATCGAGCGGATCCGTGCGGAAGTGGAGCGCGCGGAGAAGGAGAAGGAGGCACTTTCCATCGAAGCGCATCGCTTGGTGGGTGAGACCGACAAGTTGATGCAGGCATTGTCGGCGCATCGGGAGCACACCAAGGCGCTTCAAGGCTTGATCGGCCAGTACGAAGAACGCATCAAGGCCATTGAGAGCAGTAAGCTGTTCCGTTTGAAGAAAGCCTACAACAAGATGCGGGCTTTGCTGCGCACCTCAAGTGGTACTTCCAAGACCGGTTTCCGGTGGATGAAACGGATCACTTTCTTGATCTCCGAGAAGGGGCGACGCATCGTTCGGAGATTCCTGGCCAAGTTCTTCCGAGCCATGTATCTCATGACGGAGGATCAACCGGTACGGATCCTCCTGGGGAGCGAGCAGATGCGTTCCGCATTGGTCGCATCGGGAAGCCCGTACGAGCAGTGGATGGCGAAGCATTTCGCACGCACCAGCGACCTGAATGATCATCGGGAACAGATCGAATTGTTCCGGGAGCGTCCTTTGGTCAGTGTGGTCATGCCCGTGTACGACCCACCTCTCGAGTTGCTCGATGCGGCCATTCGGTCGGTGGTGGATCAGGTCTATGGTGAATGGGAACTCTGCATAGCGGACGATCTATCGCCGAACAAGGAGGTGAGAGAATGCCTCGAGCGATGGATGATCGCCGAACCGCGGGTTCGCGTTGTTTTCAGGAAGGAGAATGGTCATATCAGCAAAGCCAGTAACAGCGCATTGGATCTGGCTACTGGTGAGTACATGGCATTCATGGACCATGATGACCTGCTGGCGCCCGACGCGCTCTATCATGTGGTGAAGAGGATCAACCTGCGACCTGATACGGACATCGTGTATACGGATGAGGACAAGGTGGATGAAGAAGGCCGCCACAGCGATGCCCATTTCAAACCCCAGTGGTGCCCCGACCATCTGCTATCCCGCAACTACTTCGGACATCTCGTTGTGATGCGCTCCAGCTTGGTCCGGGAGATCGGTGGTTTCCGTGAAGGGTTCGAAGGGAGTCAGGACTACGATATCATCCTAAGGGCCACGGAGAAGGCCAAGCGCATCGAACACATTCCCAGGGTGCTCTACCATTGGAGGATACATGCTGCCAGTGCGGCACAAAGCGAAGAGGTGAAACCTTACGCCTATCAAGCAGCACGCAAGGCGTTGACCGAGGCCATGGATCGTAGGCAGGAACCGGCGGAGGTGTCCTTTCTTCATGGATACCGCGGGTATGGGATCCGCTTCACTTCGCCGTTGAAGGGAAAGGTCAGCGTGATCATTCCCACCAAGGACAAGACGGACGTGCTGGCGACCTGCGTCCACTCCTTGTTCAACCTCACCGACCATCCGGACTTCGAGGTGGTCGTGGTGAGCAACAACAGCAAAGAGCCGGCCTTTTTCGCCTTCATGAAGGAGATGGAGCGTTTGCAGCCTGATCGATTCCGCTGGTACGAGCACAACATCCCGTTCAACTTCTCGGCGCTCATGGATTTCGGTGTTTCGAAGTCCACGGGTGATCAGATCCTGTTCCTCAACAACGATACGGAGGTGATCCACGGCGATTGGATGCGGATCATGCACAGCTGGTCACAGCGTCCTTCGATCGGTGCGGTAGGGGTGAAGCTCCTGTACCATAACGATACGATCCAACATGCCGGTGTCATCATCGGTCTGGGTGGTGTGGCGGGTCACACATGGGTGGGCTACCACAAGGATGGCCCAGGCTACTTCAATTACATCAACACGGTGAACAACAATAGTGCTGTCACTGCAGCGTGCATGATGGTGGAGCGCATCAAACTGGAACGTATCGGTGGATGGGAAGAGGAATTCACCGTTGAATACAACGATGTCGACCTCTGTCTTCGCTTGCGTGAGGCCGGGTACAACAATGTCTATGTGCCGGACGTGTCGTTGTACCACTACGAGTCCCTTACTAGAGGGCATCCCCACATGACGAAGGAGAGCTACGAAAGACACCTCCGGGAAGTTGGCCTGTTCAAGGAGCGCTGGTCGGACTATGTGAAGGACGACCCATGCTATAACCCCAACCTTTCACGGGGCGTGCACGATTTCCAGATCGCCCTTTAAGGCGCGCTGGGCGGAAGGCTCAGGTCGTCCTGCAATAGGTCCGAGAGGTAGAGTTCCATCACTTCGTGCACTACGATGTCAGGCCGCTCTTCGATCACCACCTGTGGTATGAAGATCGGGGTCCACAGGTAGGTGCTGCGGCTGAAGTGCTCGCTGATGCTCGGTATCATGTATACCGAGAAGGAGTCGCGGAACACCAACAACCGGGGGGCCGTGCTGCCTGGAACCTCCTTGGTTATTGGAGTGTACTTGAAGAAGCCGCTATTCGCGAAGGAACCTACGGCCACATCCCTCGCGAGAAGGGAATCCTTGGGGACCATGACCGGTGTGGTCCTGGTGAACACATCGTTCAGTCCGATCATCACGGCAAGATCGCCTTCCTCGTTCTCCTCAGGAAGGATAGTGAAATCAGAGAAGCGTTTCGGTGCCGCTATACAGCTATCGCCCGCATGGAGCACGCGCAGAAGTTCCTTGTAACCGTACCATGCTCCGATCGGGTTCCAGTGCGTATCCACGTCATAGTACACGTCATGCTTTCGCCGGGCAGCGGTCAGCGTATCGCGGATATCCACCACTTCGAGTCGACCATGCGACTTGATGTACCCCAGCAGCTTGTCCAGGCAACTCGGTGTTCCGAATCGACGAAGGCGGTTCGGGAGTTTGTCGCTGTATACTGCGGATTTCTCCGGTGGAACCATCAATACATATCGGATGCCCCGTTCCGCGAGCCACTTTCTTCTTTCTTCCAGTCGGATGGCAACGGTCTCGAGGTCAGCGTCCGGAATGTCGCAGATCTCTTGGTACTTCTCCATGGTGCCCGGGCGCACGAAGAACATGAATCCATCCTTTCCGAACAATGTCCGTTCCGGCAGGGGGGAGGTATTCAGGACCAGCGCGTGGAAAAGCGAATTCCATCGGAAGAACACCTTTCGGAGACCGAAGTTCTCAGCGAAGTAGGTGGTGTATTCCGCAGGGAAGTCCATGGCACGGTGCAATTCGAATTCGGGACGCAGCGCGAGCAAGCGTTTCTCCGTGTTCTCCAGGACCGGTTCCGTTTCCGTGATCATCGTAAGCAACGGGGCTGAGATCACAACGGCGAATGCGATCGCTATGGGTAGCTGACGTCCAGGAACGTCCGGCCGTTGCACCCAGTTGTACAGGGTACGAGCGGAACCAAACAGGAAGAACAAGGTGGCAATGGCAGCGATCAAGTAAGGCGTCGGGCCGTTTCCGCTTTGTTTGTTGAGCCTCGTGAACACCGGTCCGACATCCTCCGTCACTCGGAAGAACGGATCATTGCCCATCGTAATGATCCGTAAGCGCTCATCGATGATGTCCACAGCGGCCACATGTTCGTTCGTCGCGAAGCGTTCCTTCAGATCCTCCGCGTCCCAGGTCACCGAGGCCCGCCCGACTGAGAACCGCAAACTGTCCAGCCATACGGTATCCTGTTCCATGCCCGGATCGAATCGGAGATGGCGGAGTTTGGTGCCGGATGAAAAGGTGATCCGCACGAGTTGAGGTGCGCGATTGGCGACCACGGAACGGCTCGCGTAATGGTACTTGTCGAAATTGTCCGGTCGGTCCCCATAGTAGATCTGTACTTCATCGGGGTGATGCCAAGTACCCACAACGAGGATCTCCTGGTCATTGTCCAGGATACGGATCCCGTTCATGAACGAGAAGGTGATGAAGTACAAGACTGCCGCGGATAGCAGGACCAGGGAAAGGGCCGACAAGGACGATCGACCTTTCACCTTTGAGCGGGTCCGTCGCGGGATCCGTAGCGTCAACAACAGACCGGTCAATAAGCCAGCGATCATGGCGGCCAGTGCTGCCTTCACGAACGCCAAAAGCACTGGTCGCAACGGCGAGAGCACCTTTGCGGTGGCAGTGGTGAAACCGACGCCAGTGGTCATGAACGGGTCAGGACCGGTGCACGGTAACAACACCGCCCGTGCGAACGGGTCGAAGTGGATCGTGTCCATCTCGTGGAATACGGTGAAGTGCCGCAGGATGTCCCTTGCGTCCCAGTTCACACTGCGGTATGGACCGTCAATGCGGATCGAGCGCAGCTCAAGCGTGATGCGGTCATTCCCCGGGTCGATCCGCAAGCCGTGCAGACTGTCCATTGGAGGCAGACTGAAGCTCACTTCCCGTGCTTGCGTACCGGCAACAAGCTTCGCTTGGGCCGAAGCTTTTTCGTGGAATCCATTACCGCTGGGATCATAGAACAGCTCGATCACATTGCTCACATCGGACCGCATGGTGAGCGTGACCCGAATGTCCTGGCGCGCTTCCTTGGGAGCCTTGGTCCAATCCCATACCTGACCGAAACACACAAGGCCAAGGATGAACGGTAGTATGCGCCGCAGCAGCTTCATCGGTCAGAACCGGAAATAGATGAAAGGTGCGTATGTGTTGCTCGCCATGTGCATCACACAAAGCATCAGGATCGCCGAATGCACAAGTATGTCGCCGAACGAATAGGCGCCACGCGCAAAGGCCTGTGTACCATTCGACCAACTTGAGGCATGAGCGCGCATGCGCTGGAGCACCGTCCGCAACAGCGGTGTGGAAGCCAATACGCCGATCGCCAATGTGGCGACCACGTCATTGCTCAAATAGAACGCTGGGTAATGAAGGCCTATACCATGCGGGTTCGTTGCGAACATGCTGCGCATGTAGTTCCACGCGCTCTCAATGTCGTTGGTATGGAAGAGTGCCCATGCCACGTTCAATACGAACATCATGTACGCAATGCCGAAGGGTGCCGGTAGTTTGTCCAAGACCTTCTGCCATCCCAAACGCTCGACCACCAGGAACAGGCCATGGAAAAGGCCCCATATCACAAAGTTCCAGCTGGCGCCGTGCCAAAGACCGGTGAAGAAGAATATCGCCAGCAGGTTCCGGTATGTCATGAGCGTGGTGCCGCGGCTTCCACCCAAAGGGATATAGACGTAATCCCTGAACCAGGTGGTCAGTGATATGTGCCAGCGTTGCCAGAATTCGCGTACACTGCGAGCGATGAACGGGAAGTTGAAATTCTCGAGGAACCGGAAGCCGAACATGCGACCCAGACCAATGGCCATGTCGCTGTACCCGCTGAAGTCGAAATAGATCTGAATGCTATATGCGAAGGTGCCCAACCAAGCCACACTGGCCGGCATTGCAGCATCAGGGATGGCGAAGATGGCATCGGCCACACGAGCGGCCTGGTCGGCGATCAGCAGCTTCTTGCCAAGGCCGATGATGAATCGTCGAACACCGATCGTGAATCCTTCCAGGTCGATCCTCCGGTCATCGATCTGGGTCATCACGTCCTGGTAACGCACGATCGGCCCGGCGATCAGCTGTGGGAACAGGGAGATGTACAATGCCAGATGGCCGATCCTCCGTTGCTCAGGGACTTCGCGCCGGTGCACGTCGATCACATAGCTAAGGCTCTGGAATGTGAAGAACGAAATCCCGATGGGCAATTGGACCGGCTCGAGGTCAGGGATCTCAAGGCCGAGATCATGCAGGAGCACGCTCAGGTTCGCGAACAGGAAGTTGGCATACTTGAACCAGGCCAACAGGCCCAAATTGGACACGACGGCCACTGTGATCGCGATCTTGCGCGCTGTTGGGGCCGTTGCCGCTCCCAACCAAAGCCCCATGATGTAGTTCAGCAGGATGCTCCCCAGCATCACCATCACGTAGAGCGTTTCGCCCCAAGCGTAGAAGAACAGGCTTGCAATGGTGAGTATGGTGTTCCGTGCTTTCAAGGTCCCTGCGGAGAGGACCAACAGGAGCACCACCGGCAGAAAGAGGAAAAGGAAGACCGGCGAACTGAAGACCATATTGTACGCGGCTGGGCGTAGCGGCGAAAGTAGCCCGAGGGGGTGGATATGAACCGGTGATCGGTTGAATATCCAATGTTAGATCCATGTTAAGCCAATGTGGATCCATTCTTACCTTTGGTCGAGCAACTTGCTGAAGGTCACCTCATGAAGCATCTTCTTTTCCTCCTGTTCCTCGCGCTGGGTCTGAATCTGAGCGCTCAGGAACTACTGGGCCAGGAGTTCTGGCCGAATGGTTCATTGCGCGCCACACGCTACGCTGAAGGAGATCGGGTGCACTTCATCACCTACCACGAGAATGGTAAGGTGAAGGAGGTGGGTTGCTTCCGGGACGGACATCGGGATGGCACGTGGAAGCAGTTCACGGACCAAGGCACGCTCTTGGCGCAAGCCAGCTTCAAGAATGGGGAGCGGCAGGGCGTGTGGGAGTTCCGCAGCGAAGGTGACAAGCCCGTGGGAGAACTCACCTACCGCAACGGCGTGTTGCTTCATGGCAAGCGGTTCGACGCCGATGGTTTGGTGGCCGCGAACAGGACCTACTGATCCATTCGGAAGGGATGGAAGGTCCCTACTCGTCGAGCAATGTCCTGAGTGCGTGGGTCCGTGCCACTTTCACCGCAAGCACCAACAAGGCCGATGCCTGTACCACCGTTCCGAAGAGCAGTTGGATGTTGGCCGTGGGCCAGTGTAGCAGTTTGAAGATGCCTCCGATGGTGATCATTGCAGTACCGACCAACAGCAGGGAAAGTGCGATCCGGGTCTTCATGGTTCCAAGGTTTTCATGATGAATGCATGACCAAGGGATGGGTAACG
Source organism: Flavobacteriales bacterium (assembly GCA_020437805.1). GTDB lineage: Bacteria > Bacteroidota > Bacteroidia > Flavobacteriales_F > PHOS-HE28 > PHOS-HE28. Next base: position 37,022 of record JAGQVV010000007.1, read on the forward strand.
GTCTTGACCCGATCAGCGGTCCAGGAAGTCCTTGAAGCCGGGGTATCGGGATACTTTCAATGCGAGAATGAACACGGCGACCGCCTGAATGGATGAAGCCGAGATCAGGATAGCTCCGGTATTGGGCCAGTGTTGGATCTTGAACAAGTTCCCGATGATCCCGATACCAAGACCCAACAGCAGGAGTACGATCGCACCACGTGCGGTCATGCTTTTCGGAACAGGTCCTCGTCGTTCTCGAAGCACTTGAATTCGATGGCGTGGCCGTCGGGATCTTCGATGAACATGCTGCGTTGTTCACCGACCTGTCCTTTCATCACCACGCTCGGTTCGATGAAGAACTTGACACCCACTTTCTTGAATTTGTCGCGCAGCTTTCGCCAATCGGCCAGAGAAAGCACCACGCCCCAATGGGAACTGGGAACGCTGCTTTTCGGATTGTATATCCGGGCGGTGTGGATCAACATCGGTACTTCCTGGATAGTGAGTTGATGGCCGAAGAAATCGTAATCCACCCAGGTGTCCGCGCTGCGGCCCTCCTTACAACCCAGGAATTTGCCATAGAACGCCTTGATACGCTTGATATCCGTGGTCGCAAAGGCAAGATGGAAGGGGCCGGTCATCTGTGGTGTTCGCCGAACCTGGCTAGGGATTGATATGACCGAAATTTACGAACGCCTCCCGGTGAGGAGAGGCGTTCGAGAAAGTAGTTTTCAGCAAGGGTTATTCATCATCGTCATCACCGTCATCCGGGTCCGGTGCATCATTGTCGGTGTCGTCGTCGTCGTCATCCGAGCCATCGTCGTCCACATCAGTGTCGTCGCCACTGGCGAGGTCATCGCCACCACCCATGTCATCATCATCGGACCCTTCATCCAGGAACTGTTCGATCTCTTCCCGGCTTTCCGGGTTGATCTTGATCAGATATAACGCATCGGGTGTTTTCAGTTCGATCACTCGAAGTGTATCTCCCGCAGCGGTGGGGATGGTCTTGATGTGCGAACTGTCGATCCCGTCAGGGTATTGTTCCTGCAGGGTGTCCTTGAGCGCGTCGGTCAAGGTGTTGAAGGAGCGGATCAAGCGTTGCATAGTGTGGTCACATATCGAGGACGTAAGCGAAGATGAGGGGCGCTACAATAGTAGCATCACTTTCTATGATGTACTTCGGGGTATCGATGTCCAATTTACCCCAGGTGATCTTCTCGTTGGGCACAGCACCGCTGTAGCTGCCGTAGCTCGTGGTGCTGTCGCTTATCTGGCAGAAGTAGCTCCAGAATGGTGTTTCGCGCTGGAGGTCCTGCTGCAGCATGGGTACCACGCAGATGGGAAAGTCACCGGCGATACCACCACCGATCTGGAAGAAACCGATACCTGCGTCCCCGCAGTTGGCCGTGTACCAATCCGCGAGGAACATCATGTATTCGATCCCGCTCTTCATCATGCCGGGCTTGCAATCGCCCACCATGCAATGGCCCGCGAAGATGTTCCCCAAGGTGCTGTCCTCCCAACCGGGGCAAATGATCGGCAGGTTCTTTTCGGCCGCGGCCACCATCCAACTGTCCTTCGGGTCGATCTGGTAGTACTGTTCCAGCACGCCCGATCGGATCATCGCGTAGAAGTACTCGTGAGGAAATCGACGGTCGCCGCTTCTGTCATCCGCGGTCCAGAGGTCCACTACATGCTTCTCCAGGCGGCGGAAAGCCTCGTGTTCCGGGATACAGGTGTCCGTTACACGATTCATGCCACGGTCCAGAAGAGAACGCTCTTGCTCCGGTGTCAGGTCGCGATAGTTGGGGACACGTTCATAGTGGTCGTGAGCAACGAGGTTCATCACATCCTCTTCCAGGTTGGCACCGGTGCAACTGATGATGTCCACCTTGCCTTGGCGGATCATTTCGGCCAGGATCTTCCCTAATTCCGCGGTGCTCATGGCTCCAGCCAGGGTGATCATCATCTTGCGGCCCTTGCCCAAATGGGTCTTGTAGCCCTGCGCGGCATCCACGAGAGCAGCTGCATTGAAATGCAGGTAATGCTTCTCCATGAAAGCCGATAACGGTCGTGTGTTGCTCATGTCTTGAGAGGTCGAATATAGAAGGACGGTGGAATATCCGTAGGAGGAGTTGGTTATCGATCGCAGGTTGTCAGGCAAGCGAGGTACAGGCGTCAGAGGTCAGTGGCAAGAGGCACAGGCAAGATGCCATCTACCGACCACCAACTGACAACTGTCCTCACTTCTTCATGGGTTCCTCCATTGGCAAATAACCCAGAAGTTGAAGCATGCGCTCCGCGCTTTGCTGTTCTGCGAACACGCGATCTGTGAGCGTGCCGTCCGGTTGACGGTCGATGAGCACGTGCTTCGGTTTCGGGATCAGGCAGTGCTGGATACCCCCGAAACCACCCAGCGTGTCTTGGTATGCGCCGGTGTTGAAATAGCCGATGTACTGCTTCCTGTCGTCCTGGTACTTGGGCATGTAGATCGCATTGATATGCTGCTCACTGTTGTAGTAGTCGTCGCTATCACAGGTCATACCGCCCAGGAATACACGTTCGTACTCGTCGTTCCAATTGTTCACGGGTAGCATGATGAAGCGCTTGCTGATCGCCCATGTGTCCGGTAGGGTGGTCATGAAGCTCCCGTCGATCATGTTCCAGCGTTCCTTCTCGTTTTGCTTCTTCTGGTACACGAAACTGAAGAACGTGGCGCCGCTATCGCTCACGGTGAAGCTACCGAACTCACTGAAGATGTCCGGCTCGGCCACGTGGTTCTCCGCACAGATGTCCTTGATACGGCCCACGATCTCCCCGATCATGTATTCCACATCAAAGCTGAAGTTGAGGCTGTTCTTGATCGGTAGACCACCTCCGATATCCAAGGTATCCAGTGAAGGGCAGAGCTTCTTCAGGTCACAATAAACGTTCACGCATTTGCTCAATTCGTTCCAGTAGTAAGCCGTGTCAGTGATCCCTGTGTTGATGAAGAAGTGCATCAATTTCAAGCGGAATTTCTTCTGCTTGCTCACATTGCGCATGTAGAACGGTATGATGTCCTTGTATCCGATACCCAGCCGGCTGGTGTAGAATTCGAACTTGGGTGCTTCTTCAGCGGCAATGCGGATCCCGATATCGCATGGCCCTTGTATCACCTCGTCCAACTGCTGGATCTCAGCCATGTTGTCGATGATCGGTACGATATTGAAACCCCGGTTGGCCAGTTTACCGATGCCGCTGATGTACCGCTCGTCCTTGAACCCGTTGCACAGGATGGTGGCGTTCTTGGTGATGCGCCCTCGCTCGATCAGCAATTCGATCATCTCGAGGTCGTATGCACTGCTGGTTTCAAGGTTCACACCCTTGTCCAACACCTTATCGATAACATAACTGAAGTGGTTGCTCTTGGTGCAATAGAAATATTCGTAACGGCCTTTGTAATCGTGCGTCTTGAAGGCCTGGTCGAAGCACCTCCGGGCCAATTCGATCTTCTCACCGATCTTGGGCAGGTAGCTGATACGTAAAGGCGTGCCGTGTTTTTCCAGGATCTCGGTCAGTGGCAGGTCGTTCCATACGAGACGGTCGTCGTCCAGCTTGAATTCGTCCTTGGGGAAGTCGAAGGTCTGCTCGATCAGGTCGATATAACGGGTCTTCATCGAACGGAAAGGGAAGGGTTGTGCAGCGGGTGAGGATAGGACACCCGAGCGTGTAGAGCACACAAGCCCGAATGCCTGAATGGGTGTGGTCCGGTTACGGCCCGGCAAATACCAATGCCATCGGTATGGGCCGCGGCCACCGTCATCGGAATGGAGGCGGGACCATGGCCAGGATCCGAACCGTTGCGGAGCAAGGGGGCGTGGCGGATGTTCCTATTCTGCTCATCGGGCTTGATCGCATCGTCCGTACAAAAGTAGAGGGCTCTCTGATCCATCGGCATCAGGATCGGAAAATTGTTCCCGTCGCAGGTCGCGTTCAAAGCCAGCGCTTGTGCCTGAACCAAAAGAGCATGCCGAGGCACAGGGCCAGCATGAAGCCCACGACGCCATAGAACCCGAAAGGTGAGTGCAACCACGGCATATGGTCGAAGTTCATGCCATAGATACCTACGATGAATGTCAGGGGAATGAAGATCGTGCTGATGATGGTGAGGAGCTTGATCACCTGTCCGCTGCGCAGGTTCACCATGGCGTGGTATGAATTCTCGAGGTTCGCGAGCATCTCCCGGAACGTGGCGATCGTTTCCGCGATGTACACGGTGTGGTCCTGCAGGTCGTTCATGTACCGCCGCGTCGAACGATCGATGAGGTCGCTGGGCAGGATGTTCAATCGGCCTGCCAATTCCCGCATTGGGGTGATGTGGCGCGACACCGCGATCAGTTGGCTGCGCAACTCCTGGATCGTGAACAGGTCCACATTGCCCGGCTTCAACATCACCTTGCGCTCAAGTTGCTCTATCCGTTCTCCCAGGCGTTCCACGATCAGGAAGTAGTTGTCCACGATGACATCCAGCAAGGCATAGAGGAGATAATCGGCTCCGGCACGTCGCAGGCGACCGGTCCCGAGCCTGATCCGCTCACGCACCGGGTCCAGAACATCACCCGGATGCTCTTGGAACGAGATGACGATATCCTGGCGAAGAACGAAACAGATCTGCTCCACCTGGATAACTTCAGTTTCCGGGTCGAGGCGCAGCATCTTGGCCACCACGAACAGGGTCTCCTGGTATTCCTCCACTTTTGGTCGATGGTCCGTGTTGAGCACATCCTCCAGAAGCAACGGGTGCAGGTCGAAGCGCTGCCCGATCTGATGTAGGATCCGCTCCGTATCCAACCCGTCCATGTCCAACCAACGCCTTGCCCCTTCGGGTTGGTCCACGTACAGATCGAGGTCGGTCAGGGTTTCTTCCGTGAAGGACACGGGATCGTAGGTGAACAGTCGTACGGTGGTGTTCCCGGCCGCCTTTCCGCCCACATGCACCAAGGTGCCGGGTGGCATACCCTTCTTGGCCGAGCGTTTCTTGACCTTCTTCATTTCGTGGGTTCGTCCTGAACAGGTCCCTTGATGGTCCATGGGGTCCCATCCTTGAACGAAATGGTGCGCTGCGGATATGGGATGACGATGTCCTCTCGATCGAAACGCAGTTTGATCGATCGGTTCAATTCATAGTGCATCACACGGGCGTTCACTGGATCCGCCGCCCAAGCGTAGGCCCGTAACAGAAGGCTCGATTCCCCGATCCGGACCAGCCGAACGCTGACCTTGGGCTCGCCACGATCCAGTTCCTCGGCCGTGCGTCGATCCATGCAAATTGGATGCGATTCCGCTTCCTGCTGCAGGATCATCATGGCCTTGTCCAGGTCGCTTTCATAGCTGATGTCGATCTCCACGAATTCACACGTGGCCTCGTCCACCAGCGAACTGTTCACAATGGTCTCGTCGCTGATCACGGCGTTCGGGATGATCACACGCCTGTTCTCGAATGTTACCAGCACGGTATGTCGCAACGTGATGTCTTCCACCGTTCCGATGTGCAGATCACCGATCTTGATGAGGTCTCCGACGCGGAAGGGCTTGAACGTTACGATGAAGATGCCGCTGATGATGTTGCTGAAAGCCCCTTGCGCCGCGAAGCCCAGAATGGCCACCAGTATCCCCGCACCAGCGAACAAGGTCACGGCGATGTGTTTGAACGACGGGATCATGTAGATGATCGCTCCGAAAGCGCCAAGCCCCACAACGAAACGCAGGCCGTTGCGCAGGAATCTATAGCGAGTAGCGTCCTCACGTCCCTTGTCCGATCCGCGGTACGCCCTTCGAAGCAACATGAACAGTACCCGTTCCAGAAGGAAGGAGGCCAGAAGGACGAGGAAGACCTTGGCAAGCAGCACGAGGTTGAATCCCAACTTGTCCATCAGGAGTTCCAACTTGGCGGCCGACAGGTCCATGGGTATGTTCATCGGCGTCGAAGTTAGCTGGCCCGACAGCTCATTGGCCGATGCCTCAGCTATCCGAGAGGTCTCTACGCAAGGTGGTTCCACCGGGTATCTCCGCCGGTTCTTGGCCGGAACGGAAGACCTTCATACCCTTGCCATGTAGTTCCATTCTTGCTTGGGAAACGTGCAGTAGTGCCCCTTCCCGTAGACCAGCGACGACTATTTTCGGATGTTGTGCCAGGTACTCTTGGATGCGCTGGTCCCGGGATTCCCCTCCGTGGTCCGGAATGGTGGCTTCGGTGTAATGCGGGTTGATCTGGAACGGTACCAAGTGCAAGGCCTTGAATGAAGGCGGCTCCACAATGGGCATGTCATTGGTGGTCATGATCGTGGGGCACGCCACGTTAGCGCCCGCGCTCCAGCCCATATAGGGGAGGCCGTTCTTCACGCGGTCGCCGATGGCACGGATGAGCCCTGATCGGTACAAGGACCGGAGCAGAAGGAAGCTGTTCCCCCCACCAACGGCGATCACGTCCACCGCATCAACGGCCTTCTGTGGGTCCCGCGCGTTGTGCAGCCCGATGGTTTCGCAACCCATCTCCGCGAAGATGGGTGCCACCTTGTCCAAATAGGTGTCGTGCTGTCCCTCGTGCAAAGCGAAGGGAACGAAGCCAACGCGCTTCTTGCCTTGAAGGAAGGTGGATACGTAGGCTCGAGGCCAGTGGAAGAATGCTTCACCTGGAAGCGTGGAGTTCGACAAGAGCAGGAGTTCCATGGGCGATCTTCATTCCACCACGGTGCCGCGAATGTTCAAGATGATGCGTTCCGGGACACCGTCGGTGATCACGATGATACGACGAAAGAGCGGACCGGGCTGGGCGCGACCCGTGAAAATGATCTCGGTATCGGCCGACCCGCCCGGAGGAACGGGACCTTCCGGCACGCGCATGAAGGTGCAGTCGCACTCCGACCGGCTTCCCAAGATGTTCAGAGGAGTCGGGTTGGTGTTGAGGATCGGAAATGGATGGACCTTCTCCACGCTTTGCTGCAGCAAACCCAGATCAACATCGACATTGCGTTCCGGTGTAGTGAACAGGATGCGTTCCACTTCGATCCGACGTTCCCTTGCGGCACTTGCACTGTATACCGAGTTCTTCAGGTCGTTCAGGTCATCGCTTACACCGGAGGCCGACTCGTCCTCACCGAACGGCAGTTCCTTTAAACGGAGGACGCCACCTTCGGCTGCAGTACTGTCCATGAATGGTACGAACGCGCCGTTCATCGCAGTACGGAGATCGCTGCGGAGACTTCCGATCCGCCTCATGGAGAGGTTTTTGTTGTATACGTTCTTCGCCAATGGGCTGGCGTGGCCGCGGACCTCCAAGGTCACGTGTTCGCCTTGTTGCAACAACGGAAGCAGCGCCTTTTCGAGTCTCTGCAGATCCTCCAAGCCTTTGGCCACTTCACGTTCAAAGAACGAACGAATTGCCGTGGGATCGCTTTGTTGTGCGAAGTATTCGGGCCACAGCGCTTCGTACTTCCGGTACGTTGTCCTATAGCTCTGTCCGGTGCTGGTGGCCCACGAACGAGGTTCCGGTTCGTCGTTGTGGAAATAGAGCTTCAGCGGCGTTCCGGAGAGGATGTCCTCCAGTGGCCCTGTGGTCGGGCCCTGTAAGGGTATGACCACGGCCGTATCCTTTGTGATGCCGGGGATCGGTTTCTTCCAATTGAGCCGGTATAGGTCGTTGCAGCAGGTTTCTCCTTTCGCCGCATAGGATCCCACGCGATTGCTCGTCAGCCAACCTTCGCCACGTTCCTCATCGATGCAGGGATATAGATCGTTAGCAGGGCTGTTGATCGGCCTTCCGGCATTCACGGGATCTCCAAAGCTTCCGTCCGATCGTAGATCAGCGTGGAAGATGTCATATCCACCATGGCCCGGATGCCAGTCCGATGCGAACCACAACTTTCCTGTGCTATGGTCGAACCAAGGTCCCTGCTCGTTGCCCGGACTGTTCACTGGAGCGCCCACAGGGGCCACGTTCAATGCTTCACCTTCCCGAAGGTCGGCCTGCCAGATGTCCATGCCACCGCTACCTCCGGCCCGATCCGAAACGAAATAGAGCCGTTGACCACCCGCATGTTCCACGATCATGGGCTGGGTGCTCATTTCATCACCCAATCCACTTTGTGGACCAGCACCCATCAGGTCATCGCCACTATGGAAACCTGCATGGATCCGGCAGCGCTCATCCGGCGGGCAGTAGGTGAAGAGCACCCACTTTCCTCCCACGGTCCAGGTCGTGTTGGCCAGTTCTCCGGGATGGGTCGATGCGACGATCGCTTTCGGTTCCGACCATCCCGAGGCATTCGGTCGCGCCACAAAGATCCGGGCGTGATAGTCGACCGTATCGATGACCTCACCATCCTCATTCAGTTCGCCTCTGAGACTCGTGAAGTACAGGGTGGAATCCGGACCGATCCGCGCACCGAATTCGCTGTCGTACGTATTCACCGGTCCCGGTAAATGCTCAAGTTCCAAGTTGTCCGTGGTGCGCATGGGGTCTTTCGCGATAGCACATCCGATGATGGCTTGCCTGGCCCGAATCGCATTCGGTGAACTCTGGTCCTTTTCCTTCTCCAACACCTTGAGCCATGTTCGTTCGGCATCATCATAGGCGCCGGTGCACAGCTGCATTTCCCCCAGCCAGCGCAATGCATTCTTATAGGTCCGCCCCATATCCTTGCGATGGACCTTTTCGTAGAGTTCCGCGGCAAGAATGTATTGGTTGCTGAGCCGGGATGCCTCGGCCTGCTTCCATTGCAGGGACATGCGTCCGGGCTCGACCTGCAGTGCACCAGCATAGAATCTTGACGCACCGTAGTACTCTCCTTTGGTCATGGCGGCATCACCCCAATACGTCCATTGCTCCAAGCTCTGCCCGTTGACGTCGGTCATCGTTGTGGTGAGGAGCATGAATAGGAATGGTCCAGCGGCCTTCATGAGCGCTCAAAGTTGATCGGGACAAGCCTTGAATCGTACCGGAACGGCGGATCGGTCGCGAAAGATCCGGATGGCCGTGATCTCGAATCCACCGCGGTTGCGGCTTGCAGGAACAAGGCCGCTGGTATTGATATCGTAGCTCAATCCGAAGGTCCAATCATCGTGCTCGAAACCGGCGTAGAGGTAACCCGCATCAGCGGCCCGGTAGTGCGCGCCGGCCAGCACGGCTCGCCGCAGTCCATACCGATCCAACAGAAAGTATCGGAGGTTGGCACCGAGGTCCAGTTCGTTGTACCGACCCTGTACCATGTACTGCGCCATCGGAAGGAGATCGAGCACTTCCGAGACCGGGAATGAGACCATGGCATGTACTGTACTGCGCAGGTCCAATGGTGTTCCGGGTCCGCCAAGAAAACCGATCTCCGGTGTGGTCAAGTTGAATATGCCAAGACCCACTTGGAATGAGGTTCGCTTCCTCGGTGCATAACGATACACCAGCCCGGCATGAAGGTCCGGGTGGACAAGCCCGTACCGATCGAACTGTTCACCGCTCGCCAACGCTGGGTCGTGGTAGAAGCCATTGTATTGTGCGTCGAAGGAAAGCGCGGAAGGGTCCAGGTTGATGGAAGTGAAACCGAACTGCAGACCACCGGTAACGGACTGGTCCTTCGTCGCCCCGAAGCGCGTTGTCCAACTGGCGCCAAGGCTGAAATGGAACTGGTCCAAGCGACTATCACCGGCACGGTCGCTGAAGAGCCAGGCGCCCAGCCCAAGGCCTTTGATGCCTTTGATATTGGCGGCATCACCACCGAAAGCGAAGGTGCGATAGGGCACAGTGACCGATCGCCATTGCTGGCGGAAGATCCCGTTGATACGGTAGTCACCGTCGAATGAGCCGATCGTACCCGGGCCGAGCGAAAGGGGAGCGTTGAAGTACTGTGAAAAGTGGATGTCCTGTGCGTCGATACGGCCGATGGCCGATAGCAACAATACGGTCAGCGCTCCGATCAGCTTCAGGATCCGAGCTGTGCACCGGTATGCCCGCATTTGGTCGGCCCCATGGTCCCACACCTGATGTGCAATGCCAGGCATCATCGAACAACGGTCACATTCCCTTTGGTGAAGAAGTGCTGACCGTCCACACAATACACGGTCAGATGATACACGAATACGGCTGGATCGACGGGTATACCCTGAAACGTTCCGTCCCATCCGCGGCTTTGATCATAGGTCTCGAACACCTTTTCGCCCCACCGGTCGAAGACCATGAATTCCAATTCACTTATCGACCGCCCACGGACCAGCAACACATCATTATTGCCGTCCCCGTTGGGTGTGAAGGTGTTGGGGACGAAGATGTCCGGATCCTCGCACAAGAGCTCGCGTACTTCCACGGTCACTGATGCTTCTCGGGTGCATATCCCATCACTCACCGTAACCGTGAAGGTTGTTGTGCTATTCACCGTTGCGGTGGGTGTTCGTGATATCGGGTCGCTTACGGATCCGGCGGGGCTCCAGCCATAGTTGACGCCATCGGAGGGCCAAGCGGATAGCTGAACGGTCGTTCCCGGTGATACGATCCCTTGGTCCACCGTGGCATTCACTGTGGATCCGACCAAAGGTGACACCTCCACACCGATGGTGGATGACCATGTGCATCCGGACTGGGAGACCACGTTGACTGCGTATACCGTTGATGCGTCCGGTGCGATGGTAGCGTTGGTGGTCCCTTGTCCGATGAGGATCTCATCATTGGGCATCCAATCGATGGATGATCCAGGGTCTATGCCGAGCAAGAAGAGCTGTGCCGTGTCCTGTGCGCAGATCGTCGTATCGCCCTGCACGAGGGCATTGACCAACGAAGTGGAGATCACTACACTATCCGTAGCGGCGCATATCGATCCATTGGAAGCGCGAACGTGGTATGTTCCGGCAACGATCGGGGAAAGCACGAAAGCACTATCGAGCTCTGGTGCGTTCAAGGTATCATTGAAGGTGTTCGAGGTGCTCCAGACATAGTTCGTTGCCGTTCCGAAACCTTGCGCACCAACAATGAGCGCAATGTTTGGGCCACAGATCAACGTGTCGTTCATGGCGATGACGGCGGGTGCATCCGGTTCGATGACGATGGTCCGCACTGCGATATCCTGACCATTGCAGCTATTGGGGTCCGAGCTTGTAAGCCGGACGACGTAGGTTCCCGGTTCCGAGTAGGTATGCGTGGGGGAAGTTGAAGTGGAGGTGCTTCCATCCCCGAACTCCCAGAAATGACCGGTGGCACCGCTGCTCAGGTTGGTGAATGAGACGGAAGCTCCGGCGCAAATGGGATCAGGCGCAGTGAATGCGGCGATCACGAGTGGTGCATCGAAATCGAATTTGAGTACGCCATTGTTGCATCCGGTGCTATTGTTGGTTGCGCTCCAAGCCCCTGGCGAGGTCGGGAAATCATCATTGTTCTGGCAACCGGCGCATACCGATTGGTATACACGACCTCGACGATCGAAGCGACTCGTACCGCCATCCACATGCTCGGGGCTCACCGCACCGCCGTAGTATGTGGCGTAGGAGAGGCCGTTCATGTTGATGTCGAACACGGCGAGATAGAGGTCATGTCCATCGGTTGTGGACTGGTGTGCCGCGCTGGTGACCGGGAGACCAGCGGTGGTCAGTGTACCTCCAAGCCCACCAGCGCTACTACCCCAACCACTGGTGTAGATCTTGTCGCAAACATCCACAAGGAAGGCGGTAGGGGAGATGTCCGGTGTACCGTCGCCACTTCCGATGCGAGAGCTGATCAGAACGTTCGCGAGTTCATGGTCCAGTTTCGTGATGAACTGGCCACCGCTCGGAACGTTGTAGGGTGCGTTGCTGATAAGTTGTCCCGCCGGTGCCGAGGTTTGGCCGAAGAGATAAACGGATCCAGCGTCATCGAGTTCCACGAAGTAGCTCTGGTCATATGCATCGGAGCCCCAGTAGCTCATTGCCTCGATCCCGATGCCCGGTACGACCCTTCCCACGAAGGCATCGGCCGCACCGCCATTGAACGATGTGGATACTGCTGCTGATGTCGTCTGCAGATCCAGGCTGTTGGTACCGCCGGTTATGAAGAGCCTCCCGGCCTCATCCAATTCGCCCGCGTACAGTGCATCCGCTCCGCTTCCACCGATGTAGCTTGCATACTGCAACTGGGTCAAAGCCGGGTCAAGGCGGGCGACGTATCCGTCATGGGAACCTCCGGCGAATGAAGGCTGTGCCGCATCCCCGGTGGTGGACAGGTCCATGCTTTGGGAACAACTGACCACCCACACATTTCCTGCGGTATCCAGAAGCACCTCTCCCCGCACTTCATCAGCATAGTTGAACTTCAACGCTGGAGCGGAGTTAAGACCATCGTTGCCGGTGCCGCCGATGAAGGTTGATCCCAAGAGATCACTTCCATCATTGCTCAAACGCGCAAGGATCATGTCGCTCCCGGCCGGATAGCTCAACCCTAGACCAGAAGGAGCGAAGCTCGAACCCCCTTCGAAGCTGCCATCATAGGCTCCGCTGGTTACCGGGAAATCACTCGAGCCCGTTGTTCCGAGGACCAACACTTCACCGTTACCATCCACGATCAGGCTGTGAGGCATTTCGTCGGATGCACCACCGAGATAGGTGCTCCAGATCAGGAATGAGCCGGTCGTGTCGTACTTGGTGATGGCGATATCCGTGCCGGGTATCGTACCCTGGCCCACGCCACCTGCCCAAGAGGTCTGGTAGGCCCCCATGGTGACCGGGAAGGCCGTGCCGAAAGCGGTGCTACCAGCGTACAGGAAGCCTGCGTCATCGAACGTTGCACTGTAACCGAAGTTGTTACTGAATGATCCTGAGTAAGTGGCGAAGGCAAGTGTGGGGTCGATGACGAGTGGAGATCGTGGGTCGTACTCGCCCGGTTCAACACCGATGATACCGTTCTTCAGGGTGTAGGTGCATGCAACGATGCGACGCCCACCGTCCACATCCTGATAGGCCAATGGGATCCGTTCGGTAAGTCGACCGAGCGATGTACTGACGATCAAGACCCCGTTCCGAAGTCGCAGTTCATCCGCACCATCATAGGTGAATCGGATCAAGGCCGGGTCTGCGCCTGGAGCAAGGGTCAGGTCGTACTTCAATCCGGAATGACCCATTCGGAAGCGTGCATCGCAACCTGGCGCTACTTCCACCAGATCGACCGTTGCGAACGCTCTGGCGTTACCTGCCCAACGAGAGCGATCGGAACCGATGAAATAGTTATGGTGCCCGGGTAGGGGAGGACCACCATTGATACGATTGCTCGAAGTGGCGCTCAGGAATCTTAGCCGAACGGCATGGTGCTGAAGCGGATCGGCATGGGCCGCGTCGAACCCCACATTCGCATGGGGTTCCGAGATCCGCTTTGCATCATAGAGGTCCAGCACGACACCGTCCGCCTCACACCACACGGTCGCACCAGGGATCTCGGAACGAAAGAACACGTCTTTGGGCCACTGCCCCTTGTTCTCCACGAATCGTAGTCCGGGCTGCGCTCGGAAAGGAAGTCCTAGGAGCAGAAGTGCGGTGAAGATCAGATACCGTGGAGCGCGGAGCATCACCCACGAAAGTACCGTAAGGATCACGCTCAACGTGCTCAATTCAGCAACCAACCGTGGAAGCACATAGCTTCGGTTGCACGAGGAAGAAATCGAATGGAGCGCCTAGCGCGTCTTCTGGAAGGCATGGTCTTCGCCTTTCACCGTCATGCGGAACTCCACACGTCGGTTCTCTTGGCGGCCTTCTTCGGTCCTGTTCGAGGCAATGGGTTGGTTCTTGCCATGACCGACCGGGACCAATCGATCCGCGGCGATCCCTTGTGCTTCCAGATATGCTTGCACTGAACCCGCGCGCTGCTCGGACAATTCGAAGTTGTAGGAACGACTGCCGATATCATCGGTGTGCGCTTCGATCACGAGTCGGACCTCGGGATGTTGACGCATCATATCCGTGATACGATCGAGCACCTCCTCCGATCCAGGCGCGATATCCGCACTCTTGTATTCAAAGTGTATCGCGCTGGTCCGAAGCTTGGTATTGTTCAGTTCCTCCAGCGAACGAAGGTCGAGCTGACTGAGGTCCACAAGCTGTTCCAATTGGAGCTGGAACACCTCGGCGTCCAGGAACTGCAGTTCCTTCACCTTCTGGAATACCTTGTAGAGCTCCGCCATGTCGTTGGTCTCGCCGACCGAGTATGTGTAGACAGCACGTACGGGATCGAAGCGCTCCACCACACGGTAGAGTTTGCGTACCTCCGCGAATTTCGGGTCATCAAGGCTCATTCGTTCCATGGACGCGAACAGTTCCACGGAGAAGGTCGCATCAGCGAAGTCATCCTCGGTCATGCCGAAGTGGTCGGGCGGTAGCTCTTGGTATTCGAAGGAGTGCGTCTTGCCGAGCGCATCTTGGTACGTCGCCACCACAGCCATGTCCTCTTGGTCCTTGAATTTGTCCAGCACGACAATGGTCCTTGTGTTGCATCGATTACGGATGATCCCGTTCGCATCCGGGGTCGAAAGGACGTCCAGTTTGACCTCATACACACCCTGCTTGCGGAACGTGTGTTGGGCATGAAGGCCCACCTCAAGCATGCCATCGCCCATGTCCCAATGATACTCGTTCGCCACCATGCCTTGGAGCTGGCTGCGTGTCCCATCCAAGGCCAACGCGCGACCTGTTCGAACCGTATCAGGTGAGCTGATCCAAGCTTGGAAATGGTCATCGATCGCGAGTTCATGTGCCTCGAGTTCGTGGAAGACCGATCCGGTCTTGCGGTCCACGAGCAAGGAGCGTACCTGGTAGTTTCCGGGTTCGGCAAAGCAGTGTTCGGCCACCAGGTCCTTGACCCGTGTCCCATCCCCAAGGTCCCAGACATGCTCCAGCGGCAGTGAGCGTGTCGCGGCGTGCGGCTTTGCATTGAAGGCGTAACAGTAGTTGTTCTTGATCTGCGCGGAACAATCCCGGAACTTCGGTACGGTCTTCTTGAATGCGTAGATGCGATCCTTTCCGTCCCTGTCCGAACTGAACAACCCGGTCCTGGCACTTTCCCGGACGGTCATCCCGAGATCGTTCCCCGGCGAGTTGATCGGAGCCGGAAGATGAACGGGTGCTGTTCGTTCGGTGTTCGGCCAAGAACTTCGATAGATATCCAGTTTGCCCGAACCACCTGTCCGGTCACTGGAGAAATACATTGAACCGTCTGGCGCGATGTTCGGGAAGCCTTCGTTGTGTTCTGTGTTGATGGAAGCCCCCATGTTCTCAGGCACGCTCCATCCCATGGCTGTGCGTGTGCTGATGTACAGGTCCAATCCCCCGTATCCACCGGGCATGTCACTGGCGAATACCAGTGTGTTTCCGGAGGCATCGAAGGCCGGGTGCATGGTGGAGTACTTCGTTGTATTGTGCTCGAAGGAGACCGGCGGCCCCCATACATCGTTGGTCTTTTCAGAGAAGAAGATCCCGAGCTGGGAGTTCGCGGCCTTCATATTGGCCAGCCTTTTGGGAAGGATCTGGTTCCGGGTGAACGCGATCATGTTGCCCTCATCGGAGAAGGAGGCAGGACCTTCGTTCACGGGTGTGGCCAAATTTGCACTGAACAGGATCGGCGTACCGGGAATGTCTCCGTTCAGCGGGACCCAATAAAGGTCCGCAAGTGGCTTTCCCGTATCGGCATCCTTGAACGCAATGGCAGTGCCGGTCTCTCGGATCGAGCACATCACGAACCCATCGCCAATAAGGACTGGGGCGTAGTCCTCTGTTAGTGGCCCAAGGTCCAGTTGTACCACCTCATGGATCTCCTGCGCTCGCGCGAGGAACGCCGTGAGAATGGATATGGTGATCAGCGCGATCCTCATCAGAAGTAGCGTGGGTCCTTGACACGGATCCGGTATCCGAATTCGTATTGAAGCATCAGTTCATGTGATCCGGCGTGATACGGTGCCAGGTCGGATACACCCAGGTCATAGGCGTAGCCCAAACGCCATTGTGCGGTCGGCAATACCTCGAGCGAGGCCACGAACGCATCGCCGGTCCGGTAGGAAGCCCCAAGCCAGAGCCTATCCTTCAGGATCAGGTTCGTGCTCATGTCGGCTTGAATGCCTTCGGTGGCCTTGTATCGTAGCAAAGTGGACGGTTTCAACTTGGTGTCGGCATTGATACGGAAAACGTAGCCGCCGGTTACCATTGGCTGCAGGTCCGCGCTGTTGTCGGATAGGTTCCAGCCTTCGGAACCCGCGTCGTACCTATAGGAAAGGATGAAAGGAGAGGAGACCCCCACGAACCAGGTCTTCGTGTAGTAATAAGCGCCAGCACTGAAGTTCGGGCGCACTGCATTGCGGGTATCGGCCGCGAACGCCTGGTCGCTGCTTTGCTGGATGGACAGGCTGGTCCATTCACTTCGTAACATGGTCACCCCGGCGCCAAGGCCCAAGGACAACTTGCCGTTGTTGAGACGGACCCTATATGCGTAGTTGGTGAACAGTCCCGTTTCATTGCTCACGCCGATCTTATCGTTATAGAGCATCAGACCGAGACCTAACTTCCGGCGGCCCATTGGGGCGTGAACACTAAGCATCTGTGTGACCGGAGCTCCTTCGAAGCCTG
Organism: Flavobacteriales bacterium; assembly: GCA_020437805.1. GTDB lineage: Bacteria > Bacteroidota > Bacteroidia > Flavobacteriales_F > PHOS-HE28 > PHOS-HE28. The sequence continues at coordinate 53,600 of JAGQVV010000007.1, forward strand.
CCCATTGGTGTCGGTAGGTCAAGTTCGCGGTCAATGCGTCCCGGCTCCCTGCATAGGCAGGATTGATGACAAGCCCATTGAACAGATACTGGCTCGTCAGGGGCGTATGCTGTCCTAGACAATGCAAGGAGAGCAGGCTTGATAGTGCCCAAAGGACATTTCCCTTACCCCTCATCGTTTGATCACCACGAAGCCGTTATACGAATGGTCGTCTGATAGGTTCAGGACGTAGAAGTACGTGTCGTCAGCCAGTTCCAGGCCGTTCCTTGATCGACCGTCCCAATCGTTGTTGTACGCGTTGTTCTCGTACACTTTCTTACCCCATCGATTGAAGATGATCAAAGTGCTTCCCGGGTATGCCGAAATGCCGGTGATCTCGAAGCGATCATTGTCCCCGTCCTGGTTCGGGGAGAAACCTTCAGGGATGAACAGGTCCTTGAGGTGGACGTTCACCGTGTCGCGATCGCCGATGCAACCGCCCAATGATACGGTGATCACGAACGTATTGAGCCCTGAGCTCAGTCCACTTACCTCGGTGTGCGCCTCGTTCGGTGAATGGACGGATCCGGATCCATTCAATAGCGACCATTCGATCGTCGCTCCGGTCGAGGCTGTGGCCTCCAGGTACGTGGATGGAACAACTTCCAACACTTGGTCGGGACCGGCATCAACAACCAAGTGACTGCCGGGGTCAAGGAAGGTGATCCGCACGACGTCCGATGAGGAACAGGGACCGCTGGTGACCGTCCAAGTGAAGTCGTATGTTCCGGGGGCGGCATTCGTTACCAATGCGGTAGTTGACCCGACCGGTACCAAGTCTATCGCGAAGGGTCCGGACCATGTCCCGGTTCCGAAGTCCTTGGACCCATGCAGCGTGTAAGTGTTACCGCATACCGAATCATCGGGTCCGGCATCGGCGGATGGTGCGTTCCCTACATTGATCGATCCACTGGCAGAGGCGGAGCAGCCGTCCTGCTGCACGAGATAGGTTACTTGGATGTCTCCTGACAGACCTGTCGGGTCGAACATGCCGTCGGACACGCCGTTTCCGGACCAGGTTCCGCCAGGGTCTCCGGTCACCGCACTGTTCAGGTCGATCGGAGCACTGTTGTCACACAGACCTACCGGTACTGACCACCCTGCGCTGGGCGTGCCGAGGAAAGTGATGGATACGGTATCGGTGGCGGTGCAACCCGGGACGCTAACAGTCCAGATCAGGTCATATGTGCCCGGCACACTGCAGGTCGCAGTGGTGTTAGGATCGCTCAGGTCCGAGAGTGTTACGGTTCCAGGTACGCTCCAGGTTCCTACACCAGAAGCGTCGAGTTGAACGAGATCGTCACAGGTGCTTTGGTCCGGGCCTGCGTCACTGTCGCATATGATGATGCTACCAGCGCATAGGCAATCGTTGCTCCATACATCCCCGATCGTGTTCGGGTCACCATCATCGCAGGTTGAGCCAGGCAATGCAGGTCCGTTCGGAATACCCGCACAATCAAGGCAGGACTCTTCCGTTTGGCCGCATCCACAGTTCCCCGGTTCGACCTTGTTGGGATCGTTCGGGCAACCGTCATTGCAGTCAGCGGTTCCATCGCTGTCGCTATCGGTATCCGCTGTTCCGCAACCGCAGATGCCGGGTG
>JAGQVV010000339.1 GCA_020437805.1 Flavobacteriales bacterium
TGTCCTCGCTCTTGATCATCTGCGGACCGCGTTCGTATTCCACGTTGACCAATTCACCCAAGGGTACCTGCACGCCTGTGGGTGTCGGCACCAGGATCCGTTGCAATTGATCGGGATCGTCCCGCAATTCACGGGGATAGCGCACGCGCACCGGATAGCGCTCGCGACCTTCCACCGTTGTGGTGTTCACCATGCCCCCGATCGCGGTCTCGATGGTGCGTTGCATGTCCTCGACGGTAAGCCCAAAGCGGCCGATGGCTTCCCGATCGATGCGCAAATGCAGGTAGGGCTTGCCCACGATGCGATCCGCGAACACGGCTTCGGCCTTCACCGAGGGCACTTCCTTCAGGATCGCCTCGAGTTCGCGACCGAATGCCTCGATCGTTGGCAGGTCGGGTCCGAACACCTTGATGCCCATGGGTGCGCGCATGCCGGTCTGGAGCATGACCAAACGTGTTTCGATGGGCTGCAACTTGGGCGCAGAGGTGACACCCGGCAGATCGGTGGCCTGTACCACTTCCTCCCAGATGTCGGAAGTAGTGTTGATGTGAGCACGCCAATTGCGGAAGTAGCGGCCGCGATCGGCAGGGATCAAGGTGTTGCGATCGAATGTGGGTGTGAGCGCTTCTTCCTGTGTGAGCGTATCTCCGGTGGTGAGGATGAAACGCTCGTTCCGATCCACCTTGAAGGCTTGGCGATGGCCCTTCTCGTTCACTTCGAATTCCGGCCGGTAGTTGATGATGTTCTCATACATGCTGATCGGCGCGGGATCGAGCGCGGTCTCCGCACGGCCCATCTTGCCCACCACCATCGCCACTTCCGGGATCGCCGATACGCGCATGTCCAATTGCTGCACCACGCGGTGGTTCTGCTCTACCCCCGCGTGCGGCATGCTGGTGGGCATCAGCAGGAAACTGCCTTCGTCCAAGGCGGGCATGAATTCCTTGCCCACACCGGGGAAGGCATGCGCCAAGTTGCTCCATGGCCGGGTGGACTCGATGTTCCAACCCACAGCGTTTGCTCCATTCGAAAGTGGTGAGAAGACGCGGTCGAATCCTACCCAGATCATCGCGCCGAACAGCACGATGGCGATCGGTATCGACAGGAAGGCCAGCTTGTGGTCCAGGCACCAGCGGAGGATCCGCTCGTAGTAATGCTGGATCGCTTGGAAGAGGCCGAGGATGAGCCCGATCCACGCGCCCACGAAGAGGAAGTTCACGATCAAGGAGCGGTCCACGCCCAAGGGTCGCCAGAGTTCGGCAAGCAGCCAGGCCACGGAGATCACGATCACGGCGAAAGGCAGGGCCTTCACCACCGCGCTTTCGCTCTTACTGCGATCCACCACACTATGCGCCGCGTACAAGGCGAGCAGGGAAACGCCCGCCCAGATGTTGCCGAACACCAGGGCCGCGATACCACCGACCACCATGAGCGAACGCATGATGATGCGCGTCCATCGCTTGCGCCCGTCCACACCGAAGATCAGCTGGATGAAGGTCGGCAGGATGAACAGTGCCACCAGCACGGCCGCCAGCAGCGCGAAGGATTTAGTGAAGGCGAGGGGGCGGAACAACTTGCCCTCTGCGGCCTCCATGGTAAAGACCGGTATGAAGCTGATGATCGTGGTACTGACGGC
>JAGQVV010000008.1 GCA_020437805.1 Flavobacteriales bacterium
CGTTGTTACGCTGAACTCTCGAGCCTGATCGGTAGCTGAACCATCGCCGGGCGCCGAACTACTTTAGCCCCGCAGGAACCCGAGTTTGGCATTGTTCGCACCATCCATTGATGAGCGCTCTGCGTTCGAGGAATTGTTCCGGGAGCACTACCGGACCTTGTGCGCCTTTGCATTCAAGTACATGCGGGACGCGGAAGCTGCGGAGGATCTTGTACAGGAAGTGTTCATTCGCGTTTGGGACGATCGTCAGCGGATCGATATTGCCACATCCCTCAGGGCCTACCTCTTCACGGCCGTGCGCAACCGCTGTTTGAACGCCTTGAAAGCGAACAAGCGGATGCGTCCACTGACCGACGAGTTGGATGACGCTCCGGAAGAGGGAGAACGATCCGAAGAGGGATACGCTGAGCGAGCGGCGCGCGTACATGCGGCCATCGAACTCCTTCCGGAAGAACGCCGCAAGGTCTTCAAGTTGAGTCGTCATGAAGGGTTGAAGTACCATGAAATAGCTGATCGACTAGGGATCTCGATCAAGACCGTGGAGAACCAGATGGGCAAGGCCCTGAAGACATTGCGGGAAGAGCTCAAGGACCTAGCGCCCACGTGGCTGGTCGGTTGGTTGTTGATGTGGACATTGAGGGAGGCGTGGGGGTATTTCGAAGTAGTGTTGTCATTAGGGTGAACACGTGAACGAAGGAGCACATATCGATAGCACCATTCTGGCGCGATACCTCTCGGGAGGGTCGGATGCGGGGGAGCGAAGCAGTGTGGAACAATGGGCCGAACGGTCCGAAGCGAACGCGGCTGAGCTCGAAATGCTGCGTACGCTTTGGGATGAAGCCGCTCACCCGATGCCCGATGTCGATGTGGATGCTGCTTGGGCCAAGGTCAGTAGCAGGATCGCGGGACCGGAGGAGCGGGGCCGGGTGGTCCCGATCGGTCGGACCAATGTCATGCGCTGGCTTGCCGCTGCAGCGGTGCTGATCGGGCTCTTCGTAGGTGTTCGTTACCTCATCGACACACCAACGGAGAACATCATGGCCACCACCGAACCGATCCGAGCGACCCTCGCGGACAGCAGCAACATCGTACTCTATCCAGGCTCACGGATCACCGCTGATATGAAGGGCCATCGAAACATTGCCTTGCGCGGCGCGGCGTATTTCGAAGTGAAGCGCGACGAGGAACGACCGTTCGTCGTGGAAGCCGAAGGGGTTACGGTAACGGTGCTGGGCACGGCCTTTGAGGTGAACGCGTTCGACACGGCCCAAAGCGTCCTGGTGCGCGTAAGGCATGGGAAGGTCCGCGTGGTGGCAGGAGGTGATACGGTCATCCTTGAAGGCGGTGGATATGCACGATACAACAAGGCCGCGCATTTCTTGGAGCGGATGCCTGCGCCTCCTTCAACGGTCTGGGGTGAACGTATCCTGCAGTTCCAGGAAGCACCATTGGCCCAAGTCGTCGGACAGTTGGAACGGTTGTATGATGTGCGCGTCCGGTTCGCGAACGAGACCATATCAAGGTGCACGCTTACCGCTACATTCGAGGATGAGCCGATCGAATACATCCTACGCATCATAGCTGATACCTATGGGTTCGAATTGACCATGGAGGCCCCTGGTTCGTATTTGCTCGAAGGCGATGGCTGCTAAGTGGATATTGACCTTCCTGGCGGGCTGGTGCATTGTTGTGGCCGGCCATGCCCAATCGATCCTCGATCGCGCTGTGCAGGTTGATGCCGAGAAGGTCCGTCTTTCGGAAGCGCTCACCACGGTCGCTCGGGAAGGCAGGTTCAAGCTCAGCTACAACGCTGCTTCGGTAAGGGGGGATAGTATCGTGTCCATCAGTTTGAAGGGAACGGTCAAGGATGCACTTCGGGCGTTGGTAGGCGGAGAGTACGAACTGAAGGAGTCCGGCGACCATATCATCCTGCTCGGTGCTAACGGCCGCAAGCAGAAATTCATGCTCAGGGGTAGTGTGTACGATGCCGCAGTCGGAAGTCCGATAAGTCAAGCCTTCGTGCACGTGGTGGATGAGAAGCATGCGACCACTACGGATGTACTGGGCACGTTCGAATTGGAGGCATCAGGAATGCGCGAACGGACCGCGGTCCTCGTGATGCGAAAGGAGTACCATGACACGGTCGTGTATGTGGGTAGGGATGGCGCCGTTGGCCGGATCCCGTTGCGTAAGCGTTCGGTGGTGGCCACTGTGGAGCCGATCTGCCTCTACGACCGTTGCGGCGTGGAGGACCTGGGTGTCGCAAGATTGCTCGTACCGGATCGACAGCTCGACCGAAGCGCCGATCTGGAATTCGAGGAACGCAGCGATTGGCAGATCTCTTTGATCCCCAACTTCGGAACGAATGGAAAGATCTCGGGTGTTGTGGTGAACTCCGTTTCGCTGAACATCCTTGCTGGATACGCCCGCGGTCTTGAAGGGTTCGAACTCGGGATCGGAGCGAACCTGGAGAGCCGGGATGTCAAGGGCGTACAGATCGCAGGGATAACCAACTTGGTAGGGCGCAACACGGAAGGGGTGCAGATCGCGGGTGGTATCAACCATACCATGCGCAGTTTGGAAGGTATGCAGCTCGCCGGTCTGGGCAACACGGTTTGGGATACGCTGGTCGGAGTTCAGGTCGCTGGTGGTGTGAATGTGGTGAAGGGTGGGCTGAAGGGCGCTCAGATCGCCGGCGCGGTGAACGTGGCTACAATGGACATCGATGGTGCCCAGATAGCAGGAGGTGTGAATGTCACCCCGCGTGATGTGCGAAAGACGCAGGTCGCAGGTGCGGTCAATGTGGGCCATAAGGTCAGTGGTGCGCAAATAGCGGGTGGGTTGAATGTGGCGCTGGATTCGGTCGGCGGCGGACAGGTGGGCTTCGGGGCCAACTATGCGAAGGCGGTCACCGGCGGTCAAGTTTCATTCGGGGCCAACGTAGTGCCGGGTAATGTCAGCGGTGGTCAAGTGGGCTTTGGGCTGAACTATGCTGGAACGGTAACGGGCGGTCAATTCTCCTTCGGTGCGAACGTGGTGCCTGGCCGTGTGGAAGCTGGACAAGTTGGGTTCGGGTTGAACTACGCCACGGATATCAAGGGTGGTCAGTTCAGCTTCGGGTTGAATGTGGTGGGAGATAGCGCCCAAGGTGGGCAGGTCGGCACACTGAACTTCGCTCGCCGATGCCAAGGATGGCAGGTCGGTGTGCTGAACTTCAGCGGCTCGATCACCGGAACGCCGGTGGGGGTGCTTAGTGTTTCGCTCAAGGGTTATCACCGCTTCGATGTATCCACGAATGACGTGATGCCGCTGAGCCTTATGATCCGTACTGGAGTACGAGGCTTCCACAACATCCTCGGCTATTCGCCGGCGGTCACACCGAACGATCGTTGGGGCTTCCTCTATGGCTTCGGATCCGAACCTTCCATCGGTTCTTCCGGGTTCCTCAACATTGATCTCACTGCTGAACAAGTGGTGGAACAACGAGAATGGGTGGATGCAGTGAACATCGTTGGGCGCTTGAACGTGTCCTACGGTAGGACCTTCATTGGCCCCCTTTCTTTGAGTATCGGTCCATCCTTCAACGTCCTCTTCACGGACTGGCGAGATCAAGAGACCGGGATGTACCTGAGCGCACTGGTACAAAGCGATCCGCTCTTCGAGGAGGTGCAAGGGACCACCAGAATGAGCGGATGGTTAGGCTGGAAAGCCACGGCCGGACTGCGTTTCTGAACTATTTTCCGATCGGAGTAGGGGTATTCCGCCGGGTTGGTGTCCTAGGAGCAACAGACCACCAGGACATGAAGTTCCCAACCCTCCACCTCGTTCTTTCGATCATCGCGATCTGCTTGATCCATGTCGCACAAGCCCAAGGGAATTCACAGACCGTGCGAGGTACGGTCATCGATGACGATACCCGCATTCCATTGATCGGGGCAACCGTGATCATCCTTGGATCGGATCCTTTGAAGGGTTCCACCACTGATCCGGATGGCCGTTTCGTGATCACCGATGTGCCGACAGGGCGGGTCGATCTTCAAGTTCGGATGCTGGGATACGAACCGCAGTTGCTTGCGAACAACCTGATCACCAGTGCGAAGGAATCCGTTTTGGAGATCCGCATGATGGAGTCCGTAACCGAGTTGGGCGAGTTCGAAGTGAAGGCTCCCGAGCGGAAAGGCGAAGTGATGAACGACATGGCCTTGGTGAGCGCACGTCGGATCAGCGTGGAGGAGACATCACGGATAGCCGGCGGCATCAACGACCCGGCGCGCATGGTGAGTGCCTTCCCCGGTGTGGCCGGCGATCCCGCAGGTGACAATACGATCGTGGTACGAGGCAATTCGCCCAAAGGGGTACTGTGGCGATTGGAAGGAGTGGAGATCCCCAACCCCAACCACTTTGCGGATGATGGCGCCACCGGAGGTCCGATCAATGTGTTGAACAGCGACATGATCGATGATTCCGAATTCTACACCGGTGCCTTCGGCGCTGAGTATGGTAATGTGTACAGCGCTGTCTTCGACATGAAGCTTCGCCACGGGAACGATCGGGAGCGGGAATACACGTTGAAGGCAGGCGTGCTCGGTACGGACCTCACAGCTGAAGGGCCTATTCCGGGCCTCGAAGGCGGTTCGTACTTGGCGAACTACCGCTACTCCAGCTTAGCGCTCCTGGACCAGGCGGGCATCGTGGATTTCCAAGGTGTTCCGAAGTACACCGATGCAGCGTTCAATATCAAATTACCGATGCGTGGCGCAGGAACGTTCTCTGTGTTCGGCGTTGGCGGAAAGAGCAACATCCAACAGGAGGACAAGGGCTACACGGGTGATACCCTATTCTCGAACAGTGACTTTGGATCGCGCATGGGCGTTGTGGGATTGACGCACACGCGCACGATCGGCGCCAACAGTTTCCTCTACACTGCGGTTTCGATGAGTGGCAATGGAAGCAGCACGGACTACTATGAGGCGGCATCACCGGGCGAATCGCCCGTCGAACTGTGGCACCAGGATGACCTGGCGAAATGGACCCTGCGTGCCACCAGTACATTGAACACACGAATCAACGCGAACCACAAGCTCAGAAGCGGGTTGATCATCTCCAGCGAACGATTCCGGATGAACTCGGCCTCTCGGGATCGCGATACCGAGTTGATGGAGACCACCTTGGACCAGAGCGGTAACGCGGCTACCTTTCAAGCCTACACCAGCTGGAAGTGGCGTTGGAACGAACAGTGGACCATGACCAACGGCGTCCACATCCTGTATTACGGCCTGAATGACGCGGTAAGTGTGGAGCCGCGCGTGGCACTTCGGTACCAGGTCGCACCGGGCCGGGCCTTCACCTTCGGGGCCGGCCTTCATTCAAAGACCGAGGCCTTGATGACCTATATGGCCCAGGACGTGGATGCGCAAGGCAATGTCTTCCAGCCGAATCGGGATCTTGGATTGACACGGGCCGCCCATGCAGTACTGGGCTTCGAGCAATTCTTGACAGAGGATATCCAGCTGAAGGCGGAAGCGTTCTATCAGTATTTGTACGACCAACCGGTGGAGAACGACCCGAACAGCGCGTTCAATTTGAGCAACATGACCGGCTGGTTCACGACCAAGCCCTTGGTGAATGCCGGTGTTGGATATAATACCGGCGTGGAGCTCGGCGTGGAGAGATTCTTCACGCGCGGCTACCACTTCCTGGTCACTGGTTCCGTGAGTTCTGCACGCTACAAAGCATTGAACGGAACCTGGTACGACTCACGGTTCAACCTCGGGACCATCGCGAACGTGTTGGCTGGAAAGGAATGGGAGCTTGACAGTTCGGAAGGAAAGGATAGGACCCTGATGGTCGGTTTCCGGTATTCCATGCAAGGCGGACAGTACAGCACGCCCATAGATCTGGATGCCAGCCTGGATGCGGGCTATGAAAAGGAGGGAAGCCCAGCCTGGAGCGACAAAGGCGAAGCGATCCACAAGCTGGACCTCGTAGTGAGCTATCGACTGGGCCGGGTGAAGGCGAGCCACGAATTCAAGATCGACGTGCAGAACGTCATGAACGCCCAGACAGCGGTGTACCACTATTTCGATCCGCGCACGGAAACGATCCAGGACATTCCGCAGCTCGCATTGCTCCCCGTGCTGCAGTACACCCTACGATTCTAACGGTCGATCAAAGCACACGCTTCACCATGCGCAACTGGTGCGAATACTTCCCGCTCTCGGCGTGGAATATCCCTTGTTGATCGAGCTTGTCGATCCGCACCCAGCCGCTGGCATGTGCGATGCGTAGGTCACCTTCCTCACTCCGCGTAAGGATAACGCCAACGTGGACGATCTTGCCCTCCTCGTTCTCGAAGAATGCCAGATCGCCGGGTTCGCACAGGTCCAGCAGTTCCACCGTGTCGCCCTCTTCGGCTTGTTCGTTCGCGTCGCGTGGCAGGTAGATGCCCATCAGGATGAAGAGCATCTGCGTGAGCCCACTGCAATCCACGCCGCTTGGTGTCCTACCGCCCCAGAGGTACGGTGCTCCCAAGAAAGGGTGCAGGTAGAACTCCATCAGGTCCGCTCGCTCGAGATCCGGTCTATGGTTCGTGACGGCCTGCACCGGTAGCCGATGTCCGTCCCAGAGAATGGTGCCATCCTCATGGAAAGGGACCACTCCACCATAAGGCAGAAGGACCTGCCGTTCTCCGAGGTCAGCGATCGTACTTTGGTCGATCACGCGTAGGTCGGGGTCCAGGTTGGGGGTGGAACAAGGCGCTATCTGCTTGTTGTCCACCCAGCCTTCATATCCGTCGTGGTCGAAACAGAGGCGTGACCATTTCTCGGTCCGCTCCAACACCTCAGCGGTCTCCCCGAAGAGCCATTGCGAGGTCATTTCAGAGCGGTCGTTCGGTTCCTTGCGCACCGGAACGATGGACAGCGGGCAAATGACGTTCTTCATCGTCGCGATCAAAGGGCCTCGATAACCATGGCGCTGGCACCACCGCCTCCATTACATATCCCGGCCGCGCCATATTTGCCGCCATTCTGCTTCAATACGTTCAAGAGTGTCACGATGATGCGTGCACCGCTACATCCCAAGGGGTGACCCAGAGAGACCGCACCACCGTTCACGTTCACCTTAGCGGGGTCCAGGTCCAGCATCTTCGTGTTCGCGATACCCACAACGGAGAACGCCTCGTTGAGTTCCACGAAATCGATGTCGCTCATCTTGAGCCCTGCTTTCTCCACGGCGATGGGAACAGCCTTCGCTGGGGTCGTGGTGAACCATTCCGGTGCTTGTTCCGCATCCGCGTAACCGATCACCTTGGCGAGCGGCTTCAGGCCGAGTTCCTTTGCTTTCTCAGCACTCATCAGCACGACCGCGGCGGCTCCGTCATTGATCGTGCTGGCGTTGCCCGCAGTCACGGTTCCTTCCTTGGTGAACACCGCGCGCAAGGTCTTGAGCTTGTCGAAGTTCACGTTCTTGTATTCCTCATCCTCGCTCACGACCACGTCCCCTTTCCGGGTCTTCACGGTCACGGGCACCACTTCGTCCTTGAACTTGCCTGCCGCCCATGCTGCCGCGCTGCGTGTATAGCTTTCAATGGCGAAAGCATCCTGCGCCTCACGGCTGATCTTGTTCTCCGTGGCGCAGAGGTCCGCACACACGCCCATGGCTTGCTGGTCGTACACGTTCATCAGGCCATCCTTGCTGATCCCGTCGATCAAGGCACCGTTGCCGAAGCGATAACCGTATCGGGCGTTCTCCACATAGTAAGGCGTGCGGCTCATGCTCTCCATGCCTCCGGCCACCACAATGTCCGCATCGCCCAAGAGGATGTCCTGTGTGGCCATCATGATCGCCTTCATTCCGCTCGCGCACACTTTGTTCACGGTGGTGCATGCCACTTCATTCGGTAAGCCGGCCGCTTTTGCTGCCTGCCGTGCCGGGGCTTGGCCCAAGTTGGCCTGGAGCACACTTCCCATGATCACTTCGTTCACCAGTTTCGGGTCCACACCTGCCTTTTCGACGGCCCCTTTGATGGCGGTTGCGCCTAATTCCGTGGCGGGTACCTCGGCGAGGCTCCCTCCGAAACTTCCAATGGGGGTGCGGACTGCGGATACAATGACGACTTCGCGGGACATGTGTTTTTCGGATTTTGATGAACGAAGGCACAAAGGTAGGAACCATGAACAGGGTGATCGTCTATATTTGCCGCCCCGCCGACCGTGGCGGTGCAATTCCAGGAGAGGTGGGTGAGTGGCTTAA
>JAGQVV010000061.1 GCA_020437805.1 Flavobacteriales bacterium
GTTCGGTTCATCTTTCCATGGTTGATGGTCCTTGCATGTGGAAGCCCTCCTGACCACGATCACGGGCATTCGCACGCATCATCCAGCGAAACGCTGGGCGACACGGTTGCTCATTCCAGTGAGTTGACCTTGACCGCTGAACAGTTCGCCTCGCTCAATGTCTCCTTCACGAAGCCCCGGCTCATGATGATGGAGGGTAGTGTTCGTCTCGCTGGAAAGGTGATGACATCGCCTGTGAGCAAGGCCGAGGTCACCAGCCCCATCGCTGCCACTGTGATCGACGTCCTCGTGGATGAAGGTGCCCAAGTGAAGAAGGGACAAGCGCTGATGCTCCTGAGCGATGTGGGTTTCTACCAACTGCAACAGGATTACCTGGCTGCACGTGCGAAGCGGAAGCGGACCTCGGCCGAACTCGATCGTCAACAGGTCTTGGTGGAAGGCGATGCAGCGGCGCGAAAGGCCTTGGAGATAGCGCAGGCGGAGGCCGATGAATGGAGCGCTACGGTGGCCTCGCTGGACGGCCAGTTGCGTTTGCTTGGTGTCGATCCGGAAGGGTTGGTGAGCGAAGACCTGCATAGGTCCTTCACCATCCGAAGCCCGATCGAAGGAAGGGTGAACGGGATCAGGATCTTCCTCGGAAGTCGCGTTGAGCCCACCACCGTGCTCTTGGAGGTGATCGACCTGCATCATTTCCACGTGCACCTGAACGCCTATGAACGCGATCTTGGTCTGATCCAGGAAGGGCGCATCTTCCCGTTCGAAGTGTTGAACATGCCCGGAAAGACCTTCAGCGGTGAATTGTTCTCCATTGGTCGTCGTTTCGATGAGGACGGCCGCTCGGTCCCTGTACATGCCCATGTGGAGAAGGGAAGCGAGGATCTCGTGGAAGGGATGTCCGTGATCGCCATGGTCCCGACGGGGGAAGAACAGCACTTGGTGGTCCCCGAAGGATCGCTCGCACGCTATGGTGATGAGGCTTTCGTGTACGTGGACAATGGAGTGGGACAGGCTGGCGAACGACGCTTCCGGCAGGTCCCCGTGATCCCGGGATCGAGCATCGACGGATCAACGGCCGTCAGGCCGTTGGGGGCCTTGGATACCTCGTCCATTATCGTTGTTGAGGGGGTGTTCTATTTGCGCAACACCATAATGGCCCCGGGCGTCGAACACTGAGCATGGATCCCCAATTATTGTTGATCAAGGTCTGAACTACGATTCCTGACCGGGAAAAGCGTTCTTTTGCACGGTCTTTGTCAGGACCACGTATCAACTACCACACCCAACCCATGAAGAAGTTCCTCACCCTCCTCGCATTCGCCGGCTTCATGAGCGCCGCCAGTGCCCAGACGACCACCACGGAAGCTCCGAAGAAGGAGGATGCCGCCAAGGTGGAGAAGACCCATAGTTGTGCGGATCACGCTAAGTCGGCCGATGGTAAGAACTGCTGTGCCGGAAAAGGTGATGCAAAGGCCAGCGCGACGGACAGCAAGGATGGTATGAAAGCTGCTGGATGCTGCGCAAGTAAGTCCAGCACGAAGGGCTGTGATCATGCCAAGGCGGAGGCTGGTGATGGTCATGGACACGAGCACGCCGAAATGAAGGAGCACGCATGCACCGATGCGTGCAAGGATGATGCACATGTGTACGCATGTGGTGAAAAAGGCCATACCTGCGCCGCTGACTGCCACGCGAAGCACTGAGTACGATCATACTTTCGTGGAGGAGGCCCTTGCAGTGATGCAGGGGCCTTCTTCGTGGGCATGGTCCTGACCGGCCTCCGTCAGGGCTTTGTACCTTCGCAGGCCATACGAATCGAATCATGCAGATCACCAAGAACACCGTTGTCTCTTTCCATTACACCCTCAACGATGCCGATGGCAAGTTGTTGGATACCAGCGCTGGCCGGGAGGCTTTTGCGTACATCCAAGGCCAAAGCATGATCGTGCCCGGCTTGGAACGTCAGTTGGAGGGCAAGAAGGCAGGTGATGCTGTGAAGGCCGTGGTGCCGGCCTCCGAAGGATATGGTGATCTGGACCCTTCGCTGGTGCACAAGGTGCCGGCCGACCGCTTCGGTGACCAGAAGGTGGAATTGGGCATGCAATTCCAGGCAGGCTCCGAAGGGGGCGAGATGGGTGTTTTCACGGTGATCGGGATCGAAGATGGTGTCGTGGTGCTGAATGGCAATCATCCATTGGCTGGGGTCACCTTGCATTTCAACGTGGAGATCAAGGACGTTCGTGAAGCTACCGAAGAAGAGCTGGCACATGGACATGTGCACGGCGAGGGTGGTCATCACCATTGATCGGGTGCCGCTTTCACACCCGCCCGATGACCCTCGGCGTCCAATGATGGAACGGGCGTTCAGAATGAAATGGTCGGCCTCGCTGGTGGGGTGTGTATCCTGGCTTTCACTGCACGCGCAGATCACGGCTCCGCTGGATAGTGCTCGCCATCGGCCGGAGTTCTCGGGATTCGTGGATGTGTACCATGTCTACGATATTGCTTTGCCCGAGGACGGATACAGACCGTCCTTCTTATATAACCATAACAGGTCCAATGAAGTGGCCCTGAATTTGGGTTTGGCTCAAGTGGAATACGAGAACGACCGGCTCCGAACAGCACTGGGCTTGATGGTCGGTACATATCCGCAAGCCAACCTGAGCGCGGAACCACCGTTGCTGCGGAACGTGTATGAGGCGCGGATCGGTTTCAAACTCCATAGGACCAAAGCGATCTGGTTGGATGCCGGTGTTTTCTCTTCACACTTGGGAATGGAAAGCGCCGTCAGCATGGATGATCGGACCTTGACGCGTTCGCTGAATGCCGAGAACTCGCCCTATTATCTGAGCGGCGCCAAAGTGACCTGGACGATCTCGTCGAAGCTGGAGGTGGCCGGGCTCTTCGTGAACGGCTGGCAGCGCATGCAACGCGTGCAGCAATACACACCGTGCTTCGGCACGCAGGTCCTATGGACCATGAAGAAGGGCACCCAGTTCAATTGGAGCACTTTCCTCGGAAGCGATACTCCGGATAGCCTAGGTCTATACAGGGTCTTCAACAACTTCTGGTGGTCTTGGGAAGGGGAGAAGTGGGGAGTGAAGCTGGCGGCTGATGTTGGCGTTCAAGAGGCGGCCATCGGTAACGAATGGGATCAATGGTCCACGGGGGTGGCGATCCTGCGGCGCCGAGTGACACCGAAGCTTTACGGTGTGGGCCGCGTGGAATTCTTCAAGGATCCGGAGCAGGTGGTCGTGACCACGGGCTACGATCAAGGGCTATCGACGATGGGATATTCACTGGGCTTGGACCTCGAGGTGATGCCTGAAGCACTCGTCAGGATCGAAGGGCGCTGGTTCCAAAGCGAGGATCCCGTGTTCGTTGGTGATCCCGGTCCGGTGAAGGACAATGCGGCGGTGACCTTGTCCATGGCCGCCCGTTTCTAGGTGGTCCGCTCAAAGGAATGACGGGCGGCCGTTCCCGGTCCGCTACTTTCGCCCAAGGGCGTTGAGCGCCTCGACCCACCACGCATGCTCTTTCCCTCATACGCGTTCATGGTGTTCCTACCCGTGGTCTTTCTGGCCTACTGGTATGTGTTCAACAAGGACCTAAGACTTCAGAACGCTTTCCTGCTCGTGGCCAGTTATGTGTTCTATGGTTGGTGGGATTGGCGTTTCCTCGGGCTCCTGTTCGCCAGCTCCATCGGCGACTTCCTCATCGGGATGGCGATCGAGGGAACGCGATCCACACGTCAGGCAAAGGCATGGGTCGGGCTCAGTTTGCTCGTCAATCTCGGGGTGTTGGGAACGTTCAAGTATTTCAACTTCTTCATAGAGGGGTTCTCCGATGTGATGCTTGCCGTCGGCTTGCAGCCACATCTCCCCACACTGCGCCTGTTGCTTCCGGTGGGGATCAGCTTCTATACCTTCCAGTCACTTAGCTATACCATCGATATCCATCGCGGGCGGATCAAGGCCACGAGGGATCCCATAGCCTTTCTTGCCTTCGTCAGCTTCTTTCCGCAACTCGTGGCTGGCCCCATCGAACGGGCATCCAACCTCCTGCCGCAATTCCTGCGTCCGCGGAGCTTCGACCCGGTCGCTGCGCGCGATGGTCTGCGTCAAATGCTTTGGGGGTTCTTCAAGAAGATCGTCATCGCCGACACATGCGCACCTTGGGTCAACGAGATCTTCGGAGGCGAGGTCTCCACCACTGCAGGGGTCACCCTCTTCTTTGGTGCGTTCTTCTTCGCCTTCCAGATCTATGGTGATTTCTCCGGCTACTCGGATATTGCGATCGGCTGCGCGCGCCTCTTCGGGATCGGCCTAAGCCAGAATTTCGCCTATCCCTATTTCTCACGAAGCATCTCCGAGTTCTGGCGGCGCTGGCACATCTCGCTGAGCACCTGGTTCCGGGATTACGTGTACATGCCATTGGGCGGTTGGCGCACCAAATGGGGACGCCTGAAGAACATCCTGATCACCTTTACCGTCAGCGGCCTTTGGCACGGTGCCAATTGGACCTTCATCGGATGGGGGGGCTTACATGGCGCGTACTACATCCCCGAGATCCTGCGCGATGGCAAGGCGCGTAGGGATGTACCGCAACTGCGCGATCTGCCGTCGATGCTCTTCACGTTCTTCTTGGTGGTCCTGGCTTGGGTGTTGTTCCGGGCTCCCGACATGACCAGCGCGGTCAAGTACATCTTCCATATGGCCAACAACCTGTTCCGTAGTCCCGGTGCGGTCCTCGTTTGGCTGCGCCAACCGGAGATCTTCTGGATCATGGTATTGGTAGTGGTGGAATGGTTCGCTCGACGAGAGCAACATGCGCTTGCAAAGCTCCCGGGATCCACCATGCTGCGCTGGGCCATCTATGCCGTCATTGTAATGACCATCCTGCTGTACCTCGACCTCCAGACCGCACATGAGTTCATCTACTTCCAATTCTGAGCCTATCCGGCTTCTGTTACGAAGTATGCTATTCGCCATCCCGTTCGGATCGGTCCTGTGCGTGGCGTTCTTTCTTGGACCGCCTGCTTCAAGGATCGACTACATGGCCGGGGTCAGGGCGAAGCATCAACGCTTGGATTCATTGCCTTCCCCGAAAGCGATCATCATCGGTGGGAGCAATGGCACGTTCGGGTTGGACAGTGAACGCCTTGAACAGGCCTTGTGCATGCCTGTGGTGAACATGACCATCCATGCCAGCCTGGGCTTCCGGTTCATGGTGGAGGAGATCAAGGGGTCCTTGGGCGAGGGGGACCTTGTCATCGCCACCATGGAGCACTCGGCATACCACGATGCGGAAAAGTACACCGACGCGCACATACTGACGGTGGACCGTTCGCCAAGGATGGTGCGATTCCTGCCATGGTACGAACGCCCAAGGGTCCTGCTCGGTGTGGCGGTCATGCGCTTGCACGGGGTCTGGAAATTATGGACCGGTGCGTGGAAGAACGATGTGCCGCATTCGGTCTACCGGGCGAGCGGGTTCAACGCACAAGGTGACCTCGTTAGTCACTTGAACGTGGAGCGATATCCCGTGGAGCGACAGAACACGAATCCGCAATACGAACCGGGTGTCGATGCTGCGTTCTGGCCCATCGTGGAAGGACTTACCGATTCGTTGCGTAAGTATCACGCCGGGTTGGTGTTCGTTTGGCCTGCTTCGGCGGAGAGCAGTGCGAATCCAGCCATGGATGTCTCCATCAGGACCGCCATGGACGCGCATGGACTGGTCTTGCTAGGAAATGCGGAGGACTACATCTTTCCGGATACCACCTTCCACGATTCGCACCACCACTTGCGAGCAACGGGGCGCCGGATCCGCACAGAACGCCTGATCGGGGACCTGTGCGCTTCTCCGCTCATCAAGTGCTGTGGAACGCCTTAGCGTTTTTCCGGGACCAGAACGAAGATGTCCTCGTTCTCACGCTTCATCAAATAGCGTTCCCGGGCGAACTTCTCCAAAAGCTCCTTGTTACTGGACAATTCGTGCAATTGCTCCTTGGTCCGGGCGATCTCCGTTCGGTACCATTCCTTCTGCTCCTCCATCCGCGATAGTTCTCTCCGGTTCTTGAAGGTCGTCCAAGCGTCGCTCCTATCGAAGAAGGTGATCCAGCCCACGAGTATCAGCACCGCGACCCCATAGCGGTTGCGCAATCGTTTCGGTATGCGGTCGATAAGCCTCTTCACGGGTGCGAAGGTATCGGGGACGGAAGTGTAACGGCCGTGTTCATCCCGATGGTATTCCACGATCCCGTGTTGGGTCAAGGGTGCTTCTGGGGCCCAGCTCGATCACTTCGAGGTCCTTGATCTTACCCAACTCAAGGGTGAACCTGAGCACCGTACGGACCTTGTGCCAACCATGCCTGCCTGCGGCGCCAGGGTTCATGTACAGGAGGTCCAGCTTCGGATCGAATTGCACCGAGCAAATGTGTGAGTGACCGCAGATGAACAGGTCGGGAGGGTCCGCACGAAGGCCTTCGATCACATTTCTGTCGTAGCGAGGCGGTCTTCCGCCGATGTGCGTCATCCGAACACGTACGCCGCCCAACATGAAGCGCTGATCTTCAGGGAATTCTTTGCGCAGGTCCATGCCATCGATGTTACCATGCACCGCACGAAGCGGTTTCCATTCGGCCAATTCCTCGGTCAATACTTTGCTTCCGATATCACCCGCATGCCAGATCTCATCGCACTCCGCGAAATGGTCCCTGATCCTTGGGTCCAGCCATCCATGTGTGTCGCTGAGGAGACCGATGCGCATGGTTGCAAAGGAAGGTCTTCCGCGACAGTGCAGGAGCTCCTGCACAAGGCCAAGTACCTTTGCGCCCCTTCCCACGAATGGAGATCATGCCCCGCTATTTCCTCGAACTCGTATACGATGGCGCACCCTACCGAGGTTGGCAGCGTCAACTCGAGGACCCCAGCGTGCAGGAGGTACTGGAACGCGCGTTGCGAACAGCGCTCCAACTACCGGACCTTTTCGTGGTGGGCTGCGGAAGGACGGATACCGGAGTGCATGCCACCGAGTACTTCGCACATTTCGATGCTCCTTCGGATCGTGTGGTGGATGAGCGCTTGGTCTTCAGCCTGTGCAGTATGTTGCCCGAGAGTATCGCCGTGAAACGCGTGATCCCCGTGGCCGATGATGCACACGCTCGGTTCAGCGCTACGGAACGTGGATACAAGTACTTGATCCATAGGAGGAAAGACCCTTTCTTGGCGGATCGCTCGCATCTGTTGTTCCCGCCATTGAACGTTGATGCCATGAACGAGGCATGTGGGGCTCTGATCGGCAAGCAGGATTTCACCAGCTTCTGCAAGGCCGGTAGCGATGCCAAGACGATGATCTGCGATGTGCGCCATGCCCGATGGGTGCACACCGCCAATGGATATCGATTCGAGATCCGGGCGGATCGGTACCTGCGGAACATGGTACGCGCGATCGTGGGTACTTGTATCCGCATTGGAAAGGGCATCGATCCATCCTCCTCCATGGTCGAGGTGTTGGCGGCAAAGGATCGCAGTGCCGCGGGAAAGAGCGCTCCGGCGCGTGGGTTGTATCTGGACCGCGTGGTGTACCCCTTCATCCCGTCCGGCGTGACCGGACCGTCCCCGGAATGAGCGCTTTGACGGCTACAAAGGCCCCACCGGTCAAGGAGGAGGCGACCTCAACGGTGCAAGGCAAGGCCTTCGACCTGAAGCTGTTCGGTCGTGTCTTCGCATTCACAAGGCCGTATCGCGGGATCTTCAATATGACCGTGGTGCTCACAGTGGTGTTGAGCGTCGTCGGCGTGGTCCGGCCCGTGTTGCTGGGTTGGATGGTCGATGTAGCGGCCACCGATAGCGCGACCCTCTCGGAACCGGACCCGAACGCCAGTTGGACCGCACGCACCATTGCATGGCTGGCCGGGTGGGTTGAACTGAATGTTGGGCCAGGGACCATGGCACTGCTGGTGAGCTTAGCCGTGGCGGTGGCCGCCCTGTTGATCGTGGAGACGGTGGTCCAGTACTTCCAAGCATATTGGACAAGCTGGTTGGGGCAAGTGGTCTCTTTCGACCTGCGGCGGAATTTGTACGCTAAGATCCTTGGGTTCCGGGCCCGCTACTTCGATCGCACGCCGATCGGAACGTTGGTCACACGCATGGTCAGTGATATAGAGACCATAGACGACATCTTTTCTCAGGGCTTGCTGACCATCATGGGTGACATCCTCAAGCTCGTGGTGGTGGTGGTGGTCATGTTCGTGTACAACTGGAAACTGGCCCTGTTGAGCATGATCCCGATCCCACTGCTGCTCTGGAGCACCAATATCTTCAAGAACAGCATCCAGCACAGCTTCCAGGATGTGCGTACCCAAGTGTCGCGCTTGAACGCTTTCGTTCAGGAGCATATCCAGGGAATGTCGATCGTGCAGCTCTTCGGACGCGAACAGCAGGAATTCAAGAAGTTCCAAGCCATCAACAGAGCGCACCGCAAGGCGCACATTCGTAGTGTCCTGGCGTATAGCATCTTCTTCCCGGTAGTGGAGATCCTCAGTGCCATCTCCCTGTCCTTGCTGGTGTGGTGGGGGGTGAAGGACGTATTGGCCGGAGTGGTCACCTTGGGTGATGTTTTCGCGTACATCCTATTCATCAACATGCTCTTCCGACCCATTCGGCAATTGGCGGACCGGTTCAACATCTTGCAAATGGGTATGGTGGGGAGCGAACGCGTGTTCAAGATCCTGGACACGCAGGCCCATATGGAGGATACCGGAACGAAGACCACGGAGGAGCTTCGCGGGGAAATACGCTTCAAGGATGTCTGGTTCGCCTATGCGGATGACAACCATGTGCTGAAGGAGATCGATCTGGAGGCCAAGGCCGGACAAATGATCGCACTGGTGGGTGCGACCGGTTCGGGGAAGAGCTCCTTGATCAACATCCTGAGCAGGACCTACGAATTCCAAAGGGGCGAGGTATTGCTCGACGGTGCCGACATCCGATCGTACTCCATTCAGGCACTGCGGCGCAGCATCTCAGTGGTCCTTCAGGATGTGTTCCTTTTCAGTGACACGGTGCACAACAACATTACCCTTGGCGACCCGAACATCTCTCGCCACGACGTGGTAGAGGCGGCCAAGGCGGTCGGCGCGCACGATTTCATCATGCGGCTACCGCAGGGCTACGATATGTCGGTTCAGGAACGTGGCGGGATGCTCAGTCTGGGCCAACGGCAGCTCATTGCCTTCATCCGTGCTGCGGTGCACAAGCCCAGGATCCTCATCTTGGACGAGGCCACCAGTAGTGTGGACAGTGGGAGTGAACAACTGATCCAGCAAGCGACCGAACGCATCACGAAGGGCCGTACAAGCATTGTCATCGCCCATCGCCTGAGTACCATCCAGTATGCCGACCGGATCCTGGTGCTCGACAAAGGACGGATCGTGGAACAAGGGGACCATCAGGAACTACTTGCTTTGAACGGGGCATACAGAAAGCTCTACGAACTGCAGTTCAGGTAGCTTTCCGGCCCGTCCTGGCAAAATCTTGCGCATACATCGATCAACGGCGGGTACAACGTTGTGCCCGGCAGATCCGTCATCAAGTGCTTCGATATATCTTCATCGCCATGTTCCGCATACCGATCTCCGCCCTCCTTTGCATCGCCCTCTCGGCAACTTCCACCTATGGGAGCGATCACGTCCATGATCTTGATCACACCCCCGAGGTGCAGTTCCACCTGAACAAGGGCCAGTGGCCGGGTGTGGTGTTGTATCAAGCAAAGACCCCGGGTGGCGCGGTCTTCGTGGAACGGGACGGGTTCACGCATGTCTTGCGAAAGGGTGGTCCCATGGCAACTCATGGCAAGCCGGGCGCTGTGGAGGAGCCCTTGCGGATGCATGCCTATAGAATGCACTTCGAAGGTGCAGAGGCCGCATCACACAGCGGTTCGGACAAGCAACCTCACTACGCGAACTATTTCCTGGGGAACGAAGAGGCGCAGTGGGCCTCGGAAGTGCCCATTTACGGAGGCGTTGAGCTGAAAGAACTATATCCCGGCATCGGGATGCGGATCCACGGTGGACATGGTTTGAAATACGATTGGCTGATCGATGCTGGTGCGGATCCCACAATGATCACCATCCGCTTCGAAGGTCAGGACGCACTGGTCGCCGAACATGGGGTGTTGCGGATCGGCACTTCGGCAGGCGATGTTGTGGAACAACGTCCCGTGGCTTGGCAACTGGTCCATGGTCGGCAACGGCACTTGGATGTAGCCTATGTGCTGAAGGGCGATCGGGTCAGCTACACGTTCCCCAATGGCTACGATGAACGCTACCCCATTGTGATCGATCCGGTGGTGGAGTTCTGCACATATGCGGGTAGTAGTGCGGACAACTTCGGGACCACGGCCACTTATGATGAGCAAGGACACCTGTACGGTGCCGGCACGGTGTTCAACATCGGATATCCGGTCACAATGGGCGTGCTTCAGCCCACATTCGGCGGACCCACCCTGAGCGGAACCGATATGGCCGTCACCAAGTTCAGTCCGGACGGCACTTCCTTGATCTGGAGCACATACATGGGTGGCAGCGCGAACGAGGTACCCCACAGTATGGTCACCAATGGTGACAGCGAACTATACATACTCGGGACCACCTCCTCTTCGAATTTCCCGGTCACCAGTGGCTGCTTCGATGGTAGTTACGGTGGTGGTACCACGCCGCCTTTCGTTGGCTCCTACGGCTTTACCTATACGGGGTCGGACCTCGTGGTGGTCCATCTGGACCTTGGAGCTACCGCATTGATCGGGTCGACGTACGTTGGTGGGAGCGGCAATGATGGACTGAACCAGACCGTTCCGCTGCTACGCAACTACGGAGATCCTTTCCGTGGTGAGATCATCATGGATGCGCAGGACCGTCCCTTGGTGGCCACCACCACCATAAGCACGGACCTGACCACCACGGCCGATGCACCGCAACCCACCAGCGGTGGGCTTCTGGATGCATACATCTTCCGAATGGACCCCACGCTGAGCACAATGCTTTGGGCAACCTACTATGGAGGGAGCGGCAATGACAACGGCTTGGGGGTGCAGGTCTCGAGCAATGGCGATGTATACATGACCGGAGGCACCCAAAGCACGGATCTCCCAATGGCCGGCACCCCTTACATCAGTGCCGCACAGGGCGGGGTGGATGGCTATATCGTTCGGTACGACCCGAGCGGTGCACAATTGCTCGGCACCACCTACCTCGGGACCACGGCCTTCGATCAAAGCTACTTCGTCCAGTTGGACTCCGATGACGAGGTCTACGTCGTTGGTCAGACTGCCGGCGCCTATCCGGTTTCATCCGGGGTGTACGCGAACGCCAATGCCTCCCAATTCATCCATAAGCTGAGCAGCGACCTGACCACCTCGCTCTGGTCCACACGTATCGGTGGTACGGGGAATGAGAACATCTCTCCTTCAGCCTTCTTGGTCAGCGTTTGTGATCAGATCTATTTCAGTGGGTGGGCCGGGAGCACCAATTCGGCAGGTGGCGGTGTTACCCAAAGCAGCACGATCGGCTTGCCGGTATCGCCCGATGCACATCAACCCATTACGGACGGTAGCGATTTCTACCTGATCGTGTTGGACCCTGAAGCCTCGGCAATGGCGTATGCCACCTTCTTCGGCGGTTCGTCTGCGGAACACGTGGATGGTGGAACCTCTCGTTTCGACAAGGATGGCATCGTGTACCAAGCGGTCTGCGCTGGCTGCTCAGGATCGTTCCCCACCACTCCCGGCGCATGGAGCAGTACGGATATGGGCGTGAACTGCAATCTCGGTGTTTTCAAGATCAACTTCGAGCAAGGTGTCCAAGCCAACATCAACGTGGATGCCACGGACCAGACCGCTTGTCTGGAAGAACCCGTGGTGTTCAATGCTGTCGGAAATGCGGTGGTGTACACGTGGGACTTCGGTGATGGCTCAGCGCAGGAACAAGGGGAAACGGTGGCACACATCTATGCTGAGCCAGGCGAGTACGAGGTGATGCTGGTCGGTTCCGATGATGGGTCATGCAACCTGAACGACACGGCCTATGCGAGTATCACCATCATTGCTCCAGCAGTGCTCGATGCCCGGTTCGAGGCCGTTCCGAACAGCGATTGCAACGGATACTCGGCCGAGTTCTTCAACCTCTCCACCGGAAGTACGGTGTTCTTCTGGGAGTTCGGGGATGGCACCACTTCCACCCAGACCAACCCGGTGCATCCGTACAGTGCACCCGGAACCTATACCGTGGTGCTCGCGGTCTTGGACCCTCTTTGCCCGGACACTGCACGGATCAGTGCTCCGGTTGTAATAGAGCCCGCATCCCTGGAATACATGCCCGCTTCGCCATTGGCACTATGTAACGGAGAGGACGTCGTGGCCGATGCGGGTGCTGGTTTCGACTCCTACTCGTGGTCCACAGGAAGTACCCAACGCTTGCTGACCGTCACCGAGCCTGGCGTATATGGGATCACTGTGACCGAAGGCTTTTGTGTGGGAGAGGGGGAAGTGGTGGTGGAGGCCACCCCTGTACATCCACCGATGGAGGATGTGACCACATGCGACCAGGCAAGTATAGAACTGGTACCTACGTTCACCCCGGCGGAGATCCTGTGGAACACCGGTGCAACCACCTCCACGATCACCGTAAGTGAGCAAGGGGTCTATTCGTTCCAAGCGATCGACCAGTTGGGTTGTCCGGCAAGCGATGAGGTCTCCGTGCTGATCGCACCGGCAGGTCAGGGTCGGGCCGTGGTCCCCAACGTGTTCACGCCCAATGGGGATGGCAAGAACGACACGTTCCTGGTTCAGGGTCTAGCGATCGATCGGTTCAAAATGGAGATCCTGGACCGTTGGGGCATGACCATGTTCGAGACATCGAACGTCAATACGGGATGGAATGGTGGGTTGGACAACCAGCGCTCCGATGCTGCACCGGATGGTACCTATTACTACATCATAGAGATCACCGACCGCTGTGCTCCAAAACCGACGGACACGCTCAAAGGGCATGTGACCCTATTGCGATAGTTCAAAGAGCTCCCAAATATCGGCCGGTGTATGAGGCCTTCACGCCCGCTATGCCTTCGGGCGGTCCTTCATAGAGCACCATTCCGCCGCCCTCGCCCCCTTCCGGGCCGAGGTCGATCAGGTGATCGGCCCGTTCGATCACCTCCGTGTTATGCTCGATCACGATCACGCTATGCCCATTGGAGATCAACATTTCGAAGGCCTTGAGCAGCTTGGCGATGTCGTGGAAGTGCAGACCGGTAGTGGGTTCATCAAAGATGAAAAGCGTGGGCTTCACCTCTTGGCCCTTCGATAGGAAACTCGCCAGTTTGATCCGCTGCGCTTCGCCGCCGCTTAGGGTGCTGCTGCTCTGGCCCAGCTTCACGTAGCCCAATCCGGTCTCCTGCAAAGGGAGCAGCTTGTTCACGATGCGCTGTATGGCGCTGTTCCCCTCGGCATGGGTCCGGAAGAACGTGATACCGTCGTCCACGGTCATGTCAAGGATCTCAGCAACATCGATACCTGCGAATTTCACATCGAGGATCTCCTCCTTGAACCGCTTTCCATGGCACGCTTCGCAGGTAAGGCTGATATCCGCCATGAACTGCATTTCGATGTGGACCTGTCCCTCGCCTTGGCACACTTCACAACGACCTCCGTCCACGTTGAAGCTGAAGAATGCCGGTTTGTATCCACGTACCTTGGCGATGTCCTGCTCGCTGAACAATTGGCGAACCTCGTCCCAAGCCTTCACGTAGGTCACCGGATTGCTTCGGGAGCTGCGACCGATGGGATTCTGGTCGACCATCTCCACCGCTTGTATACGCTTCAGGTCCCCCTCCAACGCACTGTGTTCTCCGGGTCTCTCACTGAAGCCTTCCAACTCACGTTTCATCGCGAGATGAAGGATCCTTTTCACCAGTGTGGTCTTTCCGCTCCCGCTCACACCTGTCACTACAGTGAGCATGTGCAGCGGGAAGGCCACATCGATGTTCTTCAGGTTGTGCTCCCTCGCACCGCGCACCACCAGCTTGTCCCGAACGGCCCTTCGTTTGGTCGGCATCGGGATCGTTTCCCGTCCGGTCAGATAGCGCGCGGTCAATCCGTCGCTTGTGATCAGTTCCGAATGGGTGCCGCTGAACACGACCTCACCACCGTGCGTTCCTGCCATCGGGCCCATATCGATGATGTGGTCCGCAGCTCGCATCACCTCCTCGTCGTGCTCCACCACAATGACGGTGTTGCCCAGGTCACGCAATTGTTTCAGCACCTCGATCAAACGAAGCGTGTCCCGCGGGTGTAGACCGATGCTCGGCTCGTCGAGGATGTACATGCTTCCTACGAGACTGCTTCCCAGGGAAGTGGCGAGGTCGATCCGTTGGGTCTCCCCACCGCTCAGGGTATTGCTCCGTCGTTCAAGGGTGAGGTAGCCCACACCGACATCATCGAGGTATTGCAGTCGATTACGGATCTCCTTCAACAGTCGGGCTGCAATGCGCATGTCGTGCTCGTCCAATCGAAGGTCCTTGAAGAAGCCAAGACACTTGCTGATGGGCATGCGCGCCAGTTCCGTGATGTCCTTGCCACCGACTTTCACATAGCGCGCTTCGGGCTTCAATCGGGAACCGTTGCAGGTGGGGCAGGTGGTCTTGCCCCGGTAGCGACTTGCAAGTACCCTGTACTGGATCTTGTAGCTCTTCTCCTCGACATACTTGAAGAATCCGTCGATCCCACGAACGCCCTTCGCGCCTTTCCAAAGCAGATCACGTTGGGCATCGCTCAGATCGTTGTAGGCACGGTGGATCGGGAAGTCATGTGCCGCGCTGGACAGGAGGAAGGCCTCCTTCCATTCGCTCAGTTTCTCTCCTCGCCATGGCGCCACCGCATCATCATACACGCTCAGGCTCCTATCCGGCACTACGAGGTCGGCATCGATCCCGATCACATTGCCATATCCTTCGCATTGTGGGCATGCACCTACCGGATCATTGAAACTGAAGAGGTTGGGCGTGGGTTCTTCGAAGGTGATGCCGTCACGTTCGAATACATCGCTGAAGCCCATTTGCCGGGATACACCTTGGGCATCGGTGCCGAGAAGAATGAGTTCGCCCTGACCCTCGAAGAAACCCGTTTCGGCGCTGTCCGCCACGCGGCTGTCGTTCTCCTCGTCACCAGGGTTGACCGTGAGGCGGTCCACTACCAGGAACCAGGTCCCAGTTCGAACCTTGCCTTCGGCCAACAGGTCCTCGATCCGATGGACCACGTTTCCGTCGTGGACGCGCGCGAAACCCTGTTGGTGAAGAATGTCGAAATGCTCCGTCCAGCCACGTCCATTCGGTAAGCGCAATGGGGCCAGCATCAGGACGGAGCTGCCTTCGGTATACGAGTTCAACCCTTCTACCACGTCTTCTATCGTATCCC
Organism: Flavobacteriales bacterium; assembly: GCA_020437805.1. Classification (GTDB taxonomy): domain Bacteria; phylum Bacteroidota; class Bacteroidia; order Flavobacteriales_F; family PHOS-HE28; genus PHOS-HE28. The sequence continues at coordinate 15,466 of JAGQVV010000061.1, forward strand.
GCCTCACCTCTTCTCCGCTGATCGGGGAGATCGTGTGTCCGGCCCGGGCGAAGAGCAGCTTCAGGTGGTCGTACACTTCGGTGCTGGTCCCAACCGTGCTGCGCGGGTTGCTGGTCATCACCTTCTGCTCGATGGCGATCGCGGGGCTGATCCCGATGATCCGGTCCACATCGGGCTTTTCCAGGCGCCCCATGAACTGCCTTGCATAACTGCTCAGGCTTTCAACGTATCGCCGTTGCCCCTCGGCATAGAGGGTATCAAAGGCCAGGCTGCTCTTTCCACTGCCGCTCAATCCTGTGATCACCACGAGTCTCCCACGTGGGATGTCGACATTGATGTTCTTGAGATTGTGCACCCGCGCACCCTGAACCCGGATCGTGCCATGGGCGCGGGGTACAACAGTGCTTCGGCCATTTTCGGCCGTAGTGGTCTTTCGGGTGGATGCTCGAGCAGGCACAGGCGGCGCGAATTTAGGCATCGGTTTGCGCGGAAGTGCCGATTGACGGTATCTTTGGGATGTAACCAGGAAAAGTTCGAGCTCGAGGCAATATCCTCACCTCAGGCAACGTTACTACCACAGGTCACGTCTACCCCCCAACGGCCCTGTTGGGTCGATCCCTGAACAAAGCACCTTAAAACAACGCCTGCATAGCATAGACCTCTACCCGACAGATTCGCTCCGATACGGACCAAAAAGGGAAAGGCCATGCTATCCAAGCTCACAGTACCCGCGAAGGCGGGGGTGCATACTGACCAACAACTGGTGCAACGCTACCTCAAAGGCGAGGAAAAGGCCTTCGAGAAATTGCTCAACAGGCATAAGCGTAAGGTCTGGACACACATCTTCCTGTTGGTTCGCGACCGCGACCTGACGGAGGATATCTTCCAGGATACCTTCATCAAGGTGGTCCATACCCTCAAGAGCGGGAAGTACAGTGAGGAAGGCAAATTCCTGCCTTGGGTGATGCGGATCGCGCACAACCTTGTGATCGATCACTTCCGCAGGACCAAGAAGATGCCTCTTGTGCGCAGCAACGATGAGCATGACGTGTTCGCCACCCTGTCCCAGCCCGGCAAGAACGTGGAACAACGCTTGGTGAACGTGCAGATCGACACGGATGTACGGAAGCTCATTGATCATTTGCCCCCGGAGCAGCGCGAGGTGGTCCTGATGCGCACGTACTTGGGGATGAGCTTCAAGGAGATCTCCGAACACACGGATGTCAGCATCAATACGGCATTGGGCCGAATGCGCTATGCCCTGATCAATATGCGGAAGATGATCAAGGAGAGCGGGATGGTCCTGGACCGGGCTTGAGCCCGGCTTTTTGCGCACGCCGAGTGTTCGCCCGATCGGGTGCGACCACTCGGCGTACCGCTGTTCGAAAGAATTTTCAGGGTTCAAGGCAATACGGTGGCGCAGAGGCCCGTTGAGGCTTCATTCACCTCTTAACCGCATTTGATGGCCAACTCTACGCTGAGGAATCCCACCCGCCGGATGGCGAAGAACAAGATGAACCTTGAACAACCACCCGGTCCCAGTGCTGCTTCCGTCCGGTCCATTCTTGGGTATTCACGTGCACTTCGCGTGGTGGATGCCCCGCCGATCGGCAAGGTCGATATCGTGCTGAACTGAGCGAACAGCGCTATCGGAAAAGCCCCTTGAGCTGTCTCAAGGGGCTTTTCCGTTCGTCGTCCGTCTCAAAGGGCCATTTCCCGGAATCCGATCAATCGGCCCAGATCAGGGTCCCACACTTTCAAGCGCAGGCACCGCAAGATCTCTCCCGGCATAAGGGAGGTGGTCTTCGCATTCTGTAGTTCAGGAATGGCCTTGTACACCTCCGGAAGCCGATAGAAGGGAATCCGCGCGTTCAAATGGTGGATGTGATGGTAACCGATGTTCCCGGTGAACCAATGCAGCACGGGGTTCATGCGCATGTAGCTGCTACTGCCCAAAGCGGCATTGACATAGCTCCAGCCTTCTTTGTCCGCGAACGTGGCGGTAGGGAAGTTGTGTTGCGCATAGAACAGATAGGCCCCGAGCCCCAACGCGATCAATGCGGGGGCCACTACCCCAAGAAGGAATGCGGTCCAACCCAACCAAAGGATGATCCCCACACTGATAACGACATGGAGCACCACCGCGATCAGCGAATCCCAGTGCTTGTCCCTGTTGTTCATGAAGGACCTGATACACATCCCGAAGAAGAAGACGAAAATGTAGCCGAAGGTTATCGTCAACGGATGACGGATGAACAGGTACGTGGACCTTTCCTTCCTGCTGAAGGCCTTGAACTTCTCCTTGGTCACAATGGGGTAGGAACCGATGCTGCTCGTGTAGAGTTTGGAATTGTGGGTATGGTGGTGATCGTGGGACCGCTTCCAGATGCTCGTCGGTGCCAGCACGAACAAGCCCCACAAGGTCATCAGCCAATCGGCCAATTTGGAATTCTGTAGGATCGCCTTGTGCTGGTGATCGTGATAGATGATGAACATCCGCGCGATCGTCAACCCGGCAAGCACGCTGCAGACAGACTTCAACCACAAGGGGGACCTCGGTAGGAAAACCCCAGTATACAGTCCGGCAAGCAAAGTACCCGTGCTCAGCAGGTGCCACCAGCTCTTCCATCGAACCTCTTTAGCGTAAGGCTTCGTGGACAGGATAAGTTCTTTCTCGTTCTTCACTTTCGTACAACACCCGAAGGCCTGCTATGTTTCCACCGCCGATGGGTCCAAAGCCAAAGGTCGGGATAGTTCCGGATATCTCGCTCCAATCGTTGGGTGTGGATCTCGGTGATCTCCCCTTCCGAGGTGTTCACCGGGTCCGCTACCAGCGTTTCGACCTGCATATGGTAGTAGCCGCGGCGTGGTCTGGTGATGCTGATGTAGACGACCGGATAGGCCAATTTCCTGGCAAGTGCCTCCGTCCCCATGAAAACAGGGGTGTCCTGGCCTAGGAAATCCATCCAGTAGGCGCGCTCCGGCGAAGGCGTCTGGTCCGCGATGAAGGCGGTGGCGGTGTTCAGGTGCCGGTCCCGAAGCATGGCTTTGCTCGTTTCCTTCATCGTGTACAGCTTGGTCCCGTGCCGGGTGCGCATGCGGTGCATCAAGCGGTCGAAATGGCTGTTCTGCAAAGGGTGGTAGATGACGTACAGCTGCGGTAGACCCGGCTCGGCACTGTACCGCGCCCCCGCGAGTTCCCAATTCCCGAAGTGACCCAGTACGATGATGACGCTCTGTCCCCGTTCCGCGTGATCCCGAAGGA
>JAGQVV010000340.1 GCA_020437805.1 Flavobacteriales bacterium
CCCGGATGGGTGCTCCGCGGTGAAGCGCCAGATCATGGTGGTGGTAGATGTCTTCCACGAATAACCCTTTCTGTGCGGCCAGGTAGGTATGGTTCAAGGTGTCGTTCCAGGCCTGCTGGCCGTGGTCCAATTTCCACAATGCGCTAATGATGGCCTCGCTACCTGCTGCGCGCACGGCCACCTTGTCCGCATTGAACTCCATTTCGCGCGAGAGCGACGCGTGCATACGGGACAGCAGCAGGTGGAACAGACCAAGGGTCCTTCGGATCGTCCACACGAGCGGGGTGATGAGCCATGCTCCGAATGAAAGACGAAGGTCTGCGCTGCGCCATTCATCCAATAGGTCGTCCCATTTGTCACGCTGGTAGATCAGGTCATGGATGATGGTATTAGCGGAATGGATGTAGCTACCGATGCGCATGCTGCGTTGGGCGAAGTGGCCGAATTCATGCGCCAGTACGGCCTTTAGCTCGCTGCGATCCAAGGCGGCGACCAAGCCCATGCCTATGGTGAGGTCCTTGCGGACAGGCAGGAACAGACTGAGCCATGTGTTGGTGTAGGCCACGTACGCGTTAACGTCAGGATCCGCGTGGACCTTGCGTGGGCGAGGTGCACCGGTCGCATCACAAACAGCGTCCACCAGTGCGAAGAGTTGGGGCTGGTCCTTGCGATGCAGTTCCAACCGGTTGGTGGGTACGTGGTTCTTCAGCTTGAAGGCGAACTTCAGCGTGAAGATGAACAGCATGGCTGATCCTGCGATCGCGCCCAGCTTGGCCAGGATCGTGAATTTGTTGATCACGGACATCGGAAAGATGATGGACCACCAAACCAGATAGCCGAGCCCGACCACCAGTGCTGCGAAGAGCAGGAAGAAGAGCACAACAGCCAGCACCGCTAGCGTTGCACGCATCTGGTAAGAGGACGTGAGGGCGGTAAGGCCCCGCGGCACCTGTGCTGGGCTGGGTGGTAGGGCGATGACGGACATGGTAGGTCTGGGTCTGTTGGGAAATGTAATAAGGCGAGCAGTAAGATGGTGTGCCACGGCATCCTGTTGAATGGTTAAGCTTCATCGGCACGGGCACTACGATGCGCCGCCGTGCTTGGCCTTGCTAGACGCTTTGGAAGGCATCAACGTGAGGTTACCGAAGAACGAGATGGTAGAAGATGCGCGAGGAACCGGGAGGCACCTGTTCCGTTCTGCGAGGGACGCTACGAGCCAGTTTTGCGGGTGCTTCGCGTCAGATATCCCAACAGAAAGTCCGCAAACGAAGGGCACGCATCACCCCTGCACCAACACCTTGAAGCCACCCATTCCCAACCCCTTCACTTTATAGGGTACCTACTTCAGGTCCATCAACTTCCCAACCCGCGGATCGACGACCCTTAGCCGCAAGCATGGTCCATTCATCAACTCTATAACCGTCGGTACCCACGAACGCCCGGTTCGGCCCCATGCGGCCTACTTTCAGTGGCAGCCCTTGCACGCAACATCCATGAAAGAAGTACTCCTCTCGCGCCGCGCGGCGGTGAAAAGCACCTTGCTCGGCATGGTGGCGGTATCCCTGCCCAACCTGGTACGGGCCGGCGGCGGCGCAGCACCGCGCCTGCTGGAGGAAGCGGAGATCTTCCACCGCTACCCGAGCATCGATGATGCGATCGTATCCACCGTGGTGGGGAAGTCGCACTTCGACCTGGAAGCCGTGCAACAGCTGGTGGAACCACGGCCGGAACTGGCGCGCGCCACGTGGGACTGGTCCTTCGGCGATTGGGAAAGCGCGCTGGGGGCTGCCTCGCATGTGGGTCGCCGGGACATCGCGAACTACCTGATCGGCAAAGGGGCCCGACCCACCATCTTCACCTATGCCATGTTCGGCAAGCACGCAGCGGTGAAAGCCATGGTGCAGGGCATGCCCGGCGTACAGCGCACGGCCGGTCCGCATGGCATCGACCTGCTCACCCATGCGCGGATCGGCGCGGGGTCCAAAGGCCTAAGCGCCCAGGAGCAGGAGGACTGCGAGCGCACCGTC
>JAGQVV010000062.1 GCA_020437805.1 Flavobacteriales bacterium
CCGGCCCGAACGGCTTCACCTCCACCGAAGCGAATATCTCCGGCCTTGACGCTGGCACCTACTGCCTCACCATCCTGGACGCCAACGGATGCACGATCGAGCGCTGCACGGACCTGGATACTCCGCTCATGTTGGAGGCATCAGCCGTCGCCACGCCTTCAAGCTGTGGGTCCGATGATGGTACAGTTGATCTTACCGTGAACGGAGGAAGTGCACCATTGAGCTTCGCATGGAACAATGGTGCGAACACCGAGGACCTGAGCGACCTGCAAGCGAACAGCTATGACGTGACCGTGACCGATGCCAACGGATGCACGGTGAGCACGACAGCGGTGGTCGCTGGCACACCGGGCCTTGTAGCGAACGGGGTCACGGACAATAGCACGTGCTTCGGCACATCGGAAGGTGGTGTGGACCTGAGCGTGATCACCGGTACGGCACCCTTCACATTCGCATGGAGCAATGGCTCCACAGCGGAGGACCTGGTAGGGGTTCCTGCCGGAAGCTACTCCGTGTCCGTTACGGATGACGCCGGATGTGCGTACCAAGCGACCTACGTGGTCCTCGAGAACCCGGAGATCAGCATTGATACGATCGTATCCGCTTACTCCGGTGGATACAACGTAAGCGCATACGGAGCGCAGGACGGCAGCATCACCACGGCCGTGAGCGGTGGCACCGAGCCTTTCATGTTCGAATGGTCCAATGGCGCTACCTCCGAAAGTATCTCCGGTCTGGCCGCTGGCGAATACAGTTTGGTGGTGACCGATGCCAATGGATGTAAGGCGACATTGGAGGTCACCTTGACCGAGAACTCGGACATCGAGATGCCCACGGGCTTCAGCCCGAACAACGACGGCTCCAACGACACCTTCGTGGTGCGTGGCATAGATGGCTACCCGCAGAACCTGTTCACCGTGGTGAACCGCTGGGGCAACGTGGTCTACGAACAACCCAACTACAAGAACCAATGGTCCGGTGATAACAGCCAAGGTGCTCAATTGCCCGACGGAACCTACTTCATCATCCTTTCGCTCAACGACGGAACGCGCACCCTGCAAGGGTATGTGGACCTGCGTCGGTGATCCTGAACGCACACGATCATGAGAACCATTCGCAACATATTCCTGACGGTCCTGCTCGCAAGCGCCTGTTCCAGCTTGTTCGCCCAGCAAGAGGTGATGGTGAGCCAATATATGTTCAACCAGCTTTTCCTGAACCCGGCTTACGCTGGAAGTCATGCCTACGTGAGTTCGAGCCTGCTGCACCGCTCGCAATGGCTGCAGATGGAAGGCGCGCCACGGACAAGCATGATGGCGATCGATGCACCATTGATGAAAGGCAAGATGGGCGCCGGGCTCTCCATCGTACACGACCAGATCGGCGTAAGCAGCGACCTGGATATCGCCGGTCATTATGCCTACCACATTCGGGTGAACAGCACAAGCAAGTTGGCATTCGGCCTGCGTGCCGGTGTCTCGGTGTATTCAGCGAAATTGACCGACCTGCGGTACTGGGACGAGAACGATCAGATCTTCCAGAACGACCTGAACAACAAGGCGGTGGGGAAATTCGGATTCGGGTTGTACTGGTATGATGCCACCAGCTATGTAGGTCTTTCGGTACCGACGATCTACGCCGCCGATGGTCAACTCAGCCTGGATGCCGGAGATGCGTTGGACCACTACTTCACACAGCACTACTACCTGCACGCTGGAAAGATCTTCCCGTTGAATGAATCCCTGGACCTGAAACCGAGCACAATGGTGCGCTATACACCTGCCGCCCCGCTGGAAGCCGACGTGAACTGCAACCTCTTGTACCGAGAGCGCGTATGGTTGGGCGTGGGATACAGGACCGGAGATGCCATCGTAGGGATGGTGGAATACCAGGTGAACCCCATGTTGCGCATCGGATACGCCTACGATATGACCACTTCCAAGATCCGCCACTACTCCAGTGGCAGTCACGAGATCATGCTCGGGATCGACCTCGGCAAGGATCCGATCCGCATCAAGTCACCTCGCTATTTCTGATGATGATGGACAGCCGCAAGCTCCTTACCCTCCTGCTGCCCACGGTCGTTCTTGCGGCCTGTACCAGCGCTCGTATGCAGCAGGCCGACCAAGCCTATGACCTGATGCAATACAGCAAGGCCGAACGCTTGTACACAAAGGTACTCGCGCATAAAGAGGACCGCAGTGCACGCGCCCGGCTCGCTGACTCGTATCGCAAACACAACGCATTGACCAACGCCGATGCGCAGTACGCGATCCTTGAGTCCACGCGACCATTGAGCGGGGATACCGCACTTGCATACGGCGAGGTCAAAATGGGAATGAAGCAACCCGAGAATGCCCGTGGATTCTTCCTGCGTGTGTTGGAGGAAGCACCTGAGAACAAGCTTGCCATGGACCTTTACGCATCCACGCTCGGCTACGATTCGTTCTACCAGGACAGCTCACGCTTCATCGTGAATCGCATCAACCTTCCAGGCATCGTGACAGCGTTCGGCGGCGTGCCTTATCGTGGCGGTCTTCTGATCGCGGGTGAGCGGGAGGCCGGACCCGGCAACGCGAACCCATGGAATGAGCGCTCTTTCCTCGATATCTATCATTGCGTGTCGCGTACCATCGTGACATGGTCCAACGCCGAACCTTTGCCTGGTAAGGTGAACGGCAACTTCCATGAAGGGCCCGTGGCACTTTCCGCGGATGGCCGGACCCTCTATTTCACGCGCAGCAATTACGTGGAACGGAGGCTCCAGAAGGACGATCGGAACACAAGCCACTTGAAGTTGTTCCGTGCCAAGTTGGACAGCACAGGTGAATGGGGCGACCTGCATGCCTTCGCATACAACAGCGAGGACTGGTCCACAGGGCACCCCGCATTGACAGCTGATGGACGCACGCTCTATTTTGTGAGCGACCGGCCGGGTGGTCATGGAGGTACCGACATCTGGCGCAGCACGAACAACGGCTCCGGCTGGTCCGCACCCGAGAACCTCGGGCCAACGGTGAACACCGCTGGTAATGAGCTGTTCCCCACGGTGAACGGCTCCGCCTTGCACTTCTCCAGTACGGGCCACAGCAATATGGGGGGCTTGGACATCTTCGAGACCCAGGAACAGGATGGCATTTGGAGCGAACCGGTGAATATGAACGCCCCGATCAACACACCAAAGGATGACTTCTTCTTCGTGCTCGATAGCACCCGGAAGGCGGGATTCCTGAGCAGCGACCGAGAAGGACTGGACCAGATCTACGAATTCTCCCTGAACGAGCCTGTCTTCTACCTGAACGGTATCGTGCTGGACGACGAGGACCGCTTCCTCCCGAACACGGAGGTTGTGCTCAAGGACCTTGGTACCGGGGAGGACGCGACGCTGTTCGCCGGTATCGATGGTAAATTCTCCACCACGCTCAACCCGAACTCCGAGTACGACATCGCTGGTCGGCGCGACGATATGCTCACCAATTCCAAGCGGATCAGCACCAAGGGTCTTACCCGGAGCGACACCCTGCACACCGATGTGCGCATGACGCCTTTGCGGATCGGTGAAGCGATCGCCATCAACAACATCTACTACGATTACGACGAATGGGACATTCGACCTGATGCAGCACTGGAACTCGATAAACTCGCGCGCTTCTTCAAGGACAACCCAGGCATGAACTTCGAGCTGGGGGCACACACGGACAGTCGCGGCGGTGACCTGTACAACCTTGTCCTGTCCGATGCCAGGTCGAACTCGGCCGTGAACTATCTGATCCAACGCGGTGTCGATCCCGATCGGATAATCGCCAAGGGATACGGTGAAGAACAGCTCGTGAACGGCTGTGGGAACGGCGTTCAGTGCACTGAGGACGAGCATCAGCAGAACCGACGTACGGAGTTCAAGGTGACCGGCCTGGCAGGCCTCGCGACCGATCACCGTCGATAGGACGCGCTATTTGCTCGCTTTCAGCGATCTACGCACGACCTCGCTGTATGTCAAACCCTCCACATGGGCGTTCACCCAGGATACCACATCGAAGTACTTCAAGACGAGGCTTTCGTTGGGGTCCTTCAATAAGGGCTTGAACCTGACCTGCATCGATAAGAACAGTTCCTGCTTCGCCTCCGGAGTCGTGGCCCGAGCCAGTTTCTTGATGTGGTCCATGAGCACGATCTCCATCTGGTTGGCGCGCTGTCTTCTGCTCAAGAAGCGTTGTGTGGATCGAACGATGTATTCGAGCAGATCGAAGTTCCCCAGTTCATAATGGATCATCAAATTGAAGAGCCGTGCATAGGTGAAGATGTCCTGCCGAAGGGTGGGCTCGTTGTCGTTGAGCACCTTGTTCAACCAGAACAGTGCTTTGTTCATCTCCCCGCCGCCAAAATGCACACGGGACAGGGCGAAGTGGAACTCCAGCTCATGTTCCTTGTGCAAGCGCTCTCCCATTTCTTCCATCCCGGCGAGGATCGCATCCGATAGCGCCATCGCCTTCACGTGCTCCCCACCGCGATCGAGCAATCGCAATTCGCTCAGGAAACTGGCAACGAAGACCTGGGCTTCGATGTTCTGGCCTTGGAATCCCGGTGTTCCGGGAAGATCGCGCATCAACTTGATATTGCTCTTCGCGCTCTTCAGGTCGTCCAGCTCGATCTGCGCATTGATGATGTAGTGCAAGGTGCGTATGTAACGCTTCGGGAGATCGGAACGCACCAAGGGGTTCTGGTCCAGGATCTCCTTGGCCCGCTCGAATTTCGTCAAGCTCGTTCTCCAGTCCCGCTTGGCCCAATGGCAGAAACCCTGGGTGTAGAAACAGATCGTGGCCGCCCGACGTGACAATGCCGTGTTCTTCCCTTTGATCAAGGGGTGTTCGCTGATCTCCTCCACCATGGCATGCTCCTCGTCGGTGCGCACATACCCACCACTGCGGAACACGTAATTGATCTTGCTGTACAGAATGTGGTAGGCCGCAAGGTTCCGGAGCTTCTCGATCACATCCCGTTCCTCTTCGATCAAGGCATCGAGGTCCTTGGTGAACTCACCTGATTCATACGCCTCCTCCAAGAGCATCTTCTCCCAGCTCAGCAGTTCGAACCAATAGTAGAAGCGCTCATTATCACGCGCGATCTTCTTGGCCCGATGCAGCAGCTTGTTGCATTCCGTATAAAGGGCTTTTTGATAGAGGATCTCAATGTTCTTGATCTCCTGTTTCAGCACACCGCTCACCGAACTCTCCGAATGATAGGCCCGAAGCGCTTTCAGGATCAGCTTGTACAGGTGGTTCTTTTCCGAAGGAAGGTGCTTGATGAAGGTCTCCTTCGCAAAGGTCTTCTTGATCGCATCCTCGTCGTAGACCTTTTGCTTGTCCACCGCATCGAATATGCGCAAGTAGTTCTTGTCACCGGACTGGAGCGCGGAGTGCAACTTGAAGAAGCGCTTCTCCGATTTGGTTAGCGACTTGATCAGGTCATGCAGTTCGGTACTTGGCTTCATGGGCTGGAACGAGCGTTTGGGATCCCAATGGTGTTCCCCAAAGTTAGGGATCCTGCACATGCCCGCGTGTACGAAGCGCATTACACGTGCTGCTACCTTTGAGCATGCTCCGATCCACGTTCACCAATTCCATGAACAAGGTATTCGTGGTCATCATCCTGTTGATCTCGACTCTGTCGTCCCATGGACAGATCGACTGTCGTTCAACGAAACACGGTCATCGCACCAATGGTTCGCATAAGGACCTGCGCGACCTCGACCCGATGGACATCCTGCACCAGCGTATCACACTTGACCTCACGCTGGGAAATACGATAGCCGGTGATTGCATGATCAGAGCGGTCCCACGCATAGGAACGGCTGATCGGATCATGCTCGACCTGGCCGCCCTGACCGTTGATTCAGTGACCTTCGAAGATGGGACCTTGTCCTTCACACATGTCGGAGAATTGTTGGAGATCATATTCCAAACGCCCATCGGGACCGAGGACACTATCGGGTTTTCCGTGCATTACCATGGCGACCCGATCGTGGATGCCAGTGGCTTCGGCGGATTCTATACGGCCACTTCATTGACCTATAACCTGGGTGTGGCCTTCCAGAGCATCCCCCATTCATACGGCCGTGTCTGGTTCCCTTGCATGGACAATTTCACGGAACGTAACACCTACGAATTCCTGATCAAGACCTCGGGCGGTCGCAAGGCATGGTGCAACGGCGAGCTTGTCGAGCACATCCAACTGGCCGGTGACACCGTCGTGAGCCATTGGCGGATCGATGAGACCATACCGGCCTATCTGGCATCCGTGGCCGCAGCAAACTTCGCCGTTGCGCGTGATACGTTCCCGAACATCAGTGGCGGTTCCACGCCGGTGGAATTGATCGCCTTCCCTTCGGACACTGCTGGCATGAAGAATTCCTTCATCCACCTTCGTGATGCATTCGATCATTTCGAGACGCTCTTCGGACCCTATCGCTGGGACCGTGTGGGCTATGTGCTAACACCCAATGGTGCCATGGAACATTCCACAAGCATCCATTACCCACGGTCCATCGCCACGGGCAGCTTGCAATATGAAGCGACCATGGCCCACGAGCTCGCACACCATTGGTTCGGCAATTTGGTGACCTGCGACCGTGCGGAGGAGATGTACATCAATGAAGGTTTCGCCGAATACCTGAGCTACCTCTTCCTGGAGCAGGTGAACGGCAGGGACGATTACATGAACGAGGTGCGCAACAATCACCGGAACATGGTCCATCGTGCGCACCTGATCGATGAAGGATGGTGGGCCCTGAATGAGGTGCCGCAGGAATGGACCTACGGCGAGCATTCCTACAACAAAGGAGCGGATGTCTTGCACACCTTGCGCAGCTACCTTGGGGACGATGCCTTCAGTGAAGGCTTGACGAGCTTCTTGGGGACCTTTGCCTTCCGACCGGTGAACACCACCACCCTGCGCGATCATCTCAGCCTTCACACAGGTATGGATATGTCGGATTTCTTCGCCGACTGGATCGAGCAACCCGGGTGGGCGGCTTTCGAGATCGAAGAATTCAACGCTACCCCGGATGGCAACGGATACGTGGTGGACCTGACCGTTCAGCAAAAGCTGCGCGGACCCGCCTCCTTCTACAATAATGTTCCGGTCACGGTCGCAACCTTCGGTCAGGACCCGAGCGTAGTGCAACGCGACACGGTCATGATGGGCGGCGAGGTCACCACGATCCAACTGCATACACCATTCGAACCGGTCATGGTGTGGCTGAACGATGATGATCGCATTTCCCTGGCCCAGACCGGCATCACGGACACTATCGGCAACACAGGGTCGATCAATACCTCCCTCGCCAACTTCGAAATGGTATCCCAAGGCGGCGACTCCGTGACGGTTCGGATCGATCAATATTGGGTGGCTCCGGACGAGGGGGAGTTCGACGAACCTTATGCCTACATCCTATCTCCGGACCGTTATTGGCGGATCAGTGGGAACTGGACGGAAGCATCACGCTTCACGGCCCGCGTGTTCTACGATGGCAGGAATACCTTGAGCGGGAACCTGGACCCTGGACTGATGCGCGACACTTTGGACTTTGCGTTCCATGAGGACAGCCTGGTGCTTCTCCATCGCTCGGGACCGAATTCACCATGGGTCGAATGGGCCGATGATGTGAACGTGTTCGGTAACCCTACGGATGGCTACGGCCGCATCAATGTGGATAGTCTGCGGACCGGTGAATACACCTTTGCATGGCGCAAGAGCCCAACGGGTATCAACGGTTCCTTGATGGCGACCACCGACTGGACCATCCACCCGAACCCTGCGCAAGGCCATGTATGGGTGGGTTCCGATCAGGATGAACTACGCGGACGGTTGTCGCTCATCGACGCGTGCGGACGTACCGTCCGAGAGGTGAACTATTCGGGACGGACCATGCGGATCGGATTGGACGGCATGGCACAGGGGACTTACACCATACACTTCACCCCACGTTCCGGTCCAAGGGCTTTCATCGGTTCGTTCGTCGTTGAACCTTGAGTTACGCGTTCAGGGAACGTAACGCAGGTCCTTGCCCGGGTACCGACCTGCAGGCCCCAATTGCTCTTCGATCCGGAGCAGTTGGTTGTACTTCGCGATCCGGTCACTGCGAGAGGCACTTCCGGTCTTGATCATACCACAGTTCAATGCGACAGCGAGGTCGGCAATGGTGCTGTCCTCGGTCTCTCCGCTGCGATGGCTCATCACACTGGTGAAGCCCGCGCGATGTGCCATTTCCACGGCCTCGATCGTCTCGGTCAAGGTACCGATCTGGTTCACCTTCACGAGGATGCTGTTGGCGATACCCTTATCGATCCCTTCCCTCAAGCGTTTCGTGTTGGTCACGAACAGGTCATCGCCCACCAGTTGGACCTTACCCCCTATGGACACTGTCAATTTCTTCCATCCATCCCAGTCATCCTCGGACATACCATCCTCGATGCTCACGATGGGATAACGCTTGGTCCAGTCGGTCCACATGGCCACCATCTCATCACTCGTGAGCGTATCACCTGTGCTTTCCAAGGTGTAACGACCCTTCTTGGCATCATAGAACTCCGTACTCGCGCAATCCAAGGCCAGCACGATATCCTCTCCTGGCTTGAAACCGGCCTGTTCGATCGCTTGCATCACAAGCTTCAGCGCATCCTCATTGCTGGCGAGATCGGGGGCGAAGCCTCCTTCATCACCAACATTCGTGCTCAGGCCTTTCTTCTTCAGCACTGCCTTGAGTTGGTGGAAAACCTCGGCTCCCATGCGCAGGCCCTCCGCGAAGTGGCTCGCACCGATCGGCATGATCATGAACTCCTGCACATCCACCTTGTTGTCCGCATGGGCACCTCCGTTCAGGATATTCATCAAAGGCACAGGAAGTGTGCAAGCATTCACGCCGCCCACATAGCGATAGAGCGGCATGTTCGTCTCGCTCGCCGCGGCTTTCGCCACCGCCAAGCTCACACCAAGGATCGCGTTGGCGCCAAGGTTCGATTTGTTCGGCGTGCCGTCCAAAGCGATAAGCGCACGATCGATCAACCCTTGCTCCGTCACCAACACGCCTTGTAGCTCAGCATTAAGCGCATTGTTCACATTTTCCACGGCCTTCAACACACCCTTGCCGAGGTAGCGTTTCTTATCGCCGTCGCGCAATTCGGCAGCCTCGTGGGCGCCGGTGCTCGCACCACTTGGTACGGCGGCGCGGCCCATATGACCGGTATCGGTCCATACATCCACTTCAAGGGTAGGGTTCCCGCGTGAATCAAGGATCTCGCGGGCATGGATCTTGGCGATCAAACTCATCTTTCGGAAAACAGGTTAGGCGTTCTGGTGATGTACGCGTTCTACGCCGATATGCACGCGCATGTTCTCCACGAACCGATCGAACAGGTAACGACTGTCCAAGGGGCCCGGGCCGGCCTCCGGATGGTACTGGACACAGAACACCGGACGGTCCTTCATCCGGAATCCCGCAACACTACCATCGTTCAAGTGTACATGGGTGATCTCAATGGAAGTATTGTTCTCCGCATCACTGCGTCGTACCACGAAACCATGGTTCTGGGAGGTGATCTCGTCATGCCCGGTCGTCAGGTCCTTCACCGGGTGATTGATGCCTCGATGGCCATGGTGCATCTTTTCAGTGGACATTCCCATGGATTCCGCCAACAGTTGATGACCCAAACAGATCCCGAACACGGGTAGGCCGCTTTCCACGATGGCCCGGATGAGCTCTACGCTTTCAGGCATGGCACCGGGGTCGCCAGGACCGTTGCTGAGCATGATCCCATGCGGCGACCAATCGAACAACTCCTTCAGCGAGGTGGACATCGGGAATACTTTCACCCGGCATCCACGCTCGGTCAGGCATCGTTCGATGTTCCGCTTAACGCCGAAGTCCACCAGGGCCACCCGGAAGGGCGCCTCATCTTCCCCCACCTCGTACGCCTCCTTGGTGCTCACCGTGCTCGATAGTTCCAGGCCTTCCATGGAAGGGGTTGAAGCCAACCGCTTCTTCAAGCTGTCCAAGTCCAACCCCGCGCTGCTGATGATGGCGTTCTGTGCTCCATGGTCACGGATATGGCGGACGAGCTTTCTCGTATCGATATCGCTGATCCCGACAACGTTCTCTGCCTTCAAGAACGCATCCAAGGACCCGTCACCACCTGCTCTGCTCCACACTTCGCTGTATTTTTTGACCACCAATCCGGAAATGCTGATCCGGCCACTTTCCACTTCGTTCGCTTTCACTCCGTAGTTGCCCACGTGCGGGGTCGCCATGGTCATGATCTGACCGGTGTAGCTGGGGTCCGTGAAGATCTCTTGATAGCCGGTCATACCGGTATTGAAACAGATCTCCCCGACCGTGGTGCCTTCGGCTCCGATGGATCGCCCGCGGAACAGGGTCCCATCGGCAAGGAGCAGAACGGCTTCGGGGCGCTGACTTACGAGCATGGACGCGGCATGGTGTTGAGTGCCGCAAAGATACCCGGGGTGGTGGAAGGGTGAAAAGTGGATCGTCCACAGCTGTTGATAACGCCACAGCTACTTTTGGACATCGCCACGCTCGATCGTCTTCTCGTCCCTCTCTCACACCCATCGGCACGTTGGGTCATTGCGGTATTGCACCTGTTGTTCCTGACGGCATTGTTCAGCCGCAATGGGATCTTGGAAGACAAGGAGGCGTTGAAGTACGTCGGATGTGCCCAAGAGGTTCTGCGCGGCGACCTCACGGACCTGAGCGGCAATTACCTCAAGTACGCGTCCTATGTGGTGTTCCTCATCCCGTTCGTAGCGATCGGTTCACCGGAACCGGCAGTCCTCGCACAGATCGTGCTCGGGATCCTGGCCGCTTGGGCTTTGGCGCAATGGACCCGTCGTCTGACCGGGTCCCAAGGTGCGGGAACAATGGCCATGACGGTCCTTCTCTTGTCCTATCCGATACAACAATGGGCATTGGCGCTCTACACGGAGTATTTCTTCACCAGCATCCTCCTGTTGTTCCTGGAGCGCATCTCGCGGCATGGAAGACCGGACAAGTGGTCCTACCTCCTAGCGCTGATCGCCTTGACCGCCCGACCGGTGGGCCTACTGTTCGTCTTTCCGGCCTTCATCTGGAAGCTTTTGGTGAATGACGGAGCTCGCCATTGGAAAGGCTCTTTGACCCTTGGCTCCGCCGCTGTACTACTGCTCGCCATCCTCCTTCCGGGTATCGAGCATCCACAGCTCGCTCCGATCGCGGAGGGGCACGTGGTAGCCGGGATCCCGACCAACAATGGACCCACAACGGAATTCGAAGGCTCGAACATCGCTTCGGCACAAGTTCATTTGCTGCGGAATATGCCCTTTAGCGACTGGCTGGGCTTGACCATGGAACGGATGACATCCTTCTTCACCCTGCACCGACCATGGTACTCGAACGCGCATAACATGTTGATCGCGCCACTGTACGCGCTTTATCCGCTCGCTCTTTTCGCAGTGTTCAGGCGGACGGACCGGGATCGCGACCTGTTGATCCAGATCTCTTTCACCTATGCAGTGTTCATCGGCCTTACCCACGATGAGTGGAGCGGACGCTTCTTGGTCCCGTTGTTGCCGACCATTATCCTTCTCGCCGTTCTTGGAGCGTACCAGTGGAGTGGCGGACCCGCACCGCCTGAAGGTCGGTGAGGCTTCAGCCGGTCAACGCTTGACCATTGGAGCGATCACTGCTCAACCCTGAACGTGATCTTGCATTCGAGCCTGTACCCAGCGACCTTAACCTTCTCCACAACTGCGCTCTGGTTCTGCACGTTCACGCCTCGGATCCCACGCACGGTCTTGCTCGCTTCCTTCGCGGTATTCGCAGCGGCATCCTCCCAACTCGTCCTGCTGCAAGCAAGGATCTCGATGACTTGCGAAATGGCCATATCCTATTGGGATCCGTGACCCTTCACGGTACGGCCCATGTGCCGGAAAGTAAAAAGGGCGCCCATCGGACGCCCTTTTCATTGATCGTGTGGTCAGGTCACTCGCCCTTCGCTTCCTCGTCAACCTCCGACTTCGCTTCGTCCTTGGGTTCAGCGGCCTTGGCGGTTGAAGTGCGACGTGTGCGGCGGGTCTTCTTGGCGGTTCCGGCGGATCTCTCCTTCGTATAGGTGGTGTTGAAGTCAACCAGCTCGATCATGGCCATCTCTGCGGCATCGCCCAAGCGGTTGCCCAGTTTGATGATACGCACATAACCACCCGGGCGTGAAGCCACGGCCGGGGCCACATCGCGGAACAACGCGGCCGTGGCCTCCTTGTTCTGCAATTCGCTGAACACCACACGACGGCTGTGCGTGGTATCCTCCTTGCTCTTGGTGATCAATGGCTCGACGTACCTGCGCAAGGCCTTCGCCTTGGCCAAGGTGGTCTCGATGCGCTTGTGGTCGATCAAGGAGATCGCCAAATTGCTCAGGAGCGCGTCGCGGTGGGCCTTCTTGCGGCCGAGAGCGTTGTTCTTGTTTCCGTGTCTCATCGTCGTATGCGATTCGTTGTGTTGCAGTTGGCGATGTGTACATCGCCACTACATCACTCCTTGTCCAGTTTGTACTTGCTCACGTTCATACCGAAGCTCAAGCCCTTGTTCTCCACGAGGTCTTCCAACTCGGTCAGGCTCTTCTTTCCGAAGTTGCGGAATTTCAAGAGGTCGTTCTTGTTGAAAGCCACCAGATCGCCAAGGGTCTCGATGTCCGCAGCCTTCAAGCAGTTCAACGCACGAACGCTGAGGTCCATATCGACGAGCTTGGTCTTCAGCAATTGACGCATGTGAAGACTGGTCTCGTCGAACTCCTCGGTCTCGGCCGCGCGTTCTTCCACATCCAAGCTTATGCGCTCATCACTGAACAACATGAAGTGGTGGATGAGGATCTTGGCGGCTTCCTGCAAGGCATTCTTCGGAGTGACGCTACCATCGGAAGTCACCTCGATGGTTAGCTTCTCGTAGTCGGTCTTCTCCTCCACACGGGTGTTCTCCACGTTGTACTTCACGTTCTTGATGGGCGTGAAGATGGAGTCGATGAAGATGGTACCGATAGGAGCGCTATCCACCTTGTTCTCATCAGCAGGCACGTAGCCTCGGCCTTTACCGATGCTGATCTCCACATGGAGCTTCACATTGCTCTCCATGTTGGCGATCACCAGTTCGGGGTTCAATACCTGGAAGCCGGTGGTGTGTTTGCCGATATCACCGGCAGTGAAGGTGTCCTTTCCGGTCACAGTGAAGGAGACCTTCTCGGTGCTCACGTCATCCAATTGGCGGCGAAAACGCACCTGCTTCAGGTTCAGGACGATCTCCGTCATGTCCTCCATCACACCTTTCACGGTGCTGAACTCGTGGTCCACACCATCGATGCGCACGGCGGTGATGGCGTGTCCTTCCAAGGAGGAGAGCAGGATGCGACGCAGAGCGTTACCGATCGTGATACCGTACCCTGGCTCTAGGGGACGGAACTCGAAGGAGCCTTTCTGGTCGTCGGATTCGATCATCGTGACCTTATCGGGCCGCTGGAATTCGAGAATGGGCATGTTGTGGTTCGTTGTTCGTTGTTCAGGTTCCGGTCCCGTTCACCGGGCTCGGGGTATCGATCGTCCTTCGCTCTCTCCTCACTCCTTCAGGACCGGCCCCGTTGGACGGGTCGGGGCTGCGTCCTTGACCCTTACTTGGAATACAGTTCCACGATCAACTGCTCGCGGATGTTCTCGGGGATCTGTGCGCGCTCAGGCGCTGCAATGAATTTTCCGGTCATGTTCGACGGGTTCCACTCCAACCAATCGAAACGATTGTTGTTCACCGAAACACTGTTGGCGATGGCCTCCAAGGATCGGCTACGCTCGCGCACTGCAACGGTCTGTCCGGGGCGCAAGGTGTAGCTCGGGATGTTCACCAACTTGCCATCAACGTTCACATGGCCATGGCTCACCAACTGGCGCGCAGCACGGCGGGTAGGAGCGATGCCCAAACGGAACACCGTATTGTCCAACCGGGACTCGCAAAGCTGGAGCAGCAATTCGCCCGTGATACCACGCTTGCTCGATGCGATGTGGTACATCTTCTCGAACTGGCGCTCAAGGATGCCGTAGGTGTATTTCGCCTTCTGCTTCTCACGCAGTTGAACGCTGTACTCGCTCTCCTTCTTCCGGCGGCGAGCATTGGGGCCGTGCTGGCCTGGGGCATGGGGCTTGCGCTCCATCCATTTGTCCGGGCCATAGATCGCCTCTTTGAACTTCCGGGCGATCCGGGTCTTGGGTCCTGTGTAACGTGCCATCTTCTTCAATTTTGGGTGCCCTGGTTCGAACACCAACAACGGAGCGGAGGAATTCCACCCCTACGGTTTCCAATTCTTAAACGCGACGCTTTTTGGGTGGGCGGCAGCCGTTGTGGGGCATCGGTGTGATGTCCATGATCTCCGTGACCTCCACTCCACTGTTGTGCAACGCACGGATCGCGCTCTCGCGTCCGGATCCGGGGCCCTTCACGAACACCTTCACCTTACGCAGACCAAGATCATGCGCCTCGCGAGCAGCCTCTTCAGCACTGAGCTGGCCTGCGTACGGGGTGTTCTTCTTGCTCCCACGGAAGCCGTTCTTGCCCGAGGAGGACCAGCTGATCACCTCACCCTTGTTATTGGTGAGGCTGATGATCAGGTTGTTGAAAGTCGCATGGATATGCGCCTGTCCATAGGCCTCGACCACGACGTTCTTCTTTTTCTTCTTGCCGGCTGCGCCGCCTTTGCCTTCTTGCTTTGCCATGTGTTCTCCAGTTGTCGGTTGTCCGTTGTCCGTTGTCAGTAGTTGCCTACCGGCAACTGACAACTGCAACTGCTCTTACTTGGTCGCTTTCTTCTTGTTCGCCACGGTTTTCCGCTTGCCCTTCCGCGTACGGCTGTTCGTACGGGTACGTTGACCACGCACGGGCAGCCCGGCCCGATGACGCTGTCCACGGTAGCTCCCGATGTCCATCAAGCGCTTGATGCCCAGCTGCACTTCGCTGCGCAGCGCACCCTCCACCTTGACTTGTTCGTTGATGTATTGGCGAATGTTCGCCTGTTCGTCATCGGTCCAGTCGTCCACCTTCGTGTCCGGATCCACACCTGCTTTCTCGAGTATCTCGAGAGCGCGGCTGCGGCCGATGCCATAGATGTACGTGAGGCCGATGCAGCCCCGTTTGGTCTTCGGTAGGTCGATACCTGCGATACGTGCCATGCTCGTGCGATTATCAGCCTTGACGCTGCTTGAACTTCGGGTTCTTCTTGTTGATGATGTACAGACGCCCCTTGCGACGGACGATCTTGCAGTCCGCTGAGCGTTTCTTGAGTGAGGCCCTGACCTTCATGGTTTCCTGGGTGTCTAGTATCAGCTTTTGTATCGGAAGGTGATGCGCCCTTTGCTGAGATCATATGGGCTCATCTCCACTTTCACTTTATCCCCGGGCAGGATCCGGATATAGTGCATCCGCATCTTTCCCGAGATGTGGGCCACGATGACGTGCCCGTTCTCCAGCTCCACACGGAACATGGCATTGCTCAGCGCCTCTTTGATGACACCGTCCTGCTCAATTGTTCCGGCTTTGCTCATGCCTCCCTTCTCGTTCTTGTTCGACCCATCAGGTCGATGTTATCCTTTCGTGATCAATTCACCCTTCTTTTCCAATACATCCTCGATGTATTGGAATGTTGATAGGACCTCCGCTTTTCCGGCTCTCACCACTACCGTGTGTTCAAAATGTGCACTGGGCTTCCCGTCCTTCGTCACCACCGTCCATCCATCGCTCATCTGCTTCACCTCCTTCACTCCCATGTTGATCATGGGTTCGATCGCAAGTGCCATTCCGCTCTTGAGCCGCAC
Organism: Flavobacteriales bacterium; assembly: GCA_020437805.1. Taxonomy (GTDB): domain Bacteria; phylum Bacteroidota; class Bacteroidia; order Flavobacteriales_F; family PHOS-HE28; genus PHOS-HE28. Next base: position 15,889 of record JAGQVV010000062.1, read on the forward strand.
TCCGTGCCCTCGCTTACCGTAGTTCGGTACTTCCGGAGCCTCGTGCAGCTTTCGGCCAACGCCATGCCCCACCAACTCCCGCACCACTCCATAGCCCTTCCTTTCGGCGTGTTGCTGTATCGCGAAACCGATGTCACCCGTGCGGTTGTGCTCCACCGCTTGCTCGATACCGAGCGCCAAGCACTCCCGCGTTGCATGCAAAAGCTCCGAGGTTTCCGATGCCACTTCACCGACACAGAAGGTGTACGCGCTGTCACCGTAGAATCCGTTCATCAACACGCCGCAGTCCACACTGGCGATGTCACCGTCCTGCAAGGGACGATCATCCGGCAGTCCGTGCACCACTTGCTCGTTCACACTGGTCAACAATGTGCTCGGGCATCCGTATAGGCCTTTGAACCCGGGTACTGCACCATGGTCGCGGATGAACTCTTCCGCGATCGCGTCGAGCTTTCCGGTAGTGATACCGGGCGCGATGTGGCGTGCCACTTCGGCCAAGGTCCTCCCAACAAGTAAAGAACTCTCCCTCACCAATGCGATCTCGTCCTCGCTCAGAATGATCACGGACTTCCCCATGACCTATCCTGCGAGGCCATAGGCCGCTCCTCCCGCTCTTCCTTTGATACGGCCCGACTTCATCAGACCATCATAATGCCGCATCAACAAATGGCTCTCGATCTGCTGCAGCGTGTCCAACAACACACCCACCATGATCAACAATGAGGTTCCTCCGAAGAACTGCGCGAACCCTTGTTTGATCCCGAACATGACCGCGAACGCGGGCATGATCGCGACGAAGCCCAGGAAGATGGCTCCAGGCAAGGTGATACGTGAAAGCAGTTCATCAATATGGCCTGCGGTGCTCTTGCCCGGCTTCACTCCCGGGATGAAACCACCATTACGCTTCATATCGTCAGCCAATTGGTTCGGGTTAACGGTGATGGCCGTATAGAAGTACGTGAACAGCACCACCATGAGGAACAAGCTGAAATTGTAGAATGCACCTTGGCTGTTCGCTATGCTCACCAGCCACTGGGGTGGGGTCTCGAACGCCTGGGCCAGGTACATCGGGACCAGCACGATGGCCTGTGCGAAGATGATCGGCATCACACCGGCCGCGTTCACCTTCAATGGAATGTAGTTGCGCACGCCACCGTACTGCTTATTACCCTGTACGCGCTTGGCGAACTGTACCGGTATCCGTCGCGTGCCTTGCACCAACAGGATGCAACCCGCGATGATGAGCACCCAAAGCACGATCTCCACCAACAGGAGGACCAGGCCACCTCCACCAGGACCCATGCGCCCCACCACTTCCTGTGCGAAGGACTGCGGGAGCAAGGCGATGATCCCGATCATGATGATCAGTGAAATACCGTTACCCAGACCTCGCTCGGTGATGCGCTCACCCAACCACATCACGAAGAGGGTCGAACAGGTCAGGATCACGATGCTGGTGAACAACCAGAACTGGCTGTCTGGGCGCGCAGCGGAATCGATCGTAGCGTATATATAGCTAGGGGCTTGGAACACGCAGATCAAAATGGTCAAGTAGCGTGTCCATTGATTGATCTGGCGACGACCGCTCTCCTCTTTCTGCTTCTTCTGGACCGCCGGGACAGCGATACCCATGAGCTGCATGATGATGCTCGCGCTGATGTACGGCATGATGCCCAACGCGAAGATGGAAGCCCTTGTGAAGGCTCCACCGGTAAAGATCGACAGGATCTCCACGATACCACCGCCACCAGCGGAGCCGGAAGCCAGCCGTGCGCTATCCACGCCCGGCAATACGATGAAACTACCGATACGGTAGATCAACAACAGGCCGAGCGTGATGAGGATGCGGTTCCGCAACTCATCGATGCGCCAGATGTTCTTGATCGTGTCGATCATGTTCTTCATGCCTTCTTCTCTTGCTCTGCTTTGTCAACAACGCTCAAGATGGTCTCCGCCTTCCCGCCATTGGCCTCGATGGCCGCCTTGGCGGTTGCACTGAAAGCATGGGCGGAGATGTCGACCTTGCCTTTCAACTCCCCGCGTCCGAGGACCTTCAGCTTGTCGTTCTTCGCGATCAGGCCATTGGCGTACAACACCGCTGGGTCAATGACCTGGATCCCCTTGGAATCGACGAGGGTCTGAATGGCATCCAGGTTGATACCCTTGTACTCCACACGCGTCGGGTTCGTGAAACCGAACTTGGGCAAGCGACGCACCAAGGGGGTTTGACCACCCTCGAAACCACGCTTACGGTTGTAACCGGCTTGCGCCTTCTGGCCTTTGTGGCCCTTGGTCGAGGTACCACCGCGTCCGCTGCCTTGGCCGCGACCGATGCGCTTCTCCTTCTTCGTGGCCCCTTCTGCGGGCTTCAATTTGCTCAGATCCATGGTCGTACTGTTCTATTGGTTCAAGCCTCGGTCACGGCTACCAGGTGATGCACCTTCTCCACCATTCCGCGGATCTGGGGAGTGCCTTCCACAACGACGACCTTGCCGATGCGACCCAGGCCCAAGGCCTTAAGGGTATCCTTCTGGCGCTTCGGGCACTTGATCTGGCTGTGCTTCTGGGTAATGGTCAACTTGCTCATGTCAATGGTCCTTCGATGGCTCGATGGATCGATGTTATCCGTTGAATACGCGTTCCAGTTTGATACCGCGCTGCATGCTCACGGCATTGGCATCACGCAAGCTGGTCAGCGCTTCGATCGTGGCCTTCACAACGTTGTGTGGATTACTGCTGCCTTTGCTCTTGGCCAGAACATCGGTGACGCCGACACTCTCCAGCACGGCACGCATGGCACCTCCCGCGATCACACCTGTACCGTGTGCGGCAGGCTTCAGGAACACTTGGGCACCAGCGAACTTGCCTTCCTGGGAATGCGGGATCGTACCCCGGAGCACAGGAACCTTCACTAGGTTCTTCTTCGCATCATCGATACCCTTGGCGATGGCCTCCTGTACCTCCTTTGCTTTTCCCAGGCCGTGGCCCACCACACCGTTCTCGTTCCCCACCACCACGATGGCAGCGAAGGTGAAGGTGCGGCCTCCCTTGGTGACCTTGGTCACGCGGTTCAGCGCCACGAGCTTGTCCTTCAGCTCCAGATCGCTGCTCTTGACCTTCTTGATGTTCGTTTCAGACATGTGTTCGGTATGATCAGAAATTGAGGCCTGCTTCGCGGGCTGCTTCGGCCAGGGCCTTCACCCGACCATGATAGAGGTATCCGTTCCTGTCAAAGACGACCTTGTCGATACCAGCAGCCTTGGCCTTCTCGGCGATGCTCTGGCCTACGACCTTGGCCTGTTCGACCTTCGGGATGCCGTTCGCTTTCTTATCCTTCAATGAGGA
>JAGQVV010000341.1 GCA_020437805.1 Flavobacteriales bacterium
GCGAAACATTCCGTTGCGTTGCGCACAACAAGCGCACCCGGCGCAAGTAGCATGATCATGGTCGCGAGTTCTCGGAATACCTCAGTACCAACGAGCTTGCTGTCCATCGGCACCAATGGGAACCCGAACCCTTCAGGGTAGTACAACGCACGCAAGTACACCACCACTGCGCTTTCCAGGAAAGCCATCGAGGCGAAGAACACGGTCATCCAAAGGAACAAGCGACGGATATCAGGGCGCATTACGGGGAAGAATGATCTCTGCCAGCAACCCGCGATGATCGCTGCCTGGAACGTGGAAAGAGGAGATGGAGGTCGCGGATGCTTGACCGGAAAGCAGGACATGGTCCAAGGGTATCAAAGCCAGCGGGCCCACGGAAGGCCAGGTCCGACTCCCCTTGACCGGTGCGGCCCGCAGCCCTGAACGCGAACAGAAACGGCCGAATGCTCCATCCCAAGGCACGGTGTTCAGATCGCCGACAAGGATCGTTGGGATGGTCGTTGCGGCCACAATGGGAACGAGGCCTTCGAGTTGACGATTGCGCCGATGAAAATGTTCATACGAGATCGGGGATGTGGCATGGACACTGATCACCCGGACCGGCTCTCCAGCCACGCTGAACCGAGCCTCGATCAACGGTGCGCCATCCAGGTACATCGTGTTGACCCGTTCGAACGGAAGCTTACTGAAGAGTGCGATCCCATAGCAATTCGAACGGGGCTCGATGCGGGCATAGGGGTAGCTTGGACCAAGACGGGAGATCAATTCCACGGCCCAATGCCGATCCACCTCTTGGATCGAGATCACATCGGCTTCGCTGGATAACGCTTCTTCGATGGCCGATCCATAGCGCTCGTTCGGTTGCCACACGTTCATGTGCAGAACGCGAAGCATCGATCCCGTGGGCGGATCCGGTCCGCCCGCCAAGGGCATGGGTATCTGCATTAACAACAAACCCGTTCCGACCATGGCCGAAACAGCGGACCACCAGCTACCAAGCCAAAGGAACGCTGCGGACAGGATCAGGAACAAGGCGGTCCATTGGACCAGAAAGGAGCGTGCCAACATCGGCAGATAGCAGTCAGGTGCAAAGGCCAGAAAGCAGGCTACCGAAAGCATCACTCCCGTTCTGACGGGAAGCGATATGGTGTATCGGGCCTTCATGCACCACCGGTCGCAATGTTCCGCTCCATGCGTCCGATCCGTGAGCGGACCAACCACAAGGGAACGGCACCGAACACCCCGAACGAAGCATCGATGCAACGCCAGAAGAAGGGTATACCACGCACCGGCGCCCAAAAAAATGCGAACGGCAGTACAAGCAAGCAGGACCAAAGCCCCCAGTCCACCACCCATTTGTTACGTACCGGGTTCCTATATGGACCGATGAACGCCATGGCGATCACAACATGTGCAAAGGCAAGCCAATCGGTCCCATAGAACAGGAAACCGTGCTCCTGCCCGACCTCGGAAACTGCGCGGGCCACCCGCTCGGCCCATGCCTGCCAGGGTCCACCTTCGTCCCTAAGCACCAATGCGAGCATTTTCGCGCCCCATTCCAAGGGTACAGCCGTAAGACCACTGATCAACAGCGCGATCATGAAGAACGCGATCCAACGTCTTATGAAGCGAATGTCGGCGCTGTGGTTCATGGCGTGATCGCAACGTGCCCGAGCCGGCCCAAAGCAGACATTGTCCTACGGTCGGCAAGATTGTCCTCCAATGGGTCTTGATGAAGGTACCGGTGTAGGAATCGGTCCCGCTTGTCATCGAGCGCTAGCCGGAAGGTCTCCGGGTCCAAGTGGTCCACCCATACCACACGGTTCGCGCGGTGGCGCTCCATCTGGGCTTGAACAGCATTGAAATTCGCATAGAGGAGGGGCAATACCTTGTCGCTCATGGAAAGGTAATTGTCGACGTCGATCTCCCCGGGATTCGCGTGTCGCAGATTCGTCCGCACTATGAAGCTGTCCCAATCCACCGTGGTCAGGCCGATGAGCAGGATGAAGGCCGCCCATCCGTTCACACGGGCCAGGAAATACAAGCTCTTTCGGTTGCGCACTTTCAGGAAAAGGGTCACCAGACCCACCAGGACCAATGCGAGGAAAACGATGACCCCGATCCGCTTGTACGCCAGACCATGGAACGAGATGTAATGGTAGTTCCGCAGGAACACCGATATACCAAGGATGAAATTCTGGACCACCCACATCATGGCCAGGTGCTTCAAGGAACCACTGCGCGAGTAGAAATTCTGGTTACCCCGGAACAGGAACATGATGATGACCATGCTGAGCAGGATGCTCACGATGAGCATCCAGGTCCCTTCGTGTACGAATTGCTTCAAACTGAAATCCCGTGGCACCTCGAAACCCCACCATACCCAGTCGATATCGATGATGTTGACCACAAGGAGCAGCAGGTTCACGATCACCAGCAGGATGACACCCATTCGGCGTTCGCGTTCCAATGGGTCCATGGCCCGTGGGGCCATCCAATGCGGCCTGCGCGACCTGATACGCACCGATCGGTCGTCAAGGGGGCGTTCCAAGCCCAACACCCATGCAGGCGCAAAGCGGTGAAGGAGGCCTGCACTCAGGAGCAGGGCAAAGAGGAAAAAGAAGCTGTGCGGCGTGAACAACTTTTCCAACACGCTACCAAGGCGCTGGAACAGCCCGTCAAGTAGGCCGGCGGCAAGATGATCGAATTTTGAGTTCCCGGCCCTGTACAACTGGAAGAACAGGACAACGACAAGGATCGGAAGGACCGCCAACTTGGTCCATCGCCATCCTTTGCGAGGTACATTTCTTGAAAGGACGATGCCATCCATCCCCTGCACCATGCCTACGGGAACCATGAGCAGATTGCTGAAGAACGAGGCCATGGCGAACGGAAGGGAGCGAAGTTCCCTCTCCAGCATGAACGCGCTCATGGCCATCAACGCCAGGATCACGCCGAACACCGCGATCGTGCTATTATGCACGTACACCATGCCGCCCGCGACCAATGCCCCGAGCATGGCCACGCGTGCAGGGACCGAGAGACCCCGCCCCCCGTGTAGTACCGACATGGACCCGATGAGGAGCGGAACGAACAGCGTGAGATTGAGCCCCAAGGTCCGGTCCCAGAACAGGCCGTCGAAAAGGACCGCTACAAGGAGGATAAGCAGCATCGGAAGGAAGGGGTTGAGCGAAACGGACATATTCCTAAGGCTTTCTCGTATTCAGTTCTTCGGGATCAACCGACCGATCGCATCCAAATGCGCCCGGAAGGCCTTCGCACCGGTAACGGTGACCTTGTAGCTGGTATTGGGTCGCTTGCCGATGAAACGCTTTCTGACCTGCACATACCTCACATTCTCCAGTGCCGAAAGATGACTTGCCAGGTTACCATCGGTAACACCGAGCAGTTCCTTCAACCGGGCGTGGTCCACCCACTCATTCACCACGAGCACGGCCAAGACCCCCAGCCGGACACGGCTTTCGAGCATTTTGTCGAGCCCTTCTATCATGCCGTTTTCGATGGGTCACGTTCATGCCGATAGTACATGAGCGTACCATAGAAGATGTGGAGGACACCGAAACCCAAGGCCCAGAACAGGAGACCCGCACCGATCCAGAATGCTGCCA
>JAGQVV010000063.1 GCA_020437805.1 Flavobacteriales bacterium
CTCGTCGATGATGTACACCTTCTTGGTGCCCACTTGCGGAGCGATGGATACCTGGAGGATCAGGTTCCGGATATCATCCACGCTGTTGTTGCTCGCGGCGTCCAGCTCGAAAATATTCAGGCTGTGCCCTTCATCGAAGGTTTTGCACGGGTCACATTTGCCGCAAGCCACCAATTCCTCCCCCAGATTCTCGCAGTTTATGGTTCGCGCCAGGATCCGTGCACAGGTGGTCTTACCGACACCACGGGGCCCGGTGAACAGAAAGGCCTGCGCCAAGTGGTCGTTCCGTATGGCGTTCTTCAGCGTGCTGGTCACCGCTTCCTGTCCTACGACCGTGTCGAAGGTGGCGGGGCGATACTTGCGGGCGCTTACGACGTAGGGATCCATGCCTTCGGTGGTCCACGGTCATGGATTGACCGGACATCGGCGAAGATAACCCGAGGGTCGGGCTCGGATGGCCCCAAGTTGGCAATTCACGATGGTCAACACGCTCTTGGATAATGGGCTAAATAACTGATATTCAATATGATGAAAGGCCTTGCCCAGCCCTGCTCCTAACAGGTTATCAACGATCCCGGAGCCTGAGGTCGACGAAGCTCGGGATGTGATGGTCCCCTATCGCCAGCGATCGGCACCGCGCCAGCACGCGAACTTTCAGTAAAAGCCCTACATTTGCGCCCCAAATCAACCGAAGGTAACATGACCAACCGGTACGAAACCGTCTTCATTCTTACTCCCGTTTTGTCCGAAGACCAGGCAAAGGAGACGGTCAAGAAGTTCAAAGACCTGATCAAAGCAGGCAGTGGTAAGGTCCACCACGAAGAGAACTGGGGGATGCGCAAGTTGGCCTATCCCATCCAGAAGAAGTCCACGGGCTTCTACCACCTGTTCGAGTTCGAAAGCGAGCCTACGCTCGTGGCCAAGCTCGAGACCGAATTCCGTCGTGATGAACGCGTGATCCGGTTCCTTACGATCGTGATGGACAAGCATCACATCGCGTTCGCCGAGAAGCGTCGTACCAAGCGTACGGCCAAGAAGGAAACCGCAGAAACCTCCAACGCTTAACACCATGGCAGCAGACAATAGCGAGATCAGGTATCTCACCCCGATCGCCATCGAGACGAAGAAGGACAAGTACTGTCGCTTCAAGAAGATGGGGATCACCTACATCGATTACAAGGATGAGGAGTTCCTCATGCGCTTCGTGAACGAGCAAGGCAAGATCCTGCCCCGTCGCCTTACAGGCACGAGCCTCAAGTACCAGCGCAAAGTGGGCCAGGCCGTGAAACGTTGCCGCCATTTGGCACTGATGCCGTACGTGGCGGATATGCTCAAGTAAGAACGACCCAACGCTACGAACATGGAAGTCATCCTGAAACAAGACGTAGAGCACCTCGGTTACACCAATGATGTGGTGAAGGTGCGCGATGGGTACGCCCGCAACTTCCTTCTGCCCCGTGGCCTCGCCGTGAGCGCCACCAGCAGCGAGAAGAAGCAACTGGCCGAGACCATGAAGCAACGCGCCCACAAAGAGGCGAAGGTCAAGGAAGAAGCCACCAAGATGGCTGACGGACTGGAGAACAAGACCCTGAAGATCGGCGCAAAGGCCGGTGAGGCGGGCAAGATCTTCGGTAGCGTCAACACCATCCAGATCGCCGATGCCATTCGTGCACTCGGATTCGAGGTGGACCGCAAGAACATCAAACTCAAAGGGGAAGCCATCAAGTCCCTCGGCAAGTACGAGGCTGAGGTGGTCTTCCACCGCGATGTCATCCGCACCATTCCTTTCGAGGTGGTGGAGGAGTGATCATTCGATGACCGACCAGGGAGGGGCCATCTCGAAAGGGATGGCCCCTCCTCGTTCCTTGCCGCCTTGTTCGCTGCGGTCGTTGAAGAGCATGATGAATGTCAACAAGATCGATCCAACTTGACCTACTTTTGCAGCGATGCAACGGTTTACAGGAGTTCTGATGCTGGGCCTGTTCGTAGGCCTGATGCTGGCTCCTCTTGCCGTCCTGCTTGAGTTCCACGTGCATCGCGATTCCATCGAGCGGGAACTTTGCGTGCAGCGGGATGTGATGGAGTCCATGCGGACCTGTCATGGTGAGTGCCAGCTTGCCAAACGCTTCAAGGCTTTGGAGCAGGAGTCGGGAACGGAGTTCCCTACCGAACGGATCGAGGTCCGCTTGGAACCCCGTGTTCCCATCTCGGAGGGGGTGGCAATGTTATCCTTGGAGGCTTCCGATCTGGTCTTTCCGTCCATTACAGCGACTGAATTGGAAGGGACCACGGCGGTCCTGGAGCATGTGCCCCGTGCCTGAGCGTTCTCTTGGCCTGTCTTCCGGCTTTGAACGGATCACGGGCATGGCATGAACCTCCATTGCGGCGCATTGTCGCTGTGACCATTCCACAACCCCATGAAACCATTGTTGGTCGCATGGATGGCGCTTATGCTGCCGTCCATCGCCCTCGGATGCGACGTGTGCGGGATCTTCTTAGGGATCCAACCGCACGAACGCAACAGCTCAGTCTCCCTCTTCTGGCGTTATCGCAGGCTGGAAGGGAATGTTCTTGTGCCTGGCTCCACGACCATCACCCCCAAGCATGGCGGGCACGGCATAGCCCCCAGTGAGGACACGGAGGTCCATTACCGGGAATTGTATCAGGTGGCCGAGATCCGTGGCGACTTCTGGGTGGCCGAGCGTGTCGCTGTCCTCGCTTCCATCCCTTTGGTGAACAACTACCGCTCGGTGGATGGTTATGTCTCCACCGATGTCTATGGCGTCGGTGATCCATTCATCCTTGCGCGCTATCAAGTGGTCAATACCAAATGCCTTACACCTGATGAACGGGTGGTGCATCGCTTGATGCTCGGAGCCGGTGCGAAATTGCCGTTGGGGCCATCGGACCTGAGCTATCAGGGTTCCGTGGTGGAGGTGGACCAACAGCCCGGTACCGGCACATGGGACCTGCTCGGTTCGGCGGAATACAAGGTGCGCCACGATCGGAATGGTGCGGGCCTTACCATGGTTGGTCGATACAATACCGCCAACTCGGAAGGATACAGCTTGGGGAACGGCCTAAGTACAACGGCAGAGGTCTTCAGGCGCTACGACTTTGGGGAGGATTGGAAATGGATGCCCTCGATGGGCGCATACCATGAGCGGTCGGGGATGGACCAGGATGGTTCCGAGCCCGTGGATGGGACCGGGAGCTCGACACTGTTCGCCCATGTCGCTTCCCGACTTTGGTGGCGCTCTTGGGGCCTTTCCGCTACCTTCCAGTATGTCGTGGCACAGGACATCGGATCGTTGATGATCCCGAACAAGGAGCGGGTCGTTATAGGCCTAACGTACAACTTGAACAGCTGATCGATCATGACCGTACCACGGATTCTTCTCTTTGCCATGTGGGTGATCGTCGGGGTGGCGTGCAAACGTGAGGACCCATTGCCTCCAAAGGACATGAACACCGTTGTGTCCAACGGTACCGCCTCATTGAGGTTCACCTTCACCAACAACGGGTCGCCAATGGTCATGGATTCAGTGTACAGCGATGGCGTGGGTAACTTGATCAGGATCGACAAACTGAAGTTCTTCATCTCCGACATCGAACTGATCGATGCCGATCATGTGGGGATGATCGGCTTTGAGGAAACTTACCTCTTGATCGACGCATCAGCACAGGACAACACCTTCGTGCTTGGAACGGTCCCGACCGGTCATGTACACCAAGTGCATGTGATGATCGGGTTGGCACCTTCCATGAACCACACGGACCCTTTGTATGCACCGGCGCCGTTGAATTCCACGGACATGCATTGGAGGGATGACCCTCCCGCACAATTCAAATTCCTGAACCTCGAAGGTCGTGTGGATGGAAATGCGGACGGGGATCTCGATGACCCGGAGGATGTCAGGTTCATTCGATACTGCGCGACCGACGAATTGGTCCGTGAGACCTTGTTCCATACATCGGTCGATATCGCCGAAGGCGACCATGCCACGATCGAAGTGGACGTTGACCTGGGCGTCTTGATGCAAGGTGTTGATCTACGGACCACACCGGTGGCCGTTGGCGGTGACACCGCGAACGGCACATTGATGAACAATATGATCCTGGCCATTACCGGCGAATAGGATCGAAGCACTGGTCCTAGAGGACCATTTCAGAACAGAACCACAGAACAGAACCACAGAACGACCAAACGAATGATGAACCTGAAACACTTCTCATTGATGGCGCTCCTCGCGCTTGCCCTTGCATCCTGCAAAAAGGATGACGAGGTGCCTCCGACCTCCACGCCGTCAACGCCGGGTACCACCGGGACGGTCAAAATGTCCTTCGAATTCGTGAACGGCCAGAATGCCTTCGACATGAACGCGAACTACGTGGATGGTGCCAACCATCAGGTCCGCTTCAGCGCGATCAAATTCTACGTTTCCGATATCCACCTCGAGGATATGGGAGGAAGTACCGTGGGTGATTTCCATGATACGTACCTCTTGGTGGATGCCTCAGCCCCGAGCAACGAGTTCACCTTGGGAAGCGTTCCCGAAGGCCATATCCACATGGCGCATTTCGCGCTGGGATTGGAGAGTGCCGTGAACCATGCCGACCCGACGGTGGCTGAATTCCCGCTGAACGTTCCGGACATGCACTGGAGCTGGAACCCCGCTGCAGGCTATAAATTCCTCTTGATCGAAGGAAAGGTCGACGGGAATGGTGACGGTGATTTCAATGATGTCGAGGACAAGAACGTGACCTACCACTGTGCCACCGATCCCATGTTCCGCGAGGATGAACTCATGGCCATGCTCGATGTTTCCGCAGGCTCCACGGTCACTATCCCGGCCAAGGTGGATGTCGGAACGCTGATCTCGGGACTTGATCTGTTGGCCGACTCTGTCGCTATGGGCGGGGGAGCACCGAATGCTGCGGCCATGGACGGTCTGGTTTCGGCCATTGCCTTGACCGGCTCCGGTGGGTCCGGCGGCACCGGCACGGTCAAGATGTCCTTCGATTTCGTGAACGGGACCGATGCATTCGACATGAATGCCACCTACGTGGACGGCTCGGGCAACAACGTTCGTTTCAGCGGTATCAAGTTCTACGCTTCCGGGATCTCGCTCACCGATATGGGAGGGACCACCGTGGCGACCTTCAATAGCACCTACCTGTTGGTCGATGCTGCTGCTGCCATGAACGAATTCACTTTGGGTAGCGTACCTGCAGGTCATGTCCACATGGCCCATTTCGCGCT
>JAGQVV010000064.1 GCA_020437805.1 Flavobacteriales bacterium
TCTGGGTGGCGCGCATGATCATGGCAGGCGTGGAGTACCGCAAGGAGGTGCCGTTCAAGAACGTGTACCTCACCGGCATCGTCCGCGACAAGATCGGACGGAAGATGAGCAAGAGCCTGGGCAACAGTCCGGATCCGCTGGAGCTCATCGAGAAGTTCGGTGCGGACGGAGTGCGCGTGGGCATGCTGCTCACTTCGCCTGCCGGTAATGACCTGCCATACGATGATTCCTTATGCGAGCAGGGTCGCAACTTCAGCAACAAGATCTGGAATGCTTTCCGGCTGGTGAAAGGGTGGAGCGTGGACGATCGCAAGCAACCGGCATCAAGTGCTGCGGCGGTTGCCTGGTTGGAAAGTCGTGTGCAACGTGCGACGACAGAGATCGACGGGCTCTTCACCCAGTTCCGGATCAGTGAGGCCTTGATGGCCACGTACAAACTGATCTGGGACGACCTCTGCAGTTGGTACTTGGAAAGCATCAAGCCGGCCTTCGTCAACGGTGTGGGCGAGCCGATCGACCGCACGACCTATGAGGCAACGCTGTCGTTGTTCGAAGAGATGATGAAGTTGCTGCATCCCTTTATGCCCTTCCTCAGCGAAGAGTTGTGGCACTTGCTGCGCGATCGGAAGGAAGGTGACGACATCATCATCGCGAACTGGCCGGCAAAAGGCAACGGTGATCTGAAGCTGGAAGGTGAAATGCAGCACGCCTTCGACCTGATCAGCGCCGTGCGCAACACGCGCAATGAGCGCGGCATGAGCCCGAAGGAGGCCCTGGACGTCCAGGTGAAGGGTGTTGCTCCGATGCGTGGATCCGTTGCATCACTCGTGAACAAGCTCGCGAACGTCGGTGCGATCACCTCGGTCGAGAAAGCCGGAGAAGGCAGCATCACCTTCCTGGTCGGCACCACGGAGTATGCCGTGGACCTGGGCGGAAACATCGACACCGAAGCCGAGGTGAAGAAGGCGGAAGCGGAGTTGACCCACCTGCGCGGATTCCTCGCCAGCGTCGAGAAGAAGTTGGGCAACGAGCGTTTCGTCAATGGCGCCCCACCAGCGGTATTGGAGAACGAGCGCAAGAAGAAGGCCGATGCCGAAGCGAAGATCAAGACCTTGGAGGAGCGCTTGGTGGTGTTGAAGTGAATGTGATCCGCGTCCTGGTCTTCCGAGCTCCAACCTTACGGCATGAACATCGGCGCACCCGGTCCGATCGGTAGTTCCAGCAGCACCCAGATGATCAGGAGCACGCTCCAGCCGATCAGGAAGACCACCGAGTAGGGGAGCATCGTGCTGATCACCGTGCCGATGCCCGCCTTCTTGTCGTAGCGCGCGATGAAGGCCACGATCAGGGCGAAGTAGCTCATCATCGGGCTGATGATGTTGGTGACGCTGTCGCCCACGCGGTAGGCCATCTGGGTGAATTCAGGCGAGTAGCCGAGCAGCATGAACATGGGGATGAAGACCGGTCCCATGATCGCCCATTTGGCCGAGGCACTGCCCATCACCATGTTGATCATCGCGCTCACGAGCACGAAACTGAGCATCAGGGGGATCGGGCCGAGGTCCGCTGCCTTGAGCACATCGGCGCCTTTGATGGCGAGGATCAGGCCGAGGTTGGTCCAGTTGAAGTAGGCCACGAACTGTGCGGCGAAGAACACGAGGACGATGTAGCTTCCTAGCGTCTCCATGCTCTTGGCCATGCCGCCCATCACATCGCTGTCATTCTTGAAGGTCTTGGCACCCATGCCATAGGCCACACCTGCGATCGCTGCGCTGATGAAGATCAAGGCCACGATCCCGCTCATGAACGGGGAGTGCAGCACCTCGTGGGTTTTTGGATCGCGCAGGAAACCATCCGCCGGCAACAGACCCGCGAGGATCACCCCGGTGAAGAGCAGCACCGCCACGAGCGCCCATTTCATGCCGCGCTTCTCTGCGGCCGTCGCATTGCGGAGCTCCTCGGGTTTCTCATCACCGTGGTACTCACCCAAGCGCGGCACCACCACTTTTTCCGTGACCCAGGTCCCGAGTCCTGCAATAACGAAGGTGCTCACGAACATGAAGTAGTAGTTGCATGCCGGGTTCACGAGGTAGTTGGGGTCGATGATGCGCGCCGCTTCCTGGCTCAATCCGGCGAGCAAGGGGTCGATGGTGCCAAGCAAGAGGTTCGCACTGTAGCCGCCGCTCACACCGGCAAAGGCCGCAGCAAGTCCCGCGAGCGGATGCCGACCGGCCGCGAGGAAGATCACCGCCGCCAAGGGCACGAGCAGCACATAGCCAACCTCGCTTGCGGTATTGCTCAGCACACCCGCGAACACGATCACGAAGGTGAGCAGCTTCTTCGGCGAAGCCATCACCAAGGCACGCATCACGGCACCGATCAGGCCGCTACCTTCTGCGATACCGATGCCGAGCATGGCCACGAGCACCGTCCCCAAGGGAGCGAAGGCGGTGAAGTTCACCACCATCTTGGTCAGGATCATGTGCAAGCCTTCCACCGAGAGGAGGTTGAAGGGCGTGATCGTTTCACCTGTGCCGGGGTGCAAAGCGCTGATACCTGTCAGGCTGAAGAGACCGCTGAGCAGCACAACAACGAAAGCAAGGAGAGCGAACAAGGTTGCGGGATGCGGTAGCGCGTTCCCTGCCTTTTCGATCACGGAAAGGAATCGGTCCACTCCACTGCGCTTCTTCGCTTCGGTCATGATCTTGGCGTTGTTGAGCGGCAAAGAAAGGAAAGTAGCCCATACGGGGCGGGTTCAGCGAGCAGCGCTGTCCCGGTGAGCAAGGCCGATTCCAACACCTTCAATAATGGTTGGTGGAAGTACAGTGTATGCGAACCAGGGCTCTAGGGCAACTGTTCCAGCCTCACGGCGGTAGGGACGACGCCTCCGATCGTCTGAAGGATGACATCGCGATCATTCTCGCTCCCGATATATTTCACCTGGCCATCCATGTTGACATCCGTACCGAGGTACACATCGCTCACGACATTGGTCGGGTCGATGCCTCCGATCCCAATGAGCACTTCATCACGGTCATTGTCCTGGCCGACGTATTTCACCTGACCATCGAAGTTGGCATCTCCCGCCCAAAGTGTCCTGTTACTTCCGACCACCTTGGTGGCATCATTGCCCCAAGTTCCGAGCGCACCCGTAGTAAGGTCCATGTCGGTCGGTTGACCGGTGAGGTTCAATGGGGTCGCGGTCATAGCCCCCAGGTGATTGCGATGTCGCACGGCCACTTGATACTGGCCTTCTGCCAAGAGGAATAACAAGGGCGAAAGTCCATCCGTGGCGACCACATCCCCATCGCGCTGCAGCAGGGCGCTTTGGGAGGCCAGTACCGTGGTCGGTTGAATGGGGTCACGCAGCTCGACCACCACCCAATCCACACATGCGTTGGCCCCTGCGGTACTTAGCACGGAAGCGGAAATGGTCTCGTCTCCGCCATCGGTATGCACATAGCCGATCGACGTGTACGGTTCGGTGAGCGGGATCAACTGCTGCGCGCGCAGATCATCGTTCATCAATGAAGTGCCGTTGAACGGTCCATCCAGGAAGACCCTTGGTCGTACGGAGACGAACGGGACGGTTCCATCATGGATCCGAGCGATGCGGTTGCGGCCGGTCGCCCCATATTGGAAGAAGAAACCGCCAACAAGTATCCGATCATCGTTCACCACGGCCACGGTCCCGATCGAATTGTCCGATCCCTCCCCGGGGTCGAAACTGAGGTCGAGTTCCCCATCGGGAAATAGCCGTGCCACGCCGCGGCGAGGGGTCCCATCGATCGCCATGGTCACGGCCCCGACCACGAGGATCCTGCCATCCGACCTTACCGCAAGATCCTGTGGTGATGTACTCGTGGAGAAACCAACGTTGAAGTCCAGATCGAGGGAGCCGTCCTCATTCACGCGGGCCAAGCCCTGACGCGGCTCACCATCGTAATTGAAGAAGCCGCCCTGGATCAGCGCTTTGCCGTTGGGAAGTGCAATGGACCGCTGCACTACGCCGTCGGCTCCGGTTCCCGGGTCGAACGTCGCGTCGAGGCTTCCATCAGAAAGCAAACGTGCTATGCGGTTGCGCGGAACACCATCGATGGTGGTGAATTGGCCTGTGATCAGGATCCTTCCATCATCTAGCACGGTGAAGGACCTTACCGCAAGATCGGCTCCTGAACCAGGATCGAAGCTGTTGTCCAAGCTACCGTTCGCGTTGAAACGGGCGATCCTGTTCCGGGCGACCCCATTGGCCGTGGTGAAGTTCCCACCGACGAGAACCTTGCCGTCGGGCTGCACGGCCACCGCAAATACCCAATTGTCGAGGCCACTGCCCGGATCGAAGCCTGCATCGACGGACCCATCGGCGTTGAGCCTTGCGATGCGGTTGCGTGGAACGCCGTTGAATTGTGTGAACGCTCCACCGACCACCACTTTGCCATCAGGCTGCAGGGCCATGCCGTTCAGCGTGCCACCAGAGGCCGAAAGTCCGGGATCGAACGTGGTATCCAGTTCGCCATCCGGAAGCAAACGGGCGATCCCGCGGCGCGTGACGCCGTTGGATCCTTGGAAGCTTCCGCGGACCATGATACGCTGGTCAGCTTGCACGAGTATTTGAACAACCACGTCGTTGTTGAAGCCCATGCCGGGGTTGAAGGATGAATCCAAGCTTCCGTCGACGTTCACGACAGTAAGCCCGAAAGCAGAGTGCTCGTCGTAAGCGCTGAATCCTCCGCAGACCAATGCTTTGCCACTGGGCAACACGAGGATGCCGAAGATCGGTCCGTCAGGACCGGTCCCGATCATGTACGTAGGGTCCAATTCGCCGCTGGCCGAAAGGCGCATGATGTGCGGTTGCGTGTCACCATTGAATGTGGTGAAATGGCCACCGACCAAGACCTTACCATCGGCTTGTTCCGCAATGCTGCGCACGTTGTACAGGTTGCTGGAAGGGTCCGGGCCGATGCTGCTGTCATAGGTGGGATCCAAGGATCCATTCGCGAGCAAGCGGGCAGTGTATTTCCTTGGAATATTGTCGAAGGTGCTGAAACGCCCACCGATATACAGGGTCCCATCGCTGCGTTCCACGATGCAAGCCACTTGGCCTTGGAACCCGCTACCCGTGATGAAACTCGGATCGATGGAACCATCCACCTCCAAACGGACCAAGGAGCCATGGGCGCTGCCGTTGAACGAGGTGAATTCACCACCGACCAGTATTTTGCCACTGGCGGAAACTTGGACGGCCTTCACGTTGCCTGACGGACCTGTACCGGGATCGAAGCTCATATCAATGCTTCCATCCGTGTTCAAGCGTGCGATGTTGTTCCTGGCCACGCCGTTATAGGAAGCGAAGTATCCAGCGATGACGATCCTGCCGTCCGGTTGAAGCGAGATCACCTCCACGTCGGGTGATCCGCTGGTCCCGGTGGACAGTCCGGTTCCCGGGTCGAAGGTGGGGTCCAGACTTCCATCGGGATCCAATCGAGCGATACTTCTGCGGGAGATGCCATTGTAGGTGGTGAAGATCCCGCCGATCAACACTTTCCCATCGGGTTGGAGCGCTATCGCATTCACCGTTCCGCTCGCACCCGGCCAAGAAGAGAAAGTGTTGTCCAACGTGCCATCCACGTTCACACGGGCCACCTTGTTCGTAAGTGCACCGTTGTACTTGCCGAACCATCCGCACAAGAGGAACTTGCCATCCGGCTGGCGGACCACTTCTTCCACAGGTCCACCCCACGCGCCATCCCCCAAGCCAAGGCCTTGGTCGGTGGGGTTGAAGGAGAGGTCGAGTTCGCCGGGTTGTTGAGCGTGGATCAGCGTGGCCGTGAGCAGCAGGAAGATGGTGGATATGCTGGATCTCATTCGTTCATGTTCTTGCGGGAGATCATCAATGCTTCACGAAGCGAGCGGTCCCGTTCGTTGTGAGGACCGTGTAGGGTCCTGTTGGTAATTCGGAGATGTTGAGCAACGTGCCCGAACACAGCATGTCCATCGGGGATCTCTTCGGATCATGTCCATTGATGAATAGACGTCCAAGATGGACGTGGTTGCTTCAGTGTTCGGTTCGAGGGCAATTTACGCGAACTAACTTAGCCGCATCGACCGCGACCTCACATATGCCGCCGTGGACATCGGTTCGAATGCGGTGCGCCTTTTGGTGGCCGAGGTGATCGAGCGCGATGATCACCCGGTGATCAAGAAGCAAACGCTGGTGCGTGTGCCGATCCGCTTGGGCGAGGATGTGTTCTCCAGCGGTGCCATCAGCAGCGCCAAACGAGATTACCTGATCAAGAGCCTAAAGGCCTTTCGTTTGTTGACCGAGGTATACGGCGTGCAATACATGCGCTGTTGCGCCACCAGCGCCATGCGCGAGGCCACCAACAGCGAAGAGGTGATGACCCGCGTGGAAATGGAGAGCGGCGTGCACATCGAGACCATCGATGGTAAGGTGGAAGCGGACCTGATCGTGAACACGTTCTGGGCACAGGACCTGTTGAAGGACCGCAGCTACCTGTATATCGATGTGGGTGGGGGTAGCACGGAACTGACGTGGTTGGAAGGTGGTA
>JAGQVV010000065.1:0-12068 GCA_020437805.1 Flavobacteriales bacterium
AAGGTCTTCAAATACACGCTCATCGACCTGGCCCGGAACCGCTTCGTGCTAGGCTATGCCTTGCTGATGTTGCTCGTGGCGCAAGGGCTTTTCCTCGTCGAGGACGACCCGTCCAAGGCTTTGCTCAGTTTGGTCCAGGTCGTAATGGCCCTTGTTCCACTGATCGCCTTGGTATTCACCATTGTGTACAGTTATGATACCTTGGAGTTCACGCAGTTACTTGCCGTTCAGCCGATCGCGCGTAAGTCCATTCTGGCCGGACAGATCATGGCACTGTCCGTAGCCCTCCTTATCGCTCAAGGTTTCGGGCTTGGATTACCGCTCCTGGTCAACGAACCCAGCAAGGCAGCATTGATGCTTTCCCTCTCTGGGTCAGGGCTGGTGCTCGTCTTTACGGCATTGGGTGTACTGATCGCACTGAAGCAACGTGAAAAGGCACGTGGAGTGGGTGTCGGCCTTTCCATTTGGTTCCTTTTCGTGTTGGTGTATGATGCGCTGCTCATGAGCTTGATGTTCGCGCTGAGCGATTACCCTATCGAGCCGTTCGTCGTTCCGCTTGCCGCTCTCAATCCGATCGATATGGGCCGGATCCTTGTCATGCTGCAGGTGGATCTGGCGGCAATGATGGGATATAGTGGGGCTGTCTACAAGGAGTTCTTCGGGTCGTCCGGAGGTATCGTTGTGGCCTTCGGCGTTATGCTGCTGTGGGTCGCGATCTCGACGGTGTTCTCGTTCCGGACCTTTCAGCGAAAGGACCTCTGATCGGGCTTGGTTCCAACAGGACGACGCAAAGGAGGATCGATTTCCATCCGTTCCTGACGATCATCATTCCGTGTTCCTGTACATCGGATGATCTTGTCCGCAGAAACGCAAGACCACCTATCCATGACACCCTCCAACATCCTTTCCAAGACGATACCATTCCTGATCATTCCATTGTGTATCGCCTGCGGCGGTGCGGCTACGGAGGAGGCAAGTGCACCTGCGGAAGCCGCGACGGCCGGCGGCCAGGCATCCGTTGTTGATGAAATGTCGGCGAAGGATGTGGTACACATCGCCATCGGGTCACCGGATCACAAGACGCTCGTGGCTGCCGTGCAACACGTGAAGTATGAGGATGTATTGGCGAATGCCGGTCCGTTCACGGTCTACGCTCCGACGGATGCCGCCTTCGCTGCGCTCCCGGAAGGAACGCTGGATAACCTGCTGAAACCGGAGAACAAGATGACCCTGCAGGATATTCTTGAATACCATGTGGCCTTGGGCGTGATGAAGCCTGAGAGCATGAGCAATGGCCGTACCGTTGGCATGGCGAACGGAGATAATGTGAAGTTCTCCGTGGCCGAGGATGGTACCGTGATGATCAATGATGCGAAGGTGCTGGGTTCAGTTCCCGCTTCGAATGGATTGGTCGTTGTGATCGACAAAGTGTTGCTCCCTCCAGCTGAATAAGGAAACTACCATACACTGTTCCGTTCTGTGGTGGATTTGGAACGGTGAAAGTCAGCAAGGGCGCCCCTCAGGGCGCCTTTGTTGTTCTTGGTACACTGAGGGCTTGTATGTCGATATCGCTCCGTGTTGGTAAGTCATCATGATCGTTGGATCCGTGCATAGCTCAAGCTGAGAGCTACGTTCAGAGGATCGTTCATAACGTGGTTGATGATCGATCACGGAACTGATCAGGGTCATGGGATCGATCTTGCAGCTTTGGATCCTTCGTTCTTCCAATCGATACGACCATGCCACAAGAGACCGTTCTGGAAACCCTGATGACCATGTCCAAGTCCACCACGAACAGTTTCACCAAGGAGGAGGTGCTCGCCGCCGCACTTTCCTATTTCAAAGGGGACGATCTCGCTGCCACCACTTGGATGAACAAGTATGCGCTGCGGAACGGCAATGGCGACCTGATCGAGCGCACCCCGACGGATACACACAAGCGCATGGCGCGTGAATTCGCGCGGATCGAACGTTCGTACAAGGCGGTTCCAGCGGAGAAGGTGGCATTGCTCTCGACATACGGACAACAACGGATAGCACTGGATGAGGATCGCATTTTCGAACTCTTCGATGGTTTCCGTGATATCGTTCCGCAGGGGAGCGTGATGGCTTCCTTGGGTGACTATACGCGCTTGGCATCGCTCTCGAATTGCGTGGTGATACCTGCTCCGGTGGACAGTTATGGCGGCATCTTCCACAACGATCAGCAGTTGGCGCAACTCTTCAAGCGCCGCTGTGGTGTGGGTTTCGACCTTAGCACACTTCGGCCGGAAGGCGCAGCGGTGAGCAACGCTGCACGTACCAGCACGGGCGCGGTGTCCTTCATGGAGCGCTTCAGCAATACCACCAGGGAAGTGGCACAGAAGGGTAGGAGGGGTGCACTGATGCTCACCATGGACATTGCGCATCCCGATGTGGAGCAGTTCATCACCATCAAACAAGACCTTACGAAGGTCACGGGTGCCAACGTGAGCGTCCGTGTGGGGGATGCATTCCTGCAAGCCGTGGAGGAGGATGCAGAGTTCACGCATCAATGGCCGATCGATAGTAGGACGCCTTCGGTAACGAAGACCGTTCGTGCCAGGGAGCTTTGGGATACGTTGATCAAGTGCGCGCACAGCAGTGCGGAACCCGGTGTCATATTCTGGGACCGGCAACACAAGTATTCCACCTCTTCGGTATACCCCGGATTCAAGAATGAAAGCACCAATCCATGTGGTGAGATCGCCATGCAGGGTGGTGATAGTTGCCGGTTGATCGCCATCAATTTCTACTCCTTCGTCACGGATGCCTTCACGCCGAACGCACGTTTCGACCATGAACGTTTGGCGAAGGTGACCTATGAGGCACAGCGCTTGATGGATGACCTGGTGGATCTTGAACTGGAAGCGGTGGACCGGATCCTTGCCAAGATCGATAGCGATCCGGAGCCTGATGCGGTCAAACGTGTGGAGCGCGATACCTGGCAATTGCTCAGCGATACGGGCCGAAAAGGACGTCGTACCGGTCTTGGGTTCACCGGGATGGCTGATGCGCTTGCTGCATTGAACTTGGCCTACGACAGTGATGCCGCCGTAGAGGCTGCCGAACACATCATGCGGACCAAGTGCGAAGCGGAATTCAACAGCAGCATCGATATGGCGATCGAGCGAGGCAGCTTCGTTGGATTCGATCCTGCAGTGGAACGCACCTCCGAATTCACCACCATGCTTTCCACGGAGCTGCCGGAACTGCACGCACGAATGATGAAGCACGGTCGTCGTAATATCAGCATCAGCACCGTGGCCCCGACAGGAACGCTCAGCTTGCTTACGCGCACCAGCAGCGGCATAGAACCGGTCTATATGCTCGGGTATACACGCCGCCGTAAGCTCGGCCCCGATGCGACCAAGGAACAAGCCAGCTTCACCGACGCCATGGGCGATCAATGGGAGGAATTCACGGTCCACCACCCGCGTCTCGTGGATTGGATGAACGCGACCGGAAAGACTGACGTGAAGGAAAGTCCATACGCGAACAGCACCGCGAACGACATCGATTGGCGACGTCGGGTGCGCCTGCAGGCCGCCGTGCAGAAGTACACCACGCATAGCATCAGCAGCACGATCAATCTGCCGTCGGAAGTCAGCGCGGAACTGGTCGGTAGCATCTACCTTGAGGCTTGGCGCATGGGACTTAAGGGCGTGACGGTGTACCGCGACGGCTCACGTAGCGGTGTGCTCGTCTCCACGGAGAAGAAGGAGAACGCGTCCGTGCCACACACGAAACGTCCGGATGTGTTGGAGGCCGACGTGATCCGGTTCAACAATGAGACGGAGCCGTGGATCGCCGTGGTAGGCCTGCTTGATGGTATGCCTTACGAGATCTTCACCGGAAGAGCGGAAGGTGTGTTCCAGTTGCCCAATTGGGTGAACAAGGGCTGGGTGATCAAGCGTAAGGATATGCGCACGGGCAACAATATCTACGATCTGGAATACGCGGACAGTGATGACTATCGCGTGACCATCCAAGGACTGAGCCGCAGCTTCGACAAGGAGTATTGGAACTACGCGATCCTGATCAGCGGTATGCTACGCCAAGGCGTTTCCGTACCGCATGTGGTGGATACCGTGGCTAATCTGAACCTATATGACGCCACGTTGAATACTTGGAAGAACGGTGTTGCGCGGGCCTTATCCCGCTACATCGCGAACGGCACCAGCGCCAGCGGTCGGAAGTGCGGGGACTGTGGTGACAGTGAAGGCGTGTACTATGAGGAAGGCTGCCTGAAGTGCAAGAGCTGCGGTAGTTCGAAGTGCGGATAGGGAGTGTTCCTGTGGGCATTGGGAAAGGGTTGCATATAGTTAGGAAAACTAACTATATTTGTCCCGGACTTAAATTTTCATAGCCATGACAAAAGCAGTTTTCTACCACGCAGGATGTCCCGTTTGTGTGAATGCAGAAGAGCGCATCACTGAGATCGTGGACCGTAACAAGTACGATGTGGAGATCGTCCACTTAGGGAATGACAAGGGCCGCATTGCAGAAGCGGAGGCCGTCGGTGTGAAGAGCGTACCCGCGCTGGTGTTGGGGAACGATGTGCTGCACATCAACTACGGTGCGAGCATGGCCGATGTGAAGGGTTGATCACCAACCGAAGGAAAGGAAGGCCCGGCCATGTTGTCGGGCTTTCTTGTGCATTACATTTCCGCCAGTAATGGGAAAGAACGCAGAACTGGATACGCACGTGGCGCAGGTGCTGGAACGCATCGGTGAGATCGCTCGCTCGCTCCGGTGGAAGCAAGCCGGGGAGTCGGGATTGAGCCTATTGCAGATACGGATCCTTGGATTTCTCAATGCCCACAAGGGTGAGCGTATCGGTGTTGCCCGCTTGGCCGAGGAGTTACAGGTGAGCAAGCCGACGATCAGTGAGAGTGTGAAATTGCTTGACGAGCGTGGACTCGTGCTACGAAAAGCTGGCAACGGTGACGGACGAAGTCATGCATTGGTGTTGTCAGAAAGGGGCCGGAAGTACGCCACCGAGGCCACACCTATGATCGACACTTTGTCGCAATTGGATACGTCGACAAAGGAAGCACTGCTATTGGGCTTGATGGGCGTACTCGAGGCCTTGTTCCGATCGGAAGAAGTGCAGGTGCAACGCTTGTGTTTCACTTGTCTGCACTACCAGGGCGATCGCAGGACGAAGCACAAGTGCCTGTTATTGGATCGCGTGCTGAAAGTGGCGGAATTGAGGTCGGACTGTCCCGAGCATGAATTCCGTGTGAGTTGAACAGAACTTGAGCGAGTGAATGATACAGGTCAGGCGAAGATCATCGCATCCCATGAACTTTGTCCCGAAGTGATCAACACGGACCATCGATGAAAGCGCTTGCTTACCTGATACCCTTTGGTATTTTACTTTTCTCAGTTGGCTGTAGTGATGGACCCTCAAGGCATGATGATCCTGGACACACTGAACACGGGCATGCGGAGAATGCAGCGGGTCTTTCGACGGCGACCGTGACGCTCGATGACGGACAACGCTGGAAAGCGAACCCCGAGACCACCATAGGCATGGCGAACATGGTCGCGCTGATCGAAGAACAAATGGCCACACCCGGTGACCCCATGGCTATGAAAGCTGCGCTGGAAGAGGAGTTCGGTTTGATCTTCGAGCGTTGCACCATGACCGGTGAAGCGCACAACCAACTTCACAACTACCTGATCCCGATCCACCAGCGCCTGAGCGGGTTCGATGCGAGCGATGCAGCGCAATTGGCAGAAATGAAGGACTATCTCGGCACGTACGGTGATTACTTTGAGTAGGAAGTGCGGGACCGAGATGTTGTCCGAGTAGTGCTGAGCAGCTCCAATGCGTTTCGGAAAAGTATGACATAGGTCATAATAACGGACCAGAAGGTCCGGTACGTTTGTCATTCCGATCGAGACGCATATGGAAATGGAACCTAACGGGTCGAACGAGCCGAGTGAGGTTGGTGTACGCCAGCGTCGAACGGTCTATTTCGTGCTGATCGGGCTGTTCCTTCTACAGACCGGACTCACATACACCGTCTCTACTGAAGCTCCAACCCCAGCGTCGGAATTGAATGCCTCGGCGCAGCGGGGCGAGGCGCTCTATCGCAAGTTCAATTGCACGGCCTGCCATCAGTTCTACGGCCTCGGTGGGTACATGGGGCCCGACCTGACGAACGTTACCACCGTACAAGGCAAGGGGCCGGAGTATGCTCGCGCTTTCATCCTGCATGGCTCGGGACGAATGCCCATGTTGGGAGCATCGGAAGAGCAGGCCGATGATCTGGTCGCATTTCTGAAAGCTGTGGCGGCCACTGGCACTTATCCCATCCGGAACCTGGACCTGACGCCATGGGGCACGTACCAAGAGATGCACGGCGATGCGAAGTGAGATCACTCCAGCGAAAGGATTCGCAATCGCAGGATTGTTGGCCTTGTGGTGCGGTGCGCTGTTCGGTGTGATCGGTTCATGGCAGCATGTGGTCCCGAATGTGATCGATGCCATTCCGTTCGTGAAGTCGCGGCCTTTGCACGTGTCCTTGGTGATCGCGTGGATCTTCCTCACTGCTGTGGGAGGCGTGTACCACTACCTGCCGAAGATCGTGGGTGCTCCTCTGCATTCCACACGACTGGCATGGCTGCATCTTGCGGTGTTCATCGGAACAGGTATCGCCGTGGTCGCCTCATACGCCATGGGCCGTTTCGGTGGAAGGGAATACTGGGAGTTCCCGCCTGTGCTTGGTGTTCCGATCGCATTGTCATGGGGCCAGTTGATCTACAACTTCTTCCGCACGGCGAACAAGCATAAAGGACCGTGGCCGGCCTACTTGTGGATGTGGGCCACCGGTGTTGTGTTCTTCCTGATCACGTACGCCGAAGCGAATCTCTATCTCTTTCCACATTTCACGGGTAATATGGTGCGCGAGTTGACCGTGCAATGGAAGGCCTATGGTGCGCTTACCGGTTCTTGGAACCTATTGGTTTACGGCACGGCCATGGTGGTGATGGAACGAAGCACCGGCAACACGGCCATCGCCCGATCAAGGACAGCGTACCTCTTGTTCGGCCTGGGCTTCACCAACCTGCTCTTCGGTTGGGCGCACCACATCTATCCGGTCCCATCGGCGTTGTGGATCCGCACACTCGCCTATGCGATCAGCATGACCGAATGGATCATTCTTGCTCGCATGATCCATCAGTGGCGGGCCACGGTGGAGGATGGCAAGCGCGGCAGTTCCTCGCTGTTCGGTCGCTTTCTTTTTGCCAGTGAAGCATGGGTCTTCCTCAATCTCGGACTCGCGCTCTTGATCTCGATACCCGCGATCAATCTCTTCACGCACGGTACGCACATCACGGTGGCACACGCCATGGGCAGTACCATCGGCATCAATACCACCATCCTGTTCGCATCGGTGTTCTTCATCGCAAAAGGTCAACGTTCCGGATCGAGGCGCACAGGCTTTTGGATCTTCAATGGTTCGTTGCTCGTCTTCTGGATCTGCTTGATCGGCGCGGGAATGGTGAAGGGATACTTCACGGTGATGACCGACCTGCCCTTCCAAACGATCATGGAGAAAGCGCGATCGTTCATCGTGGGATTCGCGATCAGTGGCGTCGGACTGTTCACCGGCCTGAGCATGTTGGTGTGGGGTGCGCTGAAGGCAATGCTTGCCTCCGACAAAATGGTGGAAGTGGATGCACAAGGGACGCTGGGGATCGATGCTATTCCGGTGGATGATCTGCGCCCCTCCATGCCTGAGAAGGCGATGCAACATCAGCGATGAGACTTGTCCAGAACGTAGCAGGAGCAGGTGTGATGGACCTCGGTCCATACGAGATCATGGAGGGTATCCAACGCCTGAAGAAGGAGAAGAATGCAGTTATCCTTGCGCACTACTACCAAACACCGGACATCCAGGAACTCGCGGACTTCGTTGGTGATAGCCTTGCGTTGGCGCAAGCTGCGGACAAGGCCGGTGCTGATGTGATCCTCTTCGCCGGTGTGCATTTCATGGCGGAGACGGCCAAGATCCTCAACCCACAGCGAACCGTGCTGCTACCGGATCTCGGCGCTGGTTGTTCGCTCGCCGACTCGGCTCCGCCGGAGAAGTTCAAGGCCTTCATCGATGCCCATCCGGACCATGTGGTGGTGAGCTACATCAATTGCAGCGCTGAGGTGAAGGCGATGAGCGACATCATCTGCACCAGCAGCAACGCGGTGCGCGTGGTGAACAGCATTCCATTGGACAGAGCGATCATCTTCGCTCCGGACAAGCACTTGGGTGCGTACGTACAGCGCGTAAGCGGGCGTGAATTGTTGCTGTGGGACGGCGTATGCGAAGTGCATGTGGAGATCAGCATCGACAAGCTGAAGCTCTTGATGGGCAAGCATCCCGATACGAAGCTGATCGCGCATCCGGAGTGCCCACCAGAGATCCTTGCTGAAGCGGATCACGTGGGATCCACATCATCGCTGTTGGAATTCGTGCAACGCGATCCCGCACGCACATTCATTGTGGCCACCGAGGCGGGGATCCTGCACAAGATGCGAGCGGCCGTTCCCGACAAGGAGTTGATCCCGGCCCCCGCGCATGCGAACAACACCTGTGCGTGCAGCGAATGCCCGTACATGAAGCTGAACACGATCGAGAAAGTGTATTCCGCGCTCTTGCACGGATCACCTGAGATCGTCCTGGATGAACCGGTCCGTGAACGTGCCGAGATCGCATTACGGCGGATGATGCAACTGGGATGAAGAGGCCGTTGAAAGTGATCGTCGTTGGAGGCGGAGTGGCTGGAATGTCATTCGCACGGCGCCTTTCCACGTTGATGGGTTCCGGTGAAGTGGACATCCGAATGCTCTCCAAAGCGGCACCTGAAACCAGCAATTCATACGCAGCACAAGGCGGTGTGGCGGCCGTGATCCATCCCAGTGATTCGTGGGAACAACACCGTGATGATACCCTCTCCGTGGGTGCAGGTAGATGTGAAGCGGATGTGGTGGAACGCGTGGTGCGTGAAGGACCTGCCTGCATTCAAGAACTGCTCAGCTTCGGAGCGCGCTTCGATACCGATACACAGGGACGATTGTCAGCCGCTTCGGAAGGAGGGCACCGAGCACCTCGTGTTGTACACCACAGCGACCATACGGGTGCGGAGATCGTGCGCGTGTTGCAACGACAAGTACACAATACCAAGAATATCGCCATTTCCGAAACCTTGATGGCCTTGGATCTGCTGGTCACGGAGGAACATGGTACGCGACGTTGCCAAGGAGTGCGAACCGTTGATATCCAAAGCGGCGTGGTGCGTGGATATTTCGCGGATGTGGTCGTGCTTGCCACCGGCGGAGCAGGCCAGGTCTATCAGCATACCACGAATCCGTTCGGTGCTACAGGCGGCGGCGTGGCCATGGCGGTGCGAGCAGGAGTTCCACTTCGTGATATGGCCTTCGTGCAGTTCCATCCTACGGCCCTGTATGATCCGGAGC
This sequence comes from Flavobacteriales bacterium, assembly GCA_020437805.1. GTDB lineage: Bacteria > Bacteroidota > Bacteroidia > Flavobacteriales_F > PHOS-HE28 > PHOS-HE28. Next base: position 9,506 of record JAGQVV010000065.1, read on the forward strand.
GGAAGGGAACATTCCTGATCAGCGAAGCGGTGCGCGGCGCGGGTGCAGTACTGTTACAACCCGACGGTACGCGTTTGATGCAAGGGGTGCATCCGATGGTCGATCTGGCTCCGCGCAATGTGGTGGCGCGTGCCATCCATACCGTAATGCGTGAACAGAACGCGCCGCATGTGTGGTTGGATGCAAGATCCGTAGGCGAGCGTTTCGCCCAGCAGTTCCCGATGATATCGGCCCATTGTCGGTCCATCGGAATGGATCCCGTCAATGAGATGATCCCTGTGATGCCCGCAGCGCACTATCTGTGTGGGGGCATCCTAACGGATGCGCAAGGCCGAACGACGATGGACGGCCTGTATGCACTGGGTGAATGTGCTTCGAGCGGTTTGCACGGGGCCGACCGCTTGGCGAGCAATTCCCTGTTGGAAGCGTTGGTGATACCACAGTATGCCGCAGTTTCCGTCATGAAGACCGGTATGCAGCATTGGCTGCCGAGGGATCTTGATACAGGACCATATGCGGACACCGGAAAGGATCCCACCATCGAAGGCTTGCTCGATTCGTTGCGTAATGTGATGACCGACCACGTGGGCATCGTGCGCGATCATCGTGGCCTTCGGGGCGCATTACAGGAATTGAAGTGCATGGTCACCGATGTGGATCGGGCATGGTCCGAAGGCGAGCGATCGCTTGCATTCTTAGAACTCCGGGACCTGGTGACCGTCGCTCATGCCATCTGTGAACAGGCCATCGCTGAACCATACAATGTCGGCACCCATTGGAATACGGATCTGGTGCCTTTTCCACGCGATCATTCCGACCTGGTGATGGACCGGGCAACTCCGGCCCCAGTGGCGAATACACGCGAACCATGAATCGATCAACGATCCCCAATACGCCACACTCCTTCCACATTCCCGTGATGGGATTGGGATACACCATCGATACGCCGCTTAAGGTGGCCCACTTCGGCATCAGCTCCGTGGTCTCGATCATCGAGGACGAATTGGTGGAACGCATGCGCGAGTTCCACTGCCGTGAGAACGGCGAGCCTTTCGTGCCCATTCCGAAGGAGGAACTGGATCACCGGGCCCAGCGCATCACGGCCTACCTGGATCTGATGCAGAAGTTGGTGCAGCGCAATACCGAAGCGGTACGCGCTGAGCCCTTCGAGCCGGGCACGCGGATCATGCAGTATTTCGAAATGCTTCCCGATGAAAGCCTCGAACGCGCGATGTTCCTGGATATGCTTGCCATGCCCCAAGGTGCGCAGCGCTCTGGTTATGCGGAGGAACTGAAACGGACGATCAAAGCCGGGGCGATCGACGTGAACATCATGGCAAAGATCGACCCGCAACGGTATACCAAGGAAGGTGAACCATTGCCCGCCGAATATACCGATGCCATGGCGGCGTTCCGGGGATTCGCGAACAGTTCCGTGAGCGGTTCAGTGGTGTTGAGCGCTGGGTACAATCCACGACTTTACTCGTACATCGCGCAGTTCCCCGATTTCCTGCCCGATGCGAATGGACGGCTACGTAAGAAGGTGATACTGAAAGTGAGCGATCTACGCTCTGCGCTGGTTCAGGGTAAGATCCTTGCGAAGAAAGGCGTGTGGGTCTCGGAGTACAGGATCGAAAGCGGCTTGAATTGCGGCGGTCATGCCTTCGCAACGGATGGCATTCTGCTGGGTCCGATCCTGGAGGAATTCAAGGAGAAGCGCGACGACCTGGAGGGCGAGGTGCTGGACATGTGCAATAAGGCTTTGATCGAGAGTGGAGCTCCTTCGTTCCCACGCACGCCGGGGTTGCGCATTACCGTGCAAGGCGGTATCGGCACGAGCGACGAGGATCGCTTCCTCCGGACCTATTATGAAATGAACGGGACCGGTTGGGGTACTCCCTTCCTGCTCGTTCCCGAAGCGACGAATGTGGATGAGCACACCCTGCAGCAACTCACCACCGCCAGGCCGACGGATTATTTCCTCAGTTGGGCCTCGCCGCTGGGGATCCCGTTCCACAACTTCCGGCCAAGCACTTCCGAAGCACAACGCAAACTGCGTATCGACAAGAACCGACCCGGAAGCCCGTGCTACAAGGATTTCCTTTCGTCGGACACCGAGTTCACAGCAACCCCGATCTGCACCGCAAGCCGCCAGTACCAGAACCTGAAATTGAAACAGCTCAAGGAACGGGGACCGAGCGAAGTGGCATATGCACGGGAGTTCGAGCGCATCACGGCAAAGGATTGTCTGTGCGAGGGGCTGGGTGCCAGTGCACTGATCAAGGACGGAATGACACCGGCCCACAAGCTGGAGGCCGTCGCGATCTGCCCGGGACCGAACCTCGCCTACTTCTCACAAGTCGTTCCCCTCCGGACCATGGTGGACCATATCCACGGAAGGATCTCGTTGCTGAACGCGAACCTGCGCTCGCACATGTTCGTGAACGAACTGGTGCTGTACGTGAAGTACCTGCAGCGGGAGATCGATCAGGTACGTGATGTGATCACGGAGAAGCAACACAAATACTTCGAGAAGTTCCGGACCAATTTGCTGTCCGGGATC
>JAGQVV010000065.1:12214-12474 GCA_020437805.1 Flavobacteriales bacterium
TCCGGAGCTTCTACACACGATCGATCCCGCGATCAACAGAAAAGAACAGATCCAACCATGGAAAAAGTATCCTGGGCCGAGCCCTACAAGATCAAGATGGTCGAACCGCTTTTCATGACCACCCGCGAACAACGGGAGAAGGCCATGGAAGAAGCCGGCTACAACACCTTCCTGCTGAAGTCGGAGGATGTCTACATCGACCTGCTCACCGACAGCGGTACCAGCGCCATGAGCGATCGCCAATGGGCGGGCATGATGCT
>JAGQVV010000066.1 GCA_020437805.1 Flavobacteriales bacterium
ATTCTCTTCCGGTGTGGATAGGTCAGCGGTGCTCTCCTCGTCCACGCGGACCACGTGCTGGTGGCCGCTTATCACGCGTGTTTTCACGGTGGTCCGTCGCGTCTTCGATCGAACCAGTCCTACCGTATCGAGTTCATTGGCGAGAAAGCGATCCGCGAGCGTGTCCGCGGGGCCATCATCGCCGATCGTGCTCACCACGACCGGCATCGCACCCAAGGCCCGGAGGTTCAGGGCCACATTGGCTGCACCACCCAAGCGGGCACTGCGTTCGGTCACTTGCACCACCGGGACGGGCGCTTCCGGTGAAATGCGGTCCACGTGTCCCCATAGGTAGGCATCCAACATCACATCACCCACGACGAGTATGGTGGTGCCACGTGCATTGTTCAGAAAGGAGTCCACCGTGCTTCCCATATCAGCCGAGTTCAGCGATCCCTTTGGCCACTCTGGTCATGGCTTCCTTGAGCTTCTCATCGCTCGTTGCGTAGCTTATCCGCAAGGTCCCCTCCACGCCGAAGGAACGTCCTTCCACCAGACCCACACCGACGGCGTCCAACAGATACAGGCTCAGGTCGACGGATCCTTTGATCCGGTTCCCGTCAATGGAGGCACTTACATCGGGCAGGAGATAGAAAGCCCCCTGTGGCACATTGCAGCGCCAACCGGGTATCTTGTTCAGTTCATTGAGCACGAGGTCGCGACGACGCATGAAGTCGTTGCGCATGGGTTCCAGCAGGCTGGGGTCCGCGTCCACGCATGCTTTCGCGACGCGCTGTGCGATGCTGTTCGCCCCGGAGGTGAACTGCCCTTGTACCTTGTTCACGGCTTTGGCGATCCAGAGGGGTGCACCGATATAGCCCAAACGCCAGCCTGTTAGTGCGAAGGCCTTGCTCAGCCCGTTCACCGTGATGGTGCGGTCGGCCATGTCCGGCAACGAAGCGAAGCTCAGGTGCTCGCCCTCGAAAACGATATGCTCGTAAATCTCGTCCGCGATGACGTACACGTTCGGGTGCTTGCGCACCACCTCGGCCATGGCCTCGAGTTCCGCACGGGTCATGACCGAACCACTGGGGTTGCATGGTGAGCTGAACATGATCAAGCGGGTGCGTGGTGTGATCGCCGCTTCGATGCGAGGGATGGGCGCTTTCCAATCCTCTTCCAAAGTAGCGGGTACCAGCACCGGAGCAGCCCCTGCAAGTCGCACCTGTTCCGAATAGCTCACCCAGAACGGAGCCGGGATCACCACCTCATCACCTGGCCCCGTCAAGCTCATCACCACGTTCATCAGCGCTTGTTTCGCACCGGTGCTCACCACGATCTGTTCGGCCGTGTAGGCAAGGCCATTATCCCGTTCGAACTTGGCGGATATGGCCTGCCGTACATCCAGGTATCCGTTCACGGGTGGGTATTTGTGCCAAGGGCCACGCACGGCCTCGTGCGCTGCCTCAAGCGCGAAAGCGGGCGGGTCGTGGTCGGGCTCGCCAAGGCTCAGATCGATGATATCCCGACCTTCTGCGCGCAGTTCGCGGCTTCGGCGGGCCATCAACAATGTGGCAGGTTCGGAGATCGCGGCAACGGTAGGAGAAAGGTGCATGATGAAATGATCAACGGTCCGGACGCGTTCCATCTTCGCCCGGGATATCCTTGGGAGGCGGCAAAACTACACAAGAGGCCGAAGGGGGCGGGTCGCGTTCAGTGCGATCATCCCGATATTCGTCCACCGCTTGATCCACCATGAACGACCCCATCATCCTGATCCTTGTCGCTGTATTGCCATCCATCGTGGTGTTCCTCACGGCATTCCATTTGATCAAACAGCTCGTGGCCGGTAAGGCTCAGGAGCGTATGGCCGAGGTGCGGAAGGAGGACCACAAGCAGCTTCTGCCGCTACGCCTGCAAGCGTATGAGCGCTTGACGCTCTTCGCGGAACGTATCTCCCCGGGGGCGCTATTGCTTCGGGTGCACAAGAGCCACATGACGGCACGAAGCTTCCACGCCGAACTTGTAGCTACGATCCGGGAGGAGTTCGATCACAACGTCTCGCAGCAGATCTATGTGGGCGATAAGGCCTGGAGCAAGGTGAAGCAAGCCAAGGAGGAAACCATCCGCTTGATGAACCTGAGCTATGAGCAGACCGGGGACTCCCCGTCCGGCACGGAGCTGAGCCGCCGCGTGTTCGAGAACGTCGGTAAGCTATCGCACACACCCTCCCAGGAGTGCCTTTTGGCGATCAAGGAAGAGGTGCGTCGCCTGTTCTGAACCGTTCCAGGACCTCTCGCGCTGCACGGAACGGATCCAGATCACCGGACCTGACCCTGGGTTCCAGTTGCTCCAGGAGGGCTGCGGTGCGTGGATCCCGCATCAGCAGGTCCATCAAACCATCGCGGAGGCTCTGCTTCAACCAGTGGACATCCTGTGATCCACGGCGCACGGAGAGATGGCCGGTGGTGGTGGATCGAGCATGGAGTTCCATCACGTGCTGTAGCAATTCCGGCACCCCTTTTCCGGTGATGGCATCAGTGAGCAGAACCTCCGGGCGCGATCCGCTATCTCGCTCGGGTAGAAAGGCGATGGCATTACGAAGGTCCGTCCGTGCGGCTTCATGCGCGACCGTATCCTGCCCATCGGACTTGGTCAAGACGATGACATCGGCGCTTTCCATGATCCCGCGCTTGATCCCTTGCAGCTCGTCACCGGCCCCGGGGATCATCAGCAGAAGGTTCAGGTCGGTGATGCGGTCCACTTCCAACTCGCTTTGTCCAACACCTACGGTCTCGACCAAGATCAGATCGAAGCCTGCCGCTTCGCACAGAACGATCACCTCCCGTGTGTGCTGGGCCACACCACCCAGGAAGCCACTGCTCGCCGTGGGCCGTATGAAGGCTTTCGTTTGCCGGGAGAGTTCCTCCATGCGGGTCTTATCACCCAGAATACTACCTCCTGAACGCTGGCTGCTCGGGTCGGTGGCCAATACGGCCACGGCATGCCCTTTGTCGATGGCCAGCATACCCAGTGCATTGATCAAGGTGCTTTTCCCGACACCCGGAATGCCTGTGATGCCCAAACGCAAGCTGTTCCCGCTGAAGGGCAGCGCGGCGGAAAGCAGTGCACTGGCCATCTCGCGGTCCGAGGGTCGAGTGCTCTCCACCAGCGTGATGGCACGTGCCAAAGCACCACGGTCCCCTTCGCGTAGGCGCTGGAAGAGTTCCTGGTCCGGTCCGGTGGGTACCATCACGATTTCAATAACCCTTTCGGTAATTGTCCACCCATGCGCTGTCGCCCACGTCGTGGAGCAGGCGGAAGGCGTTCTCGCCATAGGCCAGGTCCCCGACCTGTAGCATACCGAAATCCGTCAACAGTAGAAGCTGGCGTGGGGAAGGTGCCGTGCGGGTCTCTGCCCAGCCCTTACCAGGATGTTGACCCTCTCTCAACTTATAGGGGTACTCCCAGAAACGTAGTTTCCACAAGTGGTCGAATACCTCGCAATCCAGTAGGTAGCGCCCTATTGTATCCTCGCCCAATGGCAAGCATAGATCCACTTCGAATTTCCGGAATAGGTTGATGTTCAGCGGGTTGGCTTTGCTGGGTACGGCGCCTTGTGCCTGCAGAACGAATTGCTCCCGCGTGATGGGGTCGCTTTGGATCACCTTTCCTTCGAACTCCTTGACAATGAACAAGGTGAACAGCTGGTTGTTCAGGCCGGTGTTCAAGCTGACACCGAAAGCGTAGGTGGCGAAAGGCACATTGGAGAGCCCTTGACCGCTCGTCACGGGAATGCAGGTCAGAAGCAGGAGCACGGATCGGAGGAGGGTCCCACACATCACCGCGAAGATACCGAGTGGTGCAGGATGATCGTTCTTGGACCGGACCGAGGCAATGCCTCAGTACTTCACGAAACGGGCGCTGGTACCGCTGCCGGCGGCTGGCCCCTCCAAACGGATAAGGTAGCTTCCGGCTTCCAAACGATGGACAGGTACCGTGACCTTGTTCCGACCCGTATCGGTAAGGATCCATCCACGATCCACCACCCGACCACTGGGGTCCATGATCGTCCATCGTCGATCTCCTTCGGAGCTTGACATGAAGCTGACCTCCAGCAGGTCCTCAACAGGGTTGGGTGCGATCGTGAGGCCCGTCGACCCTGATCCATGATATGCGGTCACGACCTTGCTTCGTACACCGGTGCCGTCCATATCCACTTGCTCCAAGCGATAATGGTTCAATCCGCTGATCGGGTCTACATCCAAGAATTCGTACTCCCGCAGGGAGTTGCTTTCTCCCGCGGCGGCCTGATGGCCGATCACCTCGTAGGACACACCGTCCTTTGACCGTTCCACAAGGAAGTGATGTGATCGGGTCTCGCTTGTGGTGGCCCATTCCAGTTGGATCGCATGTTCCTGCGGCGTGGCCGAAAGGTCGATCAGGTCGATCGGCAGCAGGCTGCAGCTGATCGATGCACCGTCACGCAGGTCCCAGTTCATGGTGAATCCGTTCCCGGTGAGGTACCAATTGTCCAAGAACAGGAGGTACCACTGCCCGGCGGTCACATCAAGATAGCGCGTCCATCCATCGCCGAACACACCTTCCGTCACGTCGGTTGCCGTGTAGTTCAGCCCGGTCACCGCGGCGCCATCGGCCCAAGAGCAGCGTAATGGCGGACCGGAGGGTGGGCAATTGAAATTCGAAACGTAAGGTCCCCAGACCCCGTAGTCATAGTCCGTATTGCCCGGCCCGACACTGAATCCCAAGCGGCCCGATGTGGCGATGTAGAAACTGTACCAGACCCCCTGCCTTTCGTTCGTGATCAAGCACCCGCGGTTGGTCGTGTTCAGGTCCTGTACCGCACCAGTGTTCGCAGGTGTGGCGGTCAGGATCGCATTGTCACACACCTGCACGGCGCCAACACAGTCCTCATGCGGGAAAGGAGGCTCGTTACAGTCACCGTCCACAGGGAGGAAGAACGAGGATCCAGCGGAGGGTGTGGTGCCGCTGCTGAAAAGTATTCCTGTGTTCTGGGCCGAGAGCGAATAGGAGATCTGGTTCTGGAAGCCTCCCACAGGGGTGTAGACCAGTTCAATGATGTCCCCAGGGTTGGCACCGAAGGTGATGTTACCATTGGCGCCGATGATCGAGTACGTGGATGCCACTGGCGGGGGAACACCACCGATGTATCTGTTCACGGTCACCGTGCTTCCATTCCAACCGTCGCCGGCGGCATCGAACATGCGGAGCGTATAGCGGCAGGCACCTGCGGGTTGGTCCGTTCGTCCAGCACAGATCCGGAAGTTGCTGATGGGACCGGACTGCCGCCAAAGTCGGATGTAAAGGGTTTCACCCGGTACAAGGCCCGTGGTAAGCGTGAGGGTAGGCATCGCAGCACTGTTGCTACTGCCACCAACGCTACAGGTGGTACCGCCGATCGCCACGAGGTTCAGGTTGTTCCCGGCACAGGACCCGCTGCCCACACGGTACACCTGCATAGCGGCATCGTTCATGGTGGCATCGTCCGTATCGAGGGTGAGTTGGCCATTGGGCGGGACCACCGCAGTGAACCACACGTCGTTGTTGGGGGTGCCACCGCAAGTCGTGCCGGGGACATTCACGGTCCCCGCCGGGGCTACGGGTGTTTGTGTGGCATTCTGCACGGTATATCCATCGAAGAGGCATCCGTATTGCGGGGTCAAGGCGATCGCACCACACGGGTCGTCGTTCGGTGGAGGAGAGGTGGGTTGTGCGCAGATCGTGAAGGACCCGAAGACGGCGGTCTTGTTCCACACCCTGATGTAGAGCACCGTGCCTTGTGGCACTGTTGGTGGGGTCAGCGTTAACGAGGGCATGCCCGGTCCGGCGGGATCCGAACAGGCCACTTGGGTCAAGGTGCCGTTGCAAGTACCTGTATACACGGCCATGGCAGCGTCCGTCAACGCACTGCTGGTGGTGTTGATCACCACCCCGGTGGATGGTGGTGCCACGATAGGCACTGTAAGGGTGAACCAGACATCGTTGAGCGGGGCGACATTGCCGCAGGTCGGCGTGGCCGGAGAGAATACCGTGCCCGTGGTGGGTGTGGCATTCTGGTTGGTACCACTGATGGTGGGGCACCCTGCCGCAACAGTGAGGGCCGTTGCCGAACAGGGTTGGTCGTTCGGCGGAACCACAGGGTCGTACGCACAGATCTCGAAGGATCCACCGTTCTGGATGTTCCCTTCGGGCCATACCCTGAGGTACACGGTAGTGCCCACGGGTAGGCCCGTACGCAAAAGGTAGGGCTGTGGACTTCCTGCCGCGATGTCCGAATTGCAAGCTATCTGGGTCCAATTGATGGCCGGTGCGTTACAGGCGGTGGTCACGTACATGGCCATCGCAATGTTGGTCGCTCCTACATGGTTGGTCTCTACAGCGATGTTGCCGCTTGCGGGAACAACCGCGCTGTACCACACATCTGCATTGTTCGGGTAAGCACCGCAGGACGGTGTGCCGATGCCAGGCGTAGGGGTGGCCCAAGTGGTGCCCGTCGGTGTCATGGTGCAGGAGTTGCCAACCGGCAGGGGGGTGGCGGTGCACGGGTTGTCGTTGGACGGCGGGGGAGGCACAGGAGAACACGTGATCTCGATCGTGCCGCAATTCAGCGGGTTGTTCGCACACCCTGGAGCCGGGCCGGAAACCCGGATGTAGTAGACCTGTGCCGATGAAGGATTGAAGGTGACCGTGCTCAATGGACCACCACAGCCATTATCGTCCCATGCATACGAGGTCGGTGTGGCCGCCGTATTGGTGATGGTGAGATAGGAGTTCCATGCGGTATTCGGGGAGTTGCACAATGAGATGGTATACACGTTCTGTGGGCACATGTAATACAGGATCCTGTTGCCTTCGCACACCGTGGTGGTGAACAGGGCCGGGCACGTCGCACAGGCCGTTGCGGGAGGGGTGAAGGGTGGGAAATTGTTCATCCAGACCGGAGGGGCCACTGCAGGTTGCCAAGCCGGGTTGTTGGATGGGTACAACGTGTTGGCCGTGGTGCATTGCGCATGGGCCATGGCCGCTATCAGGAACAGGGAACAGATCAGCAAGGCACGGATCAAGAGGTGCACCAAGCGCGGTCCATCTGTTACCGGAACCGGGATCGACCGGAAGTTGGAGGGCATCAGCATTTGGACCTGAATGAGTGAAGCAGCATTCCCGTGGACGATCGAAGTTAGTGGATATCGGCCATGCTTGATCGTGATGCCATACCAATGTAAAGGCCCAGAAACAGAACGGGGACCAAAGCCACTGCCCGGTCCCCGTTCATGATCGTAGAAAGGTCTATTGTTTCACGAAGCGGGCATTCCCCATGGGTACGCCTTCCTCATCCAGGATCTCCAACAAGTAGCTTCCCGCATCGAGTGCCGACACCGGCACGGTGATACGGTTGGTGCCCACATTGCCGCTCTCGGACCCACTGTCCACCAAGCGGCCGCTGGTATCCAATACACGCCAGCGCACCGTGCCATTGTTCTGGGCGTCGAATGCGGCCTGCAAGGATTCCGTGGCCGGATTCGGGTAGACGTACATCGGGATACCACCCTTGACATACATCACGGACACCATCTGTGTTAGCTCCGAGGTGCCGTCGTGGTCGATGACCTGTAGACGGTAGTAGTTCATGCCCGGCTTCGGTGCCATGTCCACGAATTTGTAATCGCTCAGGCCCACACCATTCCCAGCACCGTCCACACGTCCGATCGGTTCGAACGTACGACCGTTGGTCGAGCGTTCCACGATGAAGTGGGAGGTGTTCCGCTCCTGGCTGGTTTTCCAATTCACATCCACTTGGTGGTCCACCAGTTCCGCGCTCAGGTCCTGCATCACCACCGGGAGCAGAATGCAACTGATATCCGCGAACGGTCCGCCGCCGGCAGGTTGTGGGAATTGGAGGTTGAAATCAACCCCGTTCCGGGACCAGTTGTCCACGAAGAGGATCACATAGTCGTTCGCGTTCATGAACAGGCGCTGTACCCAACGATCGCCACCGGCACCCTCAGTGGGGTCGAACGCTGTGTTGTTCAGACCCGTAGGGCCACTGCCCGCAGCCCAAGAGCACCGTACCGGAGGAGAGGTAGGTCCATTGACGCATGTAGGGTAACTGGTATATGGACCCCACACCGCGAAGTCATAATCCGCATACGCCGGTGGGGTGATGGTGAAATACAACCAACCTGCGCTCTGGGAGGAGAAGGTGTACCATACACCTTGGTGCTCGCCCGCCAAGCAACCATCGTTGCTGCTGTTCAGGTCGTTCACGGCCCCGGTGTTCGAGGGTGTGTCGTTCAACGATCCCCCACTGCACAATCGGAATGCACCAGCACAATCGGCAGGATCGGCCGGAGGCAGATTGCAGTCCGCCGCACCGGCCATGTTCAAGCCAGGGGACGGGGCACCGGGAGGGCTGGAGTAGATCAAGGAACCCTGATTGGTTATGACCGAGTAACTGATCTGGTTCTGGAATCCGCCCACGGCAGTATACGAGATGGTGAACGGTTGGCCCTGCAGAACAGGGAAGCTGATCGTTCCCGTTCCCCCATTGATCGTATAGTTGGTCGGTACACCGCCAACGGTAACGGTCACGAAACTGCCATTCCAGCCGTCACCACCGATATCACTCATGCGCAGGGTGAAGTAGCAACTCACTCCCGGGTTAACGGGTGGTGTGTCCGAACGCCCAGCGCAGATATAAGCGGTCCCCGTAGCACCGGTTTCACGCCATACACGAATGTAGACCGTGGACCCGGGCGTGAGACCTGTGGTGACCCCGGCGGGCATTTGTCCCGCACCCGGGTTGGTACTTCCGAAATTCCGACAGCCATTGGCACCAGGCACTTGGGTCAGGCTCAACGTTCCCGGACATGATCCAGTGGCCGTATACACGGCATAGGCAGCGTTGGTCATCTGTCCATCATCCATGTCGATCGCCAATTGACCGTTCGGTGGAACCACGGCAGTGAACCAAATGTCATTATTGGGCGCTCCCACCATACAACTCGGGTTCGGAACGGAGCCAGCGCCGAAGAGGTTCGTGGGTGTCGTTGTGGCCAAGTTGTTGGAGATGTTCGTCATCAAGCAACCGAATGGAACGCTCAACGAAATGGCACCACAAGGATCATCGTTCGGTGGTGGTTGCGACATGAAGGCGCAGATCTGAGCGGTCCCGAAATTGCTGTTGAAGTTCCACACGCGCACGTACAACGTGGTTCCTGCGGGATAAGCTGCGGCGGTGGTGATGGCGGGCAGGGTGGTAGGGCTTTGGCATTCCACTTGGGTCAACGGCCCTCCGCATGCACCCGTATAGATCGCCATGCCCAAGAAGTTCAAGGAGCCGGCCAAGGTGTTCACGTTCACGATGCCACCAGGGGCAGGTACCGTGATCCGGAACCAAACATCGTTCGCACCAGCGAACGCACAGGACCCGGAGGCGGTAACACCGCTCAGAGGTGTGGCGTCCTGCGTATTGAAGGATGCTGGCACGCACGTGGGGTTGGACATGTTGAGCACGGTTGCTCCACACGGTTGATCATTCGGGGGAGGCACGGGGTGATAGGCGCACAGGGAGAATGTTCCTCCGTTACCCACGTTCGCCTCCGGCCAGATCCGGATATAGTGCAGTGCGTTCGGTGCGAGCCCGCTCATGCTGATGAACGGGTCATACACACCGCCGGCAATGTCCGCGTTACAGGCAATGTGTGTCAAGGTTGGTGAAGGACAAGCGCCGCTCACCGAATACACCGACATGGCCAGGTTCGAAGCGCTAACATGGTCCACATCAAGGGCCAAGGTGCCCGTTGCGGATGATGTGGCCGTGTACCATACATCGCCCGAGTTCGGGTATACGCCGCAAGGGGGAGGTGCGATGCCCGAAGTACCCGTCGCTCCTGCGGTGGAACCGGGCAGCGTAGTGCACGAGGAGGAAAGTGCCGGGAAATTGGTGGCGCCAGCAACCGCCGGACAACTCGGGATGTTCGGATTGCACGATGCGGGCGGAGTGGAGGTACAAGGGTCATCACCGGGGTTCGGGCAGGAACCAGCGGAGCAAGAGATCTGCAGCAAAGCCGTATTCGCTCCTGCGCCGCAGGACGGGTCGTGCACTCGGATGAAATAGGTGCCCGATGTTGCTGGTGTGAACGTCATGGACGCATGTTGCCCAGGCACACCGCAGCCATCATTATCATACGCCTGCACAACGTTTGCCGTGGTGGAAACAGTGATGGCCGAATTCCAGGCTGTCACGGTCCCGCAGGTCGCGATCGAGTAGGTGTTACCTGCGCAGAGGTACACGAAGATCCTGGAGTTCTGGGCCACGTTCACGCTCCACGTGGCCGGGCACAAATTGCAGTTCGTTCCTACAGAGTTGCAGGGTATCGGGAGGAAGGCACCCGCCACCGCAGGCATGATATTCCCAGCGTATACGGGGGTTGGCGGCTTGATGGCCGGTTGCCAGTTCCCGGCCGGTACGGCCGTATTGCCTGTGGTGCACTGCGCTTGGGCGTCGAAGGCTGAACCGCCGAGCAGTAGGAGAGAACCAAGGAGGAAAGCGGAAAGTTGCTTCATGTGGTGGATCGGTTCAGCGGTCGTTCATGTGAAGTGGCACGGCTTCATACTGTTGGTCCGCATGGTTCTGGTTCCACGCGGCAACAGCAGCTTGGTAGCGGGCAAGGTCCTCGGCCTCATTGCCGGTGACCACATATACCGGTGGGCTGTCCAAGGCCGGGGAGGGTGTGTAAGCGGAGAGGTCGGGCGTGCCTTCACGCAGTTGGGTCCCAGCACTTTGAATGGCTCCTCGGATCTCGGCATCGCTAACTTGGGCACTGGACCTCACTTGCAGGATGCGCATATCATCCGAATGAAAAACCTCGGCCATCGGGTCCAGATCCGTCACCGCCTGGATGATGAATTTCAGGTCGGCACGATCCATCGCCTCGGTGGTCTCGTAGGAACGTAGTCCATCTGCTTGGGCCACAGCGGAAAAGCCGCCCAAGAGCATGGCAGCGGCGAAGAGAGTAAGGAGCCTCATATGTGCTGGTCGTTGGTTACGGGTTAAAGATAATCCTTCTTCTAACGATCCGGGGAGCGATTTGGTTCTCCACCGAGTAAAGCCAAGGTGAACATGGCGCTCACCTTTGGGCAGACGGAGATCAGGGAAAAAGGTTGCTTCATGTGGGATCGGCAAGCGATCCGTTCATTGACGAACGAAGGGTACACGGACCACCACGTCACCAGTGTGGTCAAGGACCAGCAGCACGTACGATCCGGCATCGAGTCCGGGCCATTGGAGGTCCAACCGTTGGTCACTTTCCCCCAAGGCGGCCACTTGATCATGGACCACCCGACCACTGGCGTCGATCGTGCGCATGGTGAAGCGTCCGGGCATCGGTGAGCGCATGAGCAGGGTGGCTCCTTGGTCCACGGGGTTGGGTGCTACCACGAGATCCCTCCCGCGGGTCACCATCACACTCACCACCGGAGAGTATTGCAAACTACCCTCGGCACCCAAGCTACGGATCCTGTAGTAGTTCAACCCTTCCATGGCGCTCTTATCAGTGAATGTGTAGGTGGTAAGTACCTCGGAATGCCCTGAAGCATCCTGCACGCCAATGTCTTGGAATCCCAGCCCATCAGTGGATCGTTCGATGATGAAGTGCGAACTGCCCCGTTCGAAGGTGGTGGTCCATTGTACTTCCACATCACTTGCCACAGCTTCAGCTTCGACCAGGACCTCACCGATAGGAAGCACGGTACAATCCAAAGAAGCGCCATTGGTCAATTGCCAGGTCAGGTCAAAGGATTGCCCGTTGGTGGAGAAGTTGTCGATGTACATGATGTAGATCTCTCCGGCGATCACGTTCATCGGGCTCACCCAACGGTCCCCAATAGCAGACTCGCTCGCGTCGGTCGCGCCGTTCCCAGCACCCGTGTCCCCGGTGGGCGCGGCATAGGAACAACGGAGCGGGGGGCCGGACGGTGGGCAGGAGATCGCGCCCAATGGACCCCAGACGGCGAAGTCATAGTCCGTGGGTGCTGTCGGAGAGATCGTGAACCCGATGGTACCACTGGCGCTTGGCGAGAAGTAGTACCAGGTCCCTTGGCGTTCACCGGAGGAGAGGCACCCTTGGTTGGCGGTGGTCAGGTCCACCACGTTGCCGGTGTTACTGCTGTTGTTGTTGAAGGCCTGGCCACTACAGATAGTGGTGCCGCCCACGCAATCCTGCGGTGCAGCGGGTGGTGGTTGGCAGTTCACGGTCTGGGTGTAGGAGATACCGGCCGCTGGCGGTGTGCCGGAGTTGAAATACACGCCTCCACTTTGGAGTCCCAGTGAATAGCTGTTCTCCCCTTGGAACGGCCCCGAATTATTGTAGGAAAGCACGACCACATCGCCGATATCGACCCCGATCAACACTTGGTTGTTCCATGCGGTAACGGTGTAATAGGTGTATGCCCCTCCATTGATGCTGATCCCCACATTGGAGCTGCCCCAACCATCACCGAAGCTATCGAACAGGTTCAGTACATACACGCAATCCCCGGAAGGCGGCGGCGGAGGGGTCGCACATGTGACGCTCGCGGTCCAGCCGGGATAGGTGATGGAGCCATCGGAGATGAAGCCCACGGTGAGGCATCCACTTGGATCGGTGGACGTGAACGGGCCGGGGATACCGGTACCGCTGAACGAGCCGAGTGAAGGTGAACCGCCGTTCGGGCCGTTGTACACGGTGAGCACGTCGTAGTTCGCTTCGGTGCTGAACTGCGAGAAGTTAAGGGTGACCACCTCGCCGGGCGTACTTGGGCAATACGTGGTGAGCGAGTTGGTGTTGTTCGAATAGGCACCGCCCGGCCCTCCGGCATCATACACCGTGCTTCCGCATACCGGCGGCGGTGGTACGGGTGGCGCACATGTGATGTTGATGGCCCAGCCGGCATAGTTGATCGATCCATCGGAGGTGAACCAGAGGGTCACACAGCCACCTGGTACCGTACCTGAAATGGATGGCGGCAAGGCAGTGCCAGCGAAGGTGCCCAGATTCGGCGCCAAGTTGGAGTTTCCATCATGCACCGAGAGGAAGTCATACCCGGCCTCCGTGTTGAACGCCGTGAAGTTGAGCGTGACGACCTGCCCCGCCGGTGCGCAGTATGTCCAGGTCAGGTTCTGGTTGGTGCCGTAATTGCCACCGGCACCACCTGAATCATAGACCGTGGTGCCACATTGTCCTTGGGCTTCTCCGAAGGTACCGACCATGGCCCCCATGAACAGCGCGATGCTGAGCGTCCTATTCTTCATGGGGAGCGGGTGGTTGTTGACGAAGGTTCCGAACATGGTTCTCGTGGGCCGCTGGATCGGAGTTTCGCCATGCTTGTTTCGCATCCCGCAGCACTGCCTCATCCGCTTCAGGGTCGCCCGTATCGATCAAGACGGGAACCGAAGTGCTCAAGCCAAGGACGGCCTTTTCGGGCACATCGCTCACCAAGGTCAGGCCCGATCCGCCACCACTGGCTTCGTTGAGCGCTTCCACCACTGTAGCAGGGTCCACCTCGGCCGCGATCAGGACCTTTACCTGGTGGCCGTCGATACTGATCCGTCCGTTGGGGTCCAACTCGCTTACGGCGACCATGAAGAGTTTCTTAGCACTCACCGGCACCACGTCTGTTCCGGAAAGGTGGATCACCCGCACCGGACCCTGCGCGAGGGAGGCGAGAACGAAGAGCGCTGAAAGTAGGAGAGCGTAAGGTCTTTTCATAGGCGCTTCGGTGTGTTCGTCGCTCATTTCCAGAGCAATCCAAGAGCAAGGTAATGGATCCGTGGAAATGGTCAAGTCGTTCATCCCAAGTGCATGGATCCGTGAGGTCCCCGGACATACACCCTTATAGCATGGACGTAGGGGTTCGGATATGGTTGTCCCGAGCGTAGGAACTATTCGCGCACGAAGGGCGTTCGGGCAAGCGTTCCACCCCTCGGATCGAGCAGCAGAAGAATGTATGCGCCGGCATCAAGTCCGGGCCATTCCAGTGGGACCTGTTGGGCACCTTCCTCCATCGCGATCATGTGGCGATGGACCGTACGTCCGCTCGCATCGATCGTGCGCAGCTCGATGGTGCCAGCGGTCGGTGCGTGCATGAACAGCGTGGCACCGTTCGCCACGGGATTCGGGGCGAGAACGGGTTCGGCGCCCCGGGTCATGAGCACGCTGACGATCGGGGAGTACTGCTCGGCACCATTGGATCCCGTTGACCGGATGCGGTAGTAATCGACCCCAAGGGGAGCGTTCTTGTCCAAGAAGGTGTATGCGGAAAGCGCCTCGGTGTTCCCATTCGCCATTTCCATGCCTACGGCCTGGAAAACAACCCCATCGCTGGAGCGTTCAATGGTGAATCGTTCGCTTCCGCGCTCAAAGTTGGTGGTCCATTCCACCACGACATCGGATCCGTTCGGGCGTGCGTTGAGGGCCACTTCACCCACCGGAAGGACCGTGCAATCCAAAGAGGCACCGTTGGTAAGGGACCAACCCAGGTTGAAGGCCTGGCCGGTGTTATCGAAGTTGTCGATGTACATGATATAGACCTGACCTGCGATCACGTTCAGCGCGGAGGTGAATCCATCCACCGCCCATAGAGGGCCATCGGCTTCGCTTGGGTCCACTGAAGTGGTGCGCATACCGGTCAAGAACGCCCCTGCGCCCGGGTACCCGAGCACATTGGGCGGATAGGCCCATGAGCAACGGACAGGTGGTGCGGTGGGAGGGCAGGTAACGGTTGACATCGGCCCCCAAATGGCGAAATCATAATCCACGTTCGCTGTCGGTTGAATGGTGAACGCGACCGTTCCGGAAGCGCTGGGAGAGAAATAGTACCAGGTCCCTTGACGCTCCCCACCTTGAAGACACCCCCGGTTGGTCGCGTTGAGATCGAACATGTTCCCGGTGTTGGTGCTGTTGTTGTTGATCGCTTGGCTACCGCATATCGTGATACCTCCGGAACAGTCCTGCGGCGGCGTAGGTGGAGGCGTGCAGGCCACCGTTTGGGTAAAAGATATACCCGCTCCGGGCGGCGTGCCGGAATCGAAGAAGGGGCCGTACCCTGGCAGACCGAAGGTGTACGAATTCTCGCCCTGGAACGGCCCGGAGTTGTTGTACGTGAGCACCACCACGTCGCCGGTGTTCAGTGTGATCGGTACCTGGTTCGATATGGTGCCCACCGTGTAGAAGGTGTTCGGTCCGCCGTTGATGCTGACCCCCACATTGGATGATCCCCAACCATCGCCGTAGCTATCGAAGAGGCTCAGCATGTACGTGCATCCACCCGGCACCGGAGGCGGGGTGGAACAAGTGATGTTCGCGGTCCATCCAGGCAAGGTGCCGGAGAAGTCCGAGGTGAACCAAAGCGTCAAACAACTCCCGGTGCTCGTAATGGGTGGGATGGCACCGGTACCGGTATACCCGGCGAGTATCGGCGAGCTCGTACCCGGCCCATCATGGATCGTGAGGAAGTCGTAGTTCAGTTCGATACTGAATTGTGTGAAGTTGAGGGTGATGACCTGGCCGGGAGGGGCGCAATAGGTCCATGAAAGATCCTGGTTGTTCGCGTAATTCCCACCCGGGCCACCCGTATCATATACGGTCGTTCCGCACTGCGCGGTGGTGGTCCGAACGCTCAAGAGGCACGCGCTGACCAGCAGGACCGGAAGGGCAGCTCCCTTAATCATGAGGTCGGGGTGTTCGGGCCCGCAACGCCCGCATGTACTCCACATACCGATCCGGGTGTTCGCGCATCCAAGCCTGCTTCGCGGCGAGGTGTCGCGCTTCGTCCGCATCCGGGTCCCCAGTGTTCGTTCGTACAGGGATGTCGGGTGGTGGCGGGGGCACTTCGTCGGAGCCTGCTTTCCGCGCCACAGGGATGGGCCCGGTACGGCTCACACCCTCTGCTGGTACGGTCCTGGGTACGGATCCGGGAATGGCCAGGGTGGCGCTTGGTCGGTCATTCGGTATGCCCAAGCCCGGTCCATTGTCCGGAAGGAGTTGTTCCGCGTTACCGGTCGGTCCGTGCGTTCCCTGCTGTCCGAGTGTATGGTGCACACTGGCGCACATCAGGATCAGAAGGGCCCCGCAGCGTATGATCATCCGGTCGGACCTTGATGGGTGTTCCCGTAGGGGAAATCCCCATACCAAGGTACGGGCCGATCCGGGAATTCCAATTCATGACAATGCACGCATGTTCACCATGGGCTGTTGATCAACAGCTCCATAGGGCGCAATGGCCCATACGGGAAGCTACTCCTTGAAGAAGCGCGCCGTCCCGAGCACGGCCCCGTTCTTTCCGAGGATCCGAGCATGGTAGCTACCGGGCGCGAAGGAGGTGATGGGTATCTCGACGGCCAGTTCGGTCCGCTGGAAGGAGAGGGCTGACGGAAGGACCGAACGTCCCGTGGCATCGAATATCTCGACATGTGCGGCGGTGGACCCACCCTCAGGGATCTCGATCCTGACCTCGTTCTTGGCGGGGTTCGGCGTGGCCACGAGTTTGCCGGAACCGGGAAGCAGCATGGCGGGTACGATGTTGGAGGGCGTCGTTGTTCCGTCCTCGTCCACTTGCTGGATCCTGTAATAGTTCAAGCCGGGGGAGGCGTTCCTGTCGGTCCATTCATATTCGATCCTTGTCTGGGAGAACCCGGCGGCCGGTAAGGTGCCTACTGGCCGGAAAGAATTCCCATCCAGCGAGTGTTCCACAATGAAGGATTCACTTTGGCGTTCGCTCATTGTGCTCCACTGCACGGCCACTTCACCGTCCCAAGGGATCGCGCGGAGGTCCACCATTTCAACCGGGAGCAGCGCACAATCCAGCGAGGCTCCGTTCATCAGGCTCCAATTCAAGGTGAATGCCTGGCCAGTGATGTCGAAATTATCGATGAACATGACGTAGATCTCACCGGTGATGACCGGCATGGGGGAAACGAATCCATCCACCCCTGGGCCGGAATCCGGTTCGCTCGGCTCCGGTGCAGAGCTGCGCATACCGGTGAGGAACGAGGATGAGGCAGGGTACCCCGCAACGGCCGGTGGGTAGGCCCATGAACACCGTGTCGGTGCAGACGCCGGTGGGCAGGCCACCGCGGTAAGTGGCCCCCATATGGCGAAATCGTAGTCCACATTCCCGGACGGCGTGATCGTGAGGCCGATGTCGCCACTTGCCGAAGGGGAGAAGTAGTACCATGTACCTTGGCGTTCGTTGCCGTTAAGGCATCCGCGGTTGCCCGACCCAAGGTCCGCTACGCAGCCGGTATAGTTCGATGCGTTGTTGAGCTGAGCGTCACCGCAAATGGTCATTCCACCGGCGCAATCCTCCTGTGGAATGGTCCAGCCGGAAAAGCCGCGGACACAGAGCCCGAACGTACCGACTGCACCAGCGTATCCCCAGACCCGCAGCATGTATTGAACATTGGGGGTAAGGGTAAGGCAGCGCCTGTCGATCAAGGACATGCGACCCACTCCATCGTCATCATCGCATTCGATGTTCGAGAAGGACGAGCATGTTCCTTGGATGAGCTGCATGACACCGTCCTGCAAGGTGCCAGGAACGCTTTCGATGATCACGACACCGTTTGCCGGCGCGGTGAACTTGAACCAGACATCCTTGAAGTTCGCGTTGTTGAACGGTCCTCCACAGGTCGGATTGCTTCCTGTGGTACTTCGTGTGGCGGTCCCGTTCGTGTACGTCTGCATGAAACAACCGTCGAGCACCAGCAGATTGATCGCGCCCGCGCACTCGTTGTTGGTCATGGCAACAGGAGCCGTCGCGCAGGTGATCGTCAAGGTGGCACAAATGGTATTGCTCGAGCAGGAGTACTCGTCCACCAGTACCCGGAGCTGGCCGGTGTAGGTCGCGGTCCAACTCACGTATGACTGCACTCCGCCACAGTAGGGGCTGTCGTCGTTGTATGCCAAGCTGCCACCACCCGAGTTGTTGAACAAGGTGATCTGCGTATCGAAGATGGCGCCGCAGGTCGAGAAGGTGTAAACACGTCCATTGGTGACGTTCACCAAAGCGTATTGCCCACCAGTGATGCAGGGTACCGTGGTGGTGCCGGGGCAGCTCGGAGTGATCGCGCCTCCGGCCAGTAGGGTGTTGTTGTTGGTGCACTGTGCCATGGCCGTGCCGAAGAGAAGCACAAAGGCGGCGGTCGTTACGCCTTTCACCAGAGCTGAAAGGATGGTGCGGAGATGTTGCATGGCGTTCATTTCTGGGGTGCGAGCACGGTGGCGCCCGACCGTTTGAGTCGTTCGTATGCTTCAGGATTCTCCTGTATCCACGCCGATTTCATGGCATCGTATTGCGCGGGATCGAGTTCCATGTCGGGTCCGGGAGCGGGAAAGGACATGGCTTGTGGGTCGGGAGAACCGGTCCCCATTCCCCAAACCCCCGCAACGAAGAAGAAGAGGGCGAAATCGGCATCATCCGCTGCATCCGAGATGTCCTGTTCGATGACGGGAACGGTGCTCGTCAACTGCAACTGCGTATTCGAGGCATCGAGTTGGATATCGATGTTCGGGTAGCGTTGGATGATCGCCGCGAACAGGGGCTTGGCCCCGGCCAAGGTGTTCCTCGGGAACACGTACGCAGCGTAGTCGTATTGGGCCGCGGCGGTATGTGAAAGGATGAAGAGTGCGACCGCGAGGAGCGGCATGGCCCAGGCAATTGCGCGCCTTGGACCACCGAGACCGTGCTTATAGGTATGGGTTGCTTCCATCTGAACGGTGGCCGGGTTCGTGCCGACCGGACCGTTCTACGGAAGCATTGGGAAAGGGTTCGCGAAAAGGTCGACGATGTGTGGTCGGGGTTCGACGAAACCTGAAATGTGCATGGTCGAAGTCTTCAGGCCTTGTTCGAGCTCGACGCTTCGGTGGGGGCAATGACACCCGGGTAACTGGTCAATGCCTTCCTCAAGCATTCAACGGCTTTGGTCAATAGGTCCTGTTCGAGCACATAGGCCAATCGGACCTGTTGCTTGCCCGTTACCGGTTCGGCGTAGAAACCAGTGGCCGGGGCCATCATCACGGTATGCCCCTCGTGCTCGAACGATTCGAGGAGCCATTGGCAGAACGTGTCACTGTCATCGATCGGTAGTTCCGCCACGCAGTAGAATGCGCCATTCGGTTTTGGGCACCGAACCCCTGGGATCGCATTGAGCCCATCCACAAGAATGTCCCGTCGTTGAACATATTCCGCTATCACGTCATCGAAATAGCGTTGAGGGGTGGCCAATGCTGCTTCGGAGGCCAGCTGTCCGAAGGTGGGTGGGCTCAAGCGGGCTTGTGCAAGTTTCAGGACCGCCTCATAGAGGTCGGTATTCCTTGTGACGAAGGCACCCACCCGTGCACCACACATGCTGTAGCGCTTGCTCACACTGTCCACGAGGATGACGTTCTGTTCGATCCCTTTGAGGGTCATGGCGCTGATGTGCTCTTCGCCGTCATAGCAGAACTCGCGGTACACCTCATCAGCGAACAGGAACAGGTCGTGGTCCCGCACGATATCGCGTAATCGCTCCAGCTCGCCCTTGGTATAGATACGGCCCGTCGGGTTCCCCGGGTTGCAGATCAGGATGCCCTTGGTACGCGTTGTGATGAGCGCTTCGAATTCAGCAACGGGAGGCAGCGAAAAGCCATCCTCGATCTTCGTGCGCAAGGGAACCACCTTTACACCTGCGGCCAGTGCGAAGCTGTTGTAATTGGCGTAGAAGGGTTCGGGGATGATGAGCTCGTCACCGGGTTCGAAGCAGGCGAGCATGCCGAAGAGCAGGGCCTCGCTGCCGCCGTTCGTCACGATGATCTGCTCGTGGGTCACCTCGATCGCGTGTTCGGCATAGTAGTCGGCAAGTCCGCGGCGATAGCTCTCGTAACCCGCGGAATGGCTGTACTCGATCACTTTCCGGTCGAGGTTCCGGATCGCATCCAGGGCCACCTCGGGCGTGTGTATGTCGGGCTGGCCGATGTTGAGATGGATGACCTTCGTGCCGCGCTTCTTGGCGGCTTCGGCGAAGGGGACGAGCTTACGGATCGGAGAGGGAGGCATTTGCCGACCCTTTAAGGATATCGCGGGCATGGTTCGAGTGCTGGAAGGGCGAAGGTCGGGCTTCCCTTCGGAATGCACCGTAGGCCATGAAAAAGCCCCTTCCGCCAAAGCAGAAGGGGCTTTCCATCGAAGCGGTCGTTCTTAGTTCTTCTCCACAGGGGCCATCGGGCTGGCCTCCTTCACAGGAGAGGTCGGGGTGGTGGGGGCGGCGTTCACGTGGCCTTTGATGCGTACGATCTTCTCGGGCTCGTTCGTTGCGTTGCTCGAGATGGTCACGCTCTTATTGATCGCACCGGGGCGCTTCGTATCGTACTTCACCGTGATGGTCGTTTTCGCACCTGGCTTGATCGGCTCTGTATCGCACTTGGGAACGGTGCAACCGCAACTGCCTTTGCAATTGGTAAGGATCAAAGGCTGATCGCCGGTGTTCGTAACGGTGAATTCGCACGTGCCGTTGGCGCCTTGCTCGATCGTGCCGTAGTCATGTACTTCCTTGTCCAGTGATATCATCGGGCCGCTGCCACCAACGGGCTTGGCATTCTCTTGTGCGCTTGCGCCGAATACGAGGCTGGCAAGTCCGAATGTTAGGAGGAACTTCTTCATGGTTCTTGTTTTGAGTGGTCAATTGTGTTGTGCTATGCAGTGTTCATGCCAAAGTCGACACGGGGTGCTCAGGGTTTCATCGGGCTCAGCTCCACCGGGCCTGCAGGCGCGGCGGCCGGACCATCCACGTTTCCTTTGATCGTGACCAGCTTCGTGGGTGCATTGGTCGCATTGCTGTTGATGGTGACGGTCTTATTGATCGGTCCCAAGCGGTTGGTATCGTATTTCACGGTGATCTTGCTGGTGGTGCCCGGCTTGATCGGTGCGGTTTCGCACTGGGGTACGGTGCATCCGCAACTGCCCTGGCACTGGGAAATGATCAATGGTTGGTCGCCCGTGTTGGTCACCGTGAATACACATTCGCCATTGGCTCCTTGCGGGATGGTGCCGTAGTCATGCACTTCCTTGTCCAATGCGATCATGGGGCCAGTGCCACCAACGGGTTTCATCTCGGGCTGGGCCATGGCACCAAGGGTGAAGAGCGCGCTGGCGAGGGTGAGGATCAGTGTTTTCATGGTACTTGGTGTGCTTGTTCCGGCACTTGTTACGCCGAAGGTACTGGGGTGTTACGGCTCCCTATCGACCTTAACAGGACATTAACAGCGGCGCGGTCGGTGCCCGTGCCTGAAGTACCTTCGCGGCCTCAATTCCGACCATGGCAGAACTGGAGATCCCGAAGCGTTTCGACCCCGTGCAGTGCGAAGATCGGTGGTATGGGCATTGGATGCGCAAAGGCTACTTCCGAAGCGTACCCGATGATCGCGAGCCCTACACCGTGGTGATCCCACCGCCGAACGTGACCGGCGTGCTGCACATGGGACACATGTTGAACAACACCATTCAGGACGTGCTGGTGCGTCGTGCCCGGATGCAGGGGAAGAATGCTTGCTGGGTGCCGGGCACCGACCATGCTTCCATAGCCACCGAAGCGAAGGTGGTGCGCCTCCTGGGTGAGCAAGGCATCAAGAAGAGCGCGATCGGGCGGGAAGAGTTCTTGAAGCACGCCTTCGCGTGGAAGGAGAAGTACGGCGGTGTGATCCTGGAGCAGTTGAAGAAGCTCGGGGCCAGTTGCGACTGGGAGCGCACGCGTTTCACGATGGAGCCGGACCTGAGCGAAGCCGTGATCGACGTCTTCATCGACCTGCACAAGAAAGGCCTGGTGTATCGTGGCCTGCGGATGGTGAACTGGGACCCGGTTGCACTTACGGCGGTGAGTGACGAAGAGGTCATCCACAAGGAGGTGAACTCGAAACTATACCATGTTCGATATGCGATCGAAGGTGCCAAGGATGAATGGATCACCATTGCAACCACGCGACCTGAAACGATCCTCGGTGACACGGCCGTAGCTGTGCATCCCGAGGATGAGCGCTATGCCCACTTGAAAGGGAAGCGGGTCCTGGTGCCCTTGATCAACAGGAGCATTCCGGTGATCTTCGATGAATACGTGGAGCGCGAGTTCGGCACGGGAGCCTTGAAGGTGACACCGGCACATGACGTGAACGACCAGGAACTTGGCAAGAAGCACGAACTCGAGACGATCGACATCCTCGAGCCGAACGGAACATTGAGTGCTGCTGCGCAACTGTACGTTGGCGAGGACCGCTTCATTGTCCGCAAGAAGATCGCGAAGCAATTGGAGGCCGAAGGCTTCTTGGTGAAGACCGAGGACATCACGAACAAGGTGGGTTATAGCGAACGCACTGATGCCGTGATCGAACCACGGCTCAGCTTGCAGTGGTTCGTGAAGATGAGCGAACTCGCCAAGCCCGCATTGGATGTGGTGATGGACGGCACGGTGAAACTGCATCCGCAGAAATTCACCAACACCTACCGCCACTGGATGGAGAACGTCCGCGACTGGTGCATCAGTCGCCAGTTGTGGTGGGGGCAGCGGATCCCGGCGTGGTACAACGAGAACGCAGACGTTGCCGTGTGCAAGACCGAGGCCGAAGCGATCGCGTACTTCACGTCGAACGGACTTTCCATTGCGGGCATCAAGCAGGACGAGGATGTCATGGATACCTGGTTCAGCAGTTGGTTGTGGCCGATCAGTGTATTCGATGGGTTCAAGGACCCGGAGAATGCGGACATCAAGTACTACTACCCGACGAACGATCTGGTGACGGCACCGGAGATCCTCTTCTTCTGGGTGG
>JAGQVV010000342.1 GCA_020437805.1 Flavobacteriales bacterium
AGTTCCACGACGGGCTTCGCTACGTTGATCTTTGCCATTCTTGCACTGGGTTATCTGTTTTCGGGCGGTGATCCACGCGGGTGCACCGGAATTGAGGACGCGAATTTACCGCTCTTCCCTGAGCGATGGTCCGTATTGGTCCGGCGTGTGTGCACCGCGCTTTCCGCGCTGGGTGCTGCGCACGTACTTCCCCTTTTCATAGTATTCCTTCCGCCGGATGCTTCCATCCGGAGAAAAGAAGATGAACTCACCATCAGGTGACCCATCGGTGTAGTTGCCGGTGTATGCCAATTGACCGTCCACTGCAATGCCTACCACCTTTCCATGTGGTCTCCCATTGACACACGAGACCGTGTAATGCCCTCTGGCCAACGGGTAGTTCGTGACGTATTCGCCGTTCACCAACGCACCGGTCGAGTCGCGCAGGATCCGCTCGCCGTGCATCTCACCATCGCGGAACCCACCTGTCCATTCGATCTGGCCATTGGGGTGTAGGCTTATTAGCGCACCGTGCAGCTGGCCGTTGCGATTGTCGAGCTCGTAGTGAATGCGACCATTCGGATGATAGTAGACCTCGGGACCGTGTTTGATCCCCTTGCGGTACGTTATCGAATGGATCCTGCGGTCAAGGCTGTCGTATTGGATCGCAACTCCGTGTCGAAAGCCCTTTTCATAGGGCACGGTCCAAGCCGTTCGGCCTTGACCATCGTACCATATCAATTGCCCGTGGGAGAGTCCCTTGCGATAGGTTTCCCGTCCTACCAACCTTCCGGTGGTGTCGTATGCCATACCCTCACCCATCGGGCGCCCGTCCCTTCCGCGTTCGAAGATCCAGAAAACACCGTTCCGCACTTCCGTTGTGTCATTGACCTGAGCGTAAAGCGGAAGCTGGATGAGGACCAAGGCGATGGTGGGGAGGTCTTTCGCTCTCAAGGCCGTGCGAATTTCAAATTACCGGACCGTTGAGCACGTGCAACCCGTGGTTCTCCGCATCAACCAAGATCGAGGTCAAGGACCTCCCGAAGGGCATGCAGTGCTGGGTTCTTCTCCGCCATCAGCTTGAACTTGTCCATGACCGTATAGCGCGGCCTCAATGCGACCTCCGTCTTGTTCACCTGCAGGTCCAGTCCGGGATCTCCGAGTGCTCGCCTGAGATGACCCAGAAGCTCGGGCTTCTCTTCCCGCATGTAGTTCTCCTGTACTGTGTTCACGATCTCGAAAGCGATGAGACCCGGAGCACTGGCCACAGGTTCGTTCGCCATCAAGGTGGCGTGCAGGCTGTCGCGTCCGTTCTTTTTCATCTTCAACGCGTAGTCTCGCCAGACCTTGGAAAGGAGCGCTTGGTTCACCGACTTGGACGAAGCCGGCATTCCTGCGGTATCCTCATCCTGGAGCACCGCCGGGGCCATCTCTTTTGCCGCTGCTGCGGAAGCCTTGATGCTGACCTGACCGGCCAGACGTCGCTTCGGGACGCGGCTTTCCAACGTTTCGTTCCCGAGCGATGGAGCGGTCAAGGGTTCCAAGGAGGAGCCACCATCACCCGGCCCAAGCTCCCCGTTGGGGTCCACCCCGGTCTCCTTCATCCGGTCTCGCCCTGTGGCAACCGGCCCGGAGGCTAGGTCAGGACTTTTTTTTTCCACCGGTGGAACCGCTGCGTTGGGACGTTCGGATCTTTCCGGAGCGCCGTTGATCCTGCACATCTGGATCAGCATCAACTCCACCAGAAGGCGTGGCTCCTTGCTCAGCTTGTATTGACTATCACATTTGGCCAGAAGGTCCAGTCCTTTCACGAGCAGTTCATGGTCCACCGTTCGGGCTTGCTCCCCGTAGCGGGTGGTCAGTTCCTCGCCGACCTCCAGAAGGGGCAAGGTCCGCGGGTCCTGGCTTACCAACAGGTCACGGAAATGTCGGCCAAGGCCCGAAACGAAGAGGTGGCCATCAAAGCCCTTCTGTAGGATCGAATTGAACTCCACCAAGGCTGCAGCCGTGTCACCACGACCAATGCTCTCGGTCAGGCTGAAGTAGTGCTCGTGATCAAGGACGTTCAAGTTGTCAAGTGCATCCTGATAGGTAAGGCGATCTCCACCGTAGCTCACCAACTGGTCGAAGATGCTGAGCGCATCGCGGAGCCCACCATCGGCCTTCTGCGCGATGATGTGCAGGGCCTTGGGGTCGGCTTCAACACCTTCCTTCTTCGCGATCTCCGCCAAATGCTTGCTGATGTCGCCGATCATGATCCGCCTGAAGTCGAACACCTGACATCGGCTCAGGATGGTGGGCAGGATCTTGTGTTTCTCCGTAGTGGCCAGGATGAAAATGGCATAGCTCGGTGGCTCCTCCAACGTTTTAAGGAACGCATTGAAGGCCGCTTGGCTCAGCATGTGCACCTCGTCGATGAT
>JAGQVV010000343.1 GCA_020437805.1 Flavobacteriales bacterium
AGCTGCCTGCCGTCATCTGCCCGTACTGCGTTACGCCGAGTGCGTTGAACTTCTCCCAATCGTCCGGCCGGCTGTAGTTCGGGATCATCATGCCATTGGTCACCACCACGCGGGGGGCATCGGTATGGCTGGGGAAGAGGCCGAGCGGATGCCCGCTGTACATCACGAGCGTCTGCTCGTCGCTCATCTCGCTCAGGTACTTCATCGTGAGCCGGTACTGCGCCCAATTCTGGAATACCGCGCCGTTACCGCCGTAGGTGATCAGCTCATGCGGATGCTGTGCCACTGCCGGGTCCAAATTGTTCTGGATCATCAGCATGATCGCCGCGGCCTGCTTGCACTTCGCGGGATAGTCCGTGATCGGACGTGCGTGCATCTGGTGCGTTGGGCGCAAGCGGTACATGTAGATGCGACCGTGTTCCTTCAGTTCTGCTGCGAATTCCGGCGCAAGCGCGGTGTGGTGCTTTTTGGGGAAGTACCGGAGCGCGTTGCGCAGCGCCAGTTTCTGCTCTTCTGCGGAAAGGATCGCCTTGCGTTTGGGGGCATGGCTCACCGAAGGGTCTAGCGGCTGCGCTGGTGGAAGGCTTTCGGGAATGCCTTCGGTGATGGTTTGCTGGAAGAGGCTGGTATCAGATGTGGTAGCGGTCGCAGACATACGGCGAAGATCGGACTATCGTGCGATCAATAACCGTTGCGGTCGCATGCCTTCCAACCGGAGGATGTACATGCCCACTTTCAGGTCCTGCACATCGATCGTTTCGTTCGCTGCGCTTATTCGCATGGCCCACACAAAACGCCCCTCCATATCGTGGATCGTCAGGGCCTCACCGCCAAGGGCACCCATCAACACGAAGGAGTCTGAAGCAGGGTTCGGGAAGATCGAAGTGGTGTACTCAGGAATGGATTCTCGGAGCGAAAGAGGACCGAAGAAATAGGAATCGTCGGTCAGGCCGCCTGTCGTATCGCCTTGCAGGACTGCGCCTTGGAGAACAAGGTTGCACCAAGGTTCGAAATAGCTGTCATCCACCCCCCGGATCATGCCGACCCCTTCCTTGAACGAACCGAACACTGTGCTGTATTCCAAAGGGAATAGCCTCGGATGCCCGGGTACTGACCATTCGGCCAGCATACCATGTTCAACTTGCCCGGCATCCAGTCTGGAGAATGTGGAGATCACGTGTTTTCCATCCGGATCCATCGTATGCAAGGCCAACGCTCGACCACCACCTTCCATGCCTTCCGGATCGGGGAAGTATCCGCATCCGCCACTGGTGATCTCATTCGGATAGGTCGTCACCGGGTGGAATCGAGCCGTCAAGATGGAGTCCGTGAACGTGAATGATCCGCCGAGCCAGAAACCGTAATAGGGTGGTGGTCCGCTGAGGTAACGGTAACCCGCGACGAATTGGACCGCATAGCCGTTCTGCAGTTCTTCTCGCGACACAACTTCCATCTTCTGCACACCGCTGTAATAGACCCACGGGAACATCCCCGACCCTGCGTACCAAGACCCGGACGCTGAGTATTGTAGCGCATCGCCAGGGTAATAGTCGAAATAGCTCATGGGTGTTGGAAGCAACCTGCCAAGGTCAGGGCCGTGAATTCCTAGGAGTTCATGCTCTTGTGAAAGCGCTGAACGAAGAATTCCGTACGACCTCGAAATGACGATCGTGTCCATATTGCTTGTAGCGATCACAGCAACGCTATCAAGCGAGTCGAAAACGCTCATCTCGGAAACACTGATCACCGATGCGGTCACCGATCCATCAGGTGTGAAGTTCCACGTGGAGCCAACCGACGGAGTTGATCTGATCAGGAACGTGTCGGGGTCCATGAACTGCCAATTCGGTCCGATCCGTAGTAAAGAGCGTTGCAGAAATTGGGGTTGGTCTATCCAGACGTAGCATCCGTCGCAAAAACCTCCAAGGGCTTCAGTGCATGTATCGCATGGTAGTCCGATCCTGTTCAACTCATACCTGAAACTATCCGGCCCCAACGTATCCACCTGCATCACACGGATCTGGTTGCTGATCGTATCCGTCCCGTCGTTGCTGTAGTTGTAGCGGTAGGCCGGGTTGATCAGCGCCCAATCTTGGGCCGAAGTGATCGAGGAAGCCGACGCAAGGAGGAGGAAGATTAGGGTACGCATGGTGTTCCGGTACCCTGAAGATAGCGGAACGGACCAGAACGCTGCTTCACCCCAGCTTTCCCTTTCCCTTCTTATCGTGAAAGCCATAGGGGCAATGCCTGCACCCGCTCTGGCAGCAATGGCCGCGCTTCAAATGGTACTGTTCGGTGAAGATCACGTAGCCTTCCGGCGAGAGGTAGAAATCCTCCGGTTCCAGGCCCATGCGCTCGAAACGGTCACCATTCCCTCCACCCTTCTCAGCGCTCATTGCTCGCTCCATCATACCCCTTCAACACACGACCACGAATTGGGTTCAACGTTGCGGGAAATTTTCCGCAAGGTTATCCCATTTGGCGGGTCCGGCACGTTCTTTTCACATCGGGCCGTGTGTTTCTCGGTGCATGGGCGCCGGAATACGCCTGCAATGCCCGGTAGTTTCGTCCTTGTCGAAGTATGCCCCTTTCAAGGCCGTAACCGGAAAAGATGTTCAAGACCGCCCTTATACCGCTGTTCGCGCTCCTGCTTTCTCCCGCACGGGCGCAGGGCAGCGTTGGCGATACGCGCTTCACGCCGGAGCAGTACAT
>JAGQVV010000009.1 GCA_020437805.1 Flavobacteriales bacterium
TCGTACTTCGCGTTCTACGATGTCAGTTACTACCTCAGTACGGTGCTCGGCACGTTCGCTTATGGCCTTGTTTTCCAATTGACCGGTGACCTGCGCAACACAGTGGTCATCATCGGTGGCTTCTTCGTACTCGGGCTCGCGCTCCTGTTCATGGTGCCGGAAAGGGAGGTCGCGGAGGTCGGTACCTAGGAATGGTACACGGAGTAACTTCGGCCATCATTCCGGGTATCATGAGCGAAGTGTCGAGTTGGGATGTTGTGATCGTCGGAGGAGGTATCGTCGGTGCCGCCACACTCTACAAATTGCAATCACGCTTTCCCCGCATGCGTGTCTTGCTCTTGGAGAAGGAGAACGCCTTGGCTGACCACCAGACCGGGCACAACAGCGGCGTTATCCACAGTGGTATTTACTACAAGCCGGGTAGCTCGAAGGCCAAGAACTGTGTCCAAGGTCGGCGCGAGCTTGTTGCTTTCGCCAAGGACCATGGCATCAAGCACGATATCTGTGGTAAACTCATCGTAGCCACCGACCCGGAGGAATTGCCGCGATTGGAAAAGATCTTCCAGACCGGGGTGGCCAATGGGATCGAAGGCATGGAAAGGGTGACATCGGAAGCCATCAAGCAGATCGAACCATATTGCGAAGGGATCTCGGGGGTTCGGGTAGGCTGCACGGGTATCATCGATTTCAGAGGTGCCACCGGGAAGATGGGGGAGATCGCGGTCGGGATCCAACCGGAAAGCCGGGTATGCCTGGGTGAAGAGTTCTTGGGTGCGGACCAGCAAGGGGACCTGACCACTGTGCGGACAACAAAGGGAACGTACAGAACACGATACACCATATTCTGCGGCGGCTTGCAGAGCGATCGTTTGGCTCTTGCCGATGGGGCCAAGGTGAAGGAGCGGATCGTCGGCTTCCGGGGTGATTACTACGACCTGACGGAGCAGGGCAAACACAAGGTGAAGCACCTGATATACCCCGTACCGGACCCGCGGTTCCCGTTCTTGGGCGTTCATTTCACCCGTATGACGGACGGAAGTATCGAATGCGGCCCGAACGCCGTGTTCACCTTCAAGCGTGAAGGCTATGGAAAGACGGACTTCGACCTGAAGGACACCTTGAACGCCCTCTCCTATGGAGGTACCTGGAAGCTCTTCCTCAACAACATGAGCTACGGGATCAACGAGTACCGCCGTGCCTTCAGCAAGAAGCTCTTCCTACGGACCCTTCAACGCCTGATACCTTCCCTCACCATGGAGGACATCGAACCAGGCAGGGCCGGGGTGCGCGCCATGCTCTTGGGCCGCGATGGCACCATGGTCGATGATTTTCGCATCGAATGCCGCGGGAACCATATCCATGTGTTGAACGCACCATCACCAGCGGCTACGGCGGCACTCGCGATCGGCCAACAGATCGTCGACATGGCCGTTGAACGATCGGGACTGCAGTGATCGGATCGACGCGATATGGTCGATCGGGCCCTACACGATCCTGTACTGTTCGTTGACCTCGGCCCAGTTCCAAATGAAGTAGCCCATCAAGCCGTTCAGCCGCTTCAGGATGATCGGATTCGGTGCCTTCATCTCGCGGAAGTAGGCATCCTGGAAACAGAACAGATCGTAACGGTGGAACAGGACCTTTCCCAT
>JAGQVV010000344.1 GCA_020437805.1 Flavobacteriales bacterium
TGGTCGCCCTTGTGCCAGTACAGGCGACCCACGGTATGCATCAGTTCGCGTGTGGCATTGCGCGGAGGAACAACGATGGGGATGGCGCGCTGCTGGCGGCGGGCGTACACGAGGATATAAAGCACCACCAACGAAAACCCGAGGTACCAGGCCCAGCGCAAGGGCGTTTGCGAGAGGATGTAGCGCAACGGGGTGCTCGCCTCCATGCGTTCGACCTTGTACGCTTCGTCCCAAATGATCGGACGCGGTGGCAGCACACTGAAGGCCCCGGCGATGAAGGTGGCGTTGCGCCCTTTGAGCAAATGGTAGTTGGTAAGCGTCATGGGTGCGCTGCACAGCACGATGCGGCCTTCGCCCCAACTCATTTCGAGCAGCACCGGATGCGTGCTGCCATCCACCGCAAGGGTGCGTGTGCGGCTCGTGTCATAGCTACTGAAGTACGCACCGGGGAAACCGCGTGCATAGCGGAACACACCGTCCGCGATACGCTCTTCGCCAATGAAACGAATGTCCGACTCGGGATCCTCTTCACCGTTCCAGGGCTTGTATTCGATAGTGATGTTGAGCGAATCGGCCAGCGGACCTTGGATGTTCTCCGCAGCGATGAAGACGTTGTCGCCCCATGCCACACGTTGCAGCAAGCGTTCGGTGCTGTTCACGTCCGGACCGAAACTGCTGTTGATGTAGAGGTGGTTCACCGGCGTGTCATACACCTCATTCTCGTACCGTTCATTGCTGGTGGAGTATAGCGGATCGCTTTGGCTGCGCACCTCGGGGAAGATGTCGGTAAGGCGATCGTACACCAGTTTGCTGCCGAAGGGTTTGGTGTGGAAACGCGAGTACGACGGCGACCAGTCCGTGGGTTGCGGCACCATGGCTTCCATGATGCCCAGCACCACAATGAGCAGCGCCAGTCCGAAGAGCACCCGTTTCTCGAAGCGCGTCATGCCACGGTGCTGGTCTCGAAGGCGATGAAACGGGCGCGGTACTGCGCGTAGCGGGCGGCGTCCAACTCGGCATGACCGTACCATACCCATTGGAACACCAGCGCGAGGTGCGAAAAGCGGGAGCGGAGATCCGCATCACCGATCTGTGCCATGTAGTCGCGGTCGGTATGGTCGGGGCTCCAGTGCAGCACGCCGGCATCCATCAGCTTGCGCAGCACCAAAAGGTAGTGCAGGCGCACGGCACGTTGCAGATCGCCATTGCTCTCGGCCTCGGCGATCAAGGCGTTCAGGTCCATCTCGCGGATGTCCTCCGTGGCGGACACCACTTCGCCAACCGAGCGTGGCGCCCCGTGGAACACCCTGCGCAGCCCACCTTTGCTGAGGATGTGGATGGCGAAGGCAAGCACCACCGCCACCAGGATGTAGAACACATTACGTGTGACGAAGTTGGCCGTGTCGGACCCGAAGAAACTCTCCAGCAATTCCGCAAGCCATTCCTTGAAACGCTCCCAAGGCGTGGGCAGGCGCCGTAGGTCAGCGTCGTAGTCGTACGCCGGATCGGCACGAAAGGCCTCGATGGCCGGTTGGTCCAATGGGCGTAGTTCCACCGCGTTCGTTGGCACCGATGCACTGTCCAGCGGCTCGCACCGACCTATGAAGGCTGCGCAGAGCAGGAGGAGCAGGAGTGGTAAACGGAGGAACAAAAGACTCAAGGTTCAAGTGTCAAGATGTCAAGAGCGGGCAGCTCGTAGCGTGGTTCCGGGCCGAGGGATGTCAAGGGCAATAGGCGATCAAGGCATTGAAGGCAATGGAGCCAAGGCATTTCTCTCGCCTCATCCGGGATATCCGGCAATACGGGACAGCTCCTGCGGACGGATCCTGAACCCTGCATTCTCGATTCCAAGCTGGTCGGGTCCTTCTCTGCGCCTTTGCGTCCCTGTGGCCGATCCGGCTTATGCCTCTTCAAAGCCTTGCACCTTGGCCCGCAGGCTTGTCCCTTCCTTGGTCTCCTTCAAGCTGAAGTACTTCATGCTCAAGGCCACGCAAACAATGGGGTAGGTAAGGATCGACACCGCCATCTGCAAGGCTGTGGAAACCGCCGTGAAGAAAGTCATCCATGGTGGCAGCGCGGGTGCTCCTTGTGTGGTGATCGCATCGAAGGTGCTGTTGAATGTGACGACCATGCTAACGATGGTGAACGGCAGCATCAATGCGGCGGTGATGAGCCATTGGATCAGCCCGATCACGATAACGAGACCCAGCACTTCCCAGAAGTGGCCGTTCACAAGTTCGTTGGAACGGGACAAGGAGGCCACGGCCCCGCTGCGCTCGAAGGCGATGCATGCGAACACCAAGGCGAGCACCGAGAGCACGTAGAAGCCGGGTAGGACGCATAGCATCAAGCCTACCATGAAAAGAACAATGGAGAGAACGCTGGACCCGAGGTAACTGCCGATATTGCCGATGGCCCTCTGGAAGAGCGCACCCGGAGTGATGTCCATGTGCTCGCCGAAATGGTAGGCGCGGAGGTACTCGTAGCTCACTGCCATCATCAGCAGGAAGGCGGCGACCATGAGCAGGTAGCCGAGCATCAACGGTAGCATGCTTTCCATCATGCCGCTGAACATCGCGGTCGGGTCGTTCACCTGTTCCCCGAAGCTCAGGGACTGGATATCGCCCATGGTCTTGCCCATGAAGAATCCTGACAGCAGCGCCAAAGGCAGGCAGGTCACGGCGAGCGCACGCAAAAGGGGCCTCCAGTTCTGCTTCAGGAATTGGAAAGTGGCACTGATGATCTGCCCGAAGTCACGGACCTGGTTCAACTGCACGGGAGCGGCGTTCTGCATGATAGGGAAGGATGATGAAATAGTGGACGACGAAGGTGAACGAAAGCGCGATGATCGCCAAGGAGGCATAGGCCGGGATCGAGAGCGCATGGCGCGTGACGAAGGATTCCAGAAAGCCTGCTATGATGAATACGGGAACCAGCCCCATGACCACCTTGAGCCCGAGCCGTGCACCGCGCCTGAAGCTTTCACCACGTGTATATGTGCCAGGGAAGAGGAAGCTGTTGCCCAATGTAAAGCCCGCAGCCCCTGCGATAACGACGGCCGAGATCTCCAACGTGCCATGGACCCATATGCTCAACAAGCTCTCACGCAACACGCCATGCTGGAAAAAGAAGTATTGGAAGGCCCCCACCATGATGCCGTTGTACAAGAGCAGCAGACCGGT
>JAGQVV010000067.1 GCA_020437805.1 Flavobacteriales bacterium
GTGCCCAAGCTCCGTGTTGGTCAGAAGATCCGGTTCACACTGGCGAATGAGACCACGGAACGCACTGCGAAGGTGTATTTGATCGGTAGGCAGATAGACACGGACCGCACCATTCGTGTGCACGGCCATTTGGACGATGAGGATGGTGAACTACTGCCCGGTATGGCCCTGAACGGTGTGGTGGAGTTGGACAGTGCGCAGGTCTGGACCGTGCCTACGGAAGCCGTGGTTGAAATAGAGGGCAGGTCCTACGTATTTGCGCAAGAAGCACATGCCGGGAACGTGGACCAAGCACACGCAGAAGAAGAGGAACATGGCCATGATCATGCGGAACTCGAACCGGCTGCGAAAGACCAAGCATATCACTTCGAAGGGGTGGAAGTACGTGTAGGGGTCAGTGAGTTGGGGCACACCGAGGTTGCCGCTGTGAAAGGCGCACCCCTTCAGGATCGTGTCCTTGTGACCCAAGGCGCATACAGCTTGCTCAGTGTATTGCAGAACAGCGAAGAAGAAGGTGGGCATGCGCATTGATCCTGCCATGCTGTGCCAGCACGTTCGAAAATACCGATCGACACGACGGACGCAGTAAACAGGATAATACCTGATCGCGGCATTGATGTGCAGGACCGCTCGCATCCCTTGCCCATAGCACGCCATAACAGATGAACACGGAACACGTCCATAGCGCCGAAGCGAAACGGGAACGACCAGCAATTCGCGCCTACTTGCCTGCCATCGCCTCCTTCCTCCTGCTCGTCGGTGGCATCGCCATCGATCAACTTGCACCGCGGTTCTACCAAGAGGAGTGGCAACGGCTCGCATGGTATCTAATGGCCTATTTGCCGGTTGGGCTTCCGGTGCTGGTAAAGGCGATAAAAGTGATCGCCAAGCGCGATGTGTTCAGCGAGTTCTTCCTGATGAGCTTGGCCACCATCGGCGCTTTCTTCATCGCCGAATATCCGGAAGGCGTTGCGGTAATGCTCTTCTATGCCGTGGGCGAACTGTTCCAGGATGCGGCCGTGGACCGTGCCAAACGGAACATCAAAGCACTTCTTGATGTACGACCCGATACCGCGCACGTAATGCAGAATGGAAGCCCGGTGGAAACCGCAGCCGCTGAGGTCAACATCGGGGACATCCTCCGGATACGCGTAGGCGATCGAGTGCCACTGGACGGCAAATTGCTCAGCGATCGAGCTTCCTTCGATACCTCTGCACTCACGGGCGAAAGCGTCCCGCGTACCATTGCGAAGGACGAAACGGTGCTCGCTGGTATGATCGCCACGGACAAAGTGGTGGATATGGAAGTGACCAGACCGTTCGGTGAAAGCAGCCTCGCGCGCATCCTCGACCTGGTGCAGAATGCCGCCAAAAGCAAGTCGCCCACGGAACTTTTCATCCGCCGCTTCGCCCGCGTCTACACACCCATCGTGGTGGCCCTTGCCGTGGGCATCATTCTGGTGCCCATGCTCTTCTTGGATCCATACCTATTCAACACTTGGCTCTACCGCGCTCTCATCTTCCTTGTTATCTCATGCCCCTGCGCGCTCGTCATCAGCATACCGCTGGGCTACTTCGGTGGCATCGGTGCGGCTAGTCGCAAGGGCATTCTCCTAAAGGGTGGCAACTACCTCGATGTGCTTACCAAGGTGAACACCATCGTGATGGACAAGACCGGCACGCTCACCGAAGGCGTGTTCGCCGTCCAGGAAGTGAAGCCCGCAGCAGGTTTCACTGAAGGCCGTTTGCTCGGCGTGGTGAAAGCGATGGAAACGCACAGCACGCACCCGATCGCGCAAGCGGTGCTGAAATATCCGCAGGGCGATGCGGTGGGCGATGCCACCAACGTGGAAGAGATCAGTGCCCACGGCATGCGTGGCACTGTGAATGGTGAGGAAGTGTTGGTCGGCAACGCCCGCTTGTTGCGCAAGTTCAACGTGCCCTACCCGGCGGAAGTGGATGCCGTAGAGGACACCATCGTGGTGTGCGCTATCGGTGGTGCGTACGCGGGCTACCTCACCGTGGCCGACAAGATCAAGGACGATGCGAAGGAGACCATCGGCCTGCTGAAGGCTCAAGGCATCCGCGAGATCGTCATGCTCAGCGGCGACAAGACAGCCATTACGCAGCGCGTGGCAGCCACGCTCGGTATCACCAAAGCCTTCGGGGATCTGCTGCCCGAGGACAAGGTGACCCGGATGCAGGAAGCGAAGAAGGACCCCACGGCCGTGGTGGCCTTTGTGGGCGATGGTATCAACGATGCTCCGGTGCTGGCCCTTAGCGATGTGGGCATCGCCATGGGCGGTCTGGGAAGTGATGCCGCCATAGAGACCGCCGATATGGTATTACAGAATGATCGGCCCAGCAGCATCGTCGAAGCGATCCGCATCGGCAAAGCCACCAAGCGTGTGGTCACCCAGAACATCGTACTCGCCTTTGGCGTGAAAGCCATTGTACTCGTGCTTGGCGCCGGTGGTTTGGCCACGCTCTGGGAAGCGGTGTTCGCGGATGTGGGCGTGGCGTTGCTGGCCATATTGAATGCGAGCAGGATGCGATGAACGCCCCGTAGATAGTTGCACGACATGAAGATCCATTGGTCAATGCCGACACCGGTCAGACCGTACTACGAAGCGGAGCTGCGCAAGAGCGAAGAGGCACGCATGCGCAGTGACATGCAACTCGAATGGCATCATTTGGAGCGTGCTCATATCCTGGGGCAGCGCTGGCCCCGTGAACACAATGCCGTGCATTGGCGCATGCTCGTGTTCGGTTTCCGGACCAAGAACACGCGAGAGATCATCGGGCAGTTGCCGCGTCCGATCATAGGAGGGGTGAAGAGCTTCGTAGGCACGGTGCCGATCGGCAATACGGGCGGGGCGGATGTGCCTGCAATGCGGACCATGCCTTTGCCACAGGACCTGAGTGCACTACTGGAAGGAGATCAGAAATAGCTGGACACCCCGAACTGGAAGCCTGCTGTGGTGGACGGGGGATTGCCCAAGAGGTCGTATTGGCGCTGGAAACGGTAGTTCAGGCGGATCACGGTCTCCGCTGCTGGTCTGAAACTGATGGCCGGGACAACTGCTAAGAACCTGGGTCCGAAAGGAGAGATCATGATCGGCGATGCAAGTCTTTCCCCGAATGATGTAATCGGATCCTTCATCATTGCGGTGACCTTTGGCATGCAAGAATGGGCGCGATCCGACGTTGAAGCCAATGACGATGCACCTACCTTGTTGATCCATACCACATGATCCGCACCGGCATATCCATCGTCCTCAGCCTCCAGCTCCTGCTGGCGGGTGTGCCATGGAGCGTGCGCACACATTGGTGCGGCGGGCAGGTGGCGGAACGGACCCTCTTCGGTGGAGCGCCCGGATGCGGAATGGAAGAAGGTGAGTTGAGCTGCGCGAACGAAGAGCCAGCGTTCACAGCCATTCCGTGTTGCGCGAATGACGTGTTCCAATTGGATGCGGTGCCTTCCTTCGTGAAGGTGGCGCAGGAGTTCGTGAACGTGCCCGATGCGCCTGCCCACGATCTGGTGGGATCTACGGTATTGCGTTCCAATGAAGTCGATGCCGCCTTCACGCACCCACTGCATCCGCCTGATATTGTGCCCACAGGCCGGGACATCCTGGTCCGCGCCCAGCACTTCCTGATCTAGAACTTCTTGTGTTCCGGTGTCCGATCATGTATCGGCCGCCTTCGCCTGCTCACCAGCGTGATGCGGTTTTCGATCCACGAGAATT
Source organism: Flavobacteriales bacterium (assembly GCA_020437805.1). Taxonomy (GTDB): domain Bacteria; phylum Bacteroidota; class Bacteroidia; order Flavobacteriales_F; family PHOS-HE28; genus PHOS-HE28. The sequence continues at coordinate 3,750 of JAGQVV010000067.1, forward strand.
TCCAGATCCATGCTCAATAAGCTTATCCATTACTTCCTCGCGAACAAGCTGGTGACGGCCCTGCTGTTGCTGCTGCTTGTGGGTTGGGGACTGGTCACCGCGCCCTTCGGCTGGGAGATCGGTGCACTACCCAGCGACCCGGTGGCCGTGGACGCCATCCCCGATATCGGCGAGAACCAGCAGATCGTCTTTACGAACTGGCCGGGCCGCTCGCCACAGGACATCGAGGACCAGGTGACCTATCCGCTCACCACCAGCTTGCTGGGGATCCCCGGCGTGAAGTCCATTCGCAGTTCATCGGTCTTTGGCTTTTCAAGCATCTATGTCCTGTTCAACGAGGATGTGGAATTCTACTGGTCGCGCTCTCGGATCCTCGAGAAGCTGAACGCGTTGCCCACGAACCTGCTGCCAGATGGGGTGCAACCCGCCTTGGGCCCGGATGCCACGGCACTCGGCCAAGTGTATTGGTATACCTTGGAAGGTCGCGATCCGAACGGCAATGTGACCGGCGGCTGGGACCTGCACGAGACGCGCAGCGCGCAGGACTTTTTGGTGAAGTACGCGCTGAACGGCGTGGAGGGCGTAAGTGAAGTAGCCTCGATCGGTGGCATGGTGCAGGAGTACCAGGTGGATGTGGATCCCGAGGCACTCAAGGCCTTCAACATTCCGCTGCACATGGTGATGATGGCCGTGAAGAATAGCAACCGCGATGCGGGCGCGAAGACCATCGAGGTGAACCAGGTGGAGTACCTGATCCGCGGGCTCGGTTACATTCGTTCGATCAGCGATCTGGAGCAGGCGGTGGTCACCGTGCGCGACAATGTGCCGCTGCGGATCAAGGATGTGGCGCGTGTTTCGTTAGGGCCGGCAACAAGGCGTGGGCTGCTGGACAAAGGTGGTGCTGAAGTGGCCGGTGGAGTGGTGATCGCGCGTTACGGCGCCAACCCCATGGCCACGA
>JAGQVV010000345.1 GCA_020437805.1 Flavobacteriales bacterium
GGGGGCTGGTTGAATAGGTTCGGGGCGGTCATGGGTTCTCTTTTTCGGGGTCCGCGTCGTGGTAATACACAAGGAAGTTGGGATCCTTCGCGGCCCTTCGCATCAACTTGGCAAGGTTCTCCAGCTTGTCCGCTGCGGTATTGAAGAACTCTTCGTGCGTTTGCTCCTCAAGGAGGCCGTCAAGATCCATGCTTGCACACGCCTCCTTTCGTGGCATGTAATTCACGATGCGGCCTTGCCCGTCATCGTCACCGGGCCAGTATTGCAGGGGTAGATTGTAGCCCCAATACATGTCATTGGGCTCTCTTACTTGCGTGCTCATGCTGCTTCGTTGTTGGTTTGGTTCATGGCCTTGGCGAGTAGGCCCCGTTTATCCGCCTCTCCGATTATGATCGAACGTTCGTCCGCTGCCGTATGCAAAGCGTACAATTCCCGCAGACCGTCATCGGTCACGCTGCCCACCGTGCGGCGGATCTTTTCCAGCCGTGCCGCCTTGTTGTTCTCGGCCCGCTCCACGCTGACCTTCTCCGACAGTTCCTTCGCCACATCCATCACCTTCGGGTGTAGCGCGCTGCTCAGGTCCAGCTTGTAGGATCCGTTCGCCTTGGTGCGCTCGGCCTCCAATGCCTCGGCCTTTTCGCCCAGGTACTGCCGCCACCATTCCATCACCTTCGCCAAGGTCAAGGCTCCGAACGTCTGCCCTTTCTTGAGGGTTTGGCCGTCCCAGCCCTCTTCACCGTACTTGCCCAGCGCAGCACGGCGCAGGAACACCACCACGTCGGCAAGGCTTTCGTGTGGGTATTCCTCGATGATCGTGTCAGCGAACACCGCGCCCTGCTCAACAGGCAATCGTTGGCCGTCATTGAACAGCGCCATGCCGTTGGTGATGGCCTTGGACAAGTTGGCGAAGACCTCAACGGTGCTCACCTCCCGCATTGCCATCGCGAACGTGGGGGCGTTCAACGCCTGCTGGATCGTTCGGGCGGCAAGCTGCGTGGATAGGTCAGCCTGCGGGCTTTGCGGCCTGCTTTCTAACCCAGTATTGCTTTGCTGCTTCCATTGCTGAGGCTGCGTACTCATCGGTAGATTGTTTTTTCGTTTCGGACTTCTTTGGTTCGTACATCCCGGTCCAACCCTGCTCGATGCTGTGGTCGATAGCAGCGATGGCCCGATCATCACCCATGCTCATTACCTTCTTGATGAAGGCATCCCGCGTGGATGGGGTCAACTTGTGGCGTTTCTCGGCGCGGTACTTTTCCCACCGCTTCACCGCTTGGAACAGGGATACCGACATTCCGGCTGGCATCACCTCCGCTTCGTGCGCGCGTTCCTTCTTACTCTGAGTATATACTTCTACTTCACCTTCTAATGGGTCACCCGTGGGTGAACCCGTGGGTTGTTCCGTGGGCTTACCCCGTTTAGGCGCTGAAGATGCTCTCTTAGCAACGGCCAAAAGGCTCTTTTCCTTTTGCTTGGCGCGGAATGCGTCACTATCGGATCGCGTCCGTTCAAGCCGTTCGTTGACCCAAGTATCGTCCGGGCCTTCGGTCCACTTGCATCCGATCGTTGCCCAGCACCTCTCCACCCCGGAAGCGATGCGGGTCAACCTGCGGGTGTCCCGTGGGATACCCCGGCGGTTCACCCATGACCAGCACATAAGCCGGATATGAACCCCGACCTCCTCATCGGTCCAGTCCATTACATCGGTAAGGAGATCGCCAGCGTAAAGCTGGAACGCGGGTGCCTTGCCCTTACTCATGGCAAAGGGTCTCGAAGTAGAACACAACAGGGCCGTCCGGTGGCGCTGCTCCATATCGAAGCATCGCCCTATATCCGGCGTTCTTCAGTAGCCTAAAGTGGGCCGTTTCGATTTTCTCCCTGAACGCCTCTATGCTCAGGTTCGACTTGTACAGGTTGCAGTCCTGACAAGAGGCGTTCATGTTGTGCTCGCGGTCCCAAAGCCCGTCGCCACTTTGCCTGTGGTCGTCAATGCTTCGTATGTGATCTACGTGAAACTTGTCCCCAAGGACAACTCCACAGTAGGCGCACCGCCCATTCGTCTTAGCCTTAACGCGTTCGCGTTTCCTCGGCTGCCAGCTACTCATGGCAGTATAGGTATAACGGGGCCAGCCCCAGGGTTGCGATGATCGAGACCCGCGCCGAAGCGCTGGTAAGATCCCCTGAGGACTGGCCTTACGGTAAGTAAAGAGGAATGTGGGTCAAGATCATCGCACCCCAAAGATGCGGTGAACTTCCCTTGGGTAGAGCGTGGCCGCGCACTACTTATGCACAAAGGTATCAACATTCCG
>JAGQVV010000346.1 GCA_020437805.1 Flavobacteriales bacterium
GGTGAAAAGCTCATGGTGAACAAGAAAGGCAGTATCGTGGCCTTGGACCCGAAGACCGGCGAGGTGCTGTGCCTGGTCTCCAGCCCCACGTACGACCCCGAGCTGTTGGTGGGCCGCGTTCGCAATGCGAATTACGGCGTCCTTCAGCGCGACCCGATCAAACCCTTGTTCGATCGCGCACTGCAGGCCCAATACCCGCCAGGGTCCATTTTCAAGATCGTGCAAGCATTGATCGCCTTGGACGACGGAGCGATCGGACCGAATACCGGTTTTCCGTGCAACAAGAGCCTTGTGGGCTGCCACAACCACCCCGCCGCCGGGGATGTGGTCCATGCGATCCAGTATTCATGCAACCCGTATTTCCATCAGGTGTTCAAACGGATCGTGGAGCAGGATAGAGCACCCAACCGCTTCAAGGACGCCGCGTTGGGCCTGGCCGATTGGGAAGGATACATGCACTCCTTCGCCCTGGGTGAACGTCCCGAGATCGACCTGCCTTCCGTGAAAGGCGGCAACATCCCGGGACCAGCCTATTACGACCGCAAGTACGGCAAGGAGCGCTGGGCCTTCAGCACCATCTATTCGGTCAGTATCGGTCAGGGTGAAGTGCTCGTTGCTCCCCTGCAGATGGCCAACCTCGCGGCCATCTTCGCCAACAAGGGCTGGTACCGCGATCCCCATGTGGTGCGTGCCGTGGGTCATCCGGACAGCGTACAGCAACGGTACCTCGAGAAACACTACACCGATGTGGCACCCGAATGGTTCGACCTGATCCAGGAAGGGATGCGACGGGTGGTAGAGGAGCCCGGAGGAACGGCCCGCCAAGCACGGATCCCAGGGGTCACTGTTTGCGGTAAGACCGGCACTGCGGAGAACCCCCACGGAAAGGACCACGCCGTGTTCGTTGCCTTTGCGCCCATGGAGGACCCGCAGATCGCGATCGCGGTGTATGTGGAGAACAGCGGGTTCGGAGGAACGTGGGCCGCACCGATCGCCAGCCTCTTGATCGAAGAGTACCTCACCGACACGATCACTCGGCCGCAAATGGTGGAGAAGATGCTCGCCGCGGACCTCATCGAGGCCGAGAAGAACCACGTTCCGAAACCCAAGAAACCCCGTCGCAGGCCATGAGCGGAAGGGAGAACGTGGCCGCTAACTTCGATAGGCCCATCCTGCTCATGTACCTCCTGCTCATGTTCATGGGCTGGGCGAACATCTACTCGGCCGCTTATGATCCGGAGCACCTTAGCATCTTCGATCAGGACAAGGAATACGGCAAGCAAGCCGTGTGGATGGGCATCAGCCTATTGCTCGGTGCCTCGATGCTTCTGATCCGTGGCGACCTCATCCGTGAGTCAGCCTACATGGTATACGGCTTCTTTCTCCTGCTCCTTGCTGCCGTGCTGCTCTTCGGCAAGGAGGTGAATGGCGCGAAGGCTTGGTTCGCTATCGGTGGCTTCGGGATCCAGCCTGCGGAGTTCGCCAAATTCGCAACGGCCTTGGCGCTTTCACGTTACCTCAGCGGGTTGAAAGCCTTGGTGGACATACGCTCCAGAGTGATCAGCACGGCCATCATCCTGGCACCGGTGGCCCTGATCATGCTGCAACCGGATACGGGCACGGCGCTCGTCTCCGGCGCCTTCATCCTGGTGCTTTATCGCGAAGGACTGTCCGGGAATGTACTTCTCTTGGCCATCCTGGCGGCAGTGCTTTCCGTCCTATCCTTGATCCTGAAGGAAAGCTCGTTCGGCCTTCCATTCACGGATGCTGAGTTGAGCGGGCAGTACTTCCTGATGATCTTGATCGCTGTTTTCGGGGTATTCGCTTGGTTCGTGGTGAAGAACCTCGTGCTGAAGCGCTTGCGACGTCGATTGCAAGGGTATATCGTCCTCGGACTGCTGGCTTCCGCAGTGTTCATCGGAAGTGTGGACTACGCCTTCGAGAACGTGTTGGCCGAACACCAAAGCGACCGGATCCTGGTGATGCTGGGGCAAATGGAGGATCCCCAAGGCTTGGGCTACAATGTCAAACAGAGCCAGACGGCGATAGGCAGTGGAGGTTTTGCGGGCAAGGGATACCTTGATGGGACGCTTACCAAGTTCAAGTACGTGCCGATGCAGAGCACGGATTTCATCTTCTGCACCGTGGGCGAGGAATGGGGGTTCATTGGCACTGCGGTCGTGGTGATCCTCTTCACCACACTGATCCTACGGATCATCCAGATCAGCGATCGCCAACGTTCTCGATTCACACGGATATATGCCTATTGTGTGGCGAGCATCTTCTTCCTGCATTTGATGATCAACGTGGGCATGACCATCGGACTTGCCCCCGTCATCGGTATCCCCCTGCCGTTCTTCAGTTACGGCGGTAGCAGCATGATCTCATTCACGGTCCTCCTCGGCATTCTCGTGCGTTTGGACGCGGAACGGCTGAGCAACTTGCGTTGACGTACTTCCAAAGAACGCGCTGCGTTCTTGCAACGTGCATTTCCGGCTCTCCCAC
>JAGQVV010000068.1 GCA_020437805.1 Flavobacteriales bacterium
CCTACCTCTGGCAGGATGGCAGCACGGATGCGACATACGCACCTGCCGGGTCCGGAACCTATTGGGTCGAGGTCGAGATCAACGGATGTACCGGTCGCGATACAGTGGTGCTCGACATCCTGCCGCAGCCTGTGGTCGATCTGGGGCCCGGCCAAACGCGTTGCGAAGGAGAGCGTGCCGTGCTCGATGCCTTCAACCCCGGAGCCACATACCTCTGGCAGGATGGAAGCACCGGGTCCGCCTTCGAGGTGACCGGCGCCGGTAACTACAGCGTCACGGTCACCCTTGGGGTTTGCACCGCATCGGACAATGTCACTTTCATCTATCACCCGCTACCCCTCGTGGACCTGGGTACCGACACCACGCTCTGCGCTGACACATCGCTGACCTTCGATGTCTTCCGAGCAGGCGGCAGTTACATCTGGCAGGACGGCAGCACCTTGGCCGAACACACCACGTCCAATGCGGGCACCTACTGGGTGCGGGTAACAGAGAATGGGTGTTCGTCCACCGACAGCTTGGAACTCGGCATCATCGACTTGCCCGTGGTGGACCTCGGACCCGACTTCCTGCTTTGTATAGGCACCGTCGAATACCTTGATGCGCAGGGACCGGACTACAGCTATGCGTGGAACGATGGCAGCAATGGGCCACGCTATACGGTCAGCAGCCCTGGTACCTATGATGTCACCGTCAGCAACACATGTGGCATGGCGAGCGACACGATCAACGTGGCACAGGACTATTGCGACTGCCCGGTGTTCGCGCCCAATGCCTTTTCTCCGAACGGTGACGGGATCAATGAGGTCTTCCTCCCCTACTTCGACTGCCCGGCGACGGACTACATCTTACGGGTATACGACCGTTGGGGTGGTGTGGTATGGGAGACCGACGTTCCAGGCAAGGCTTGGACAAGCGAGGAGAACGACCCGAACGGCGTATACGTCTGGACCTTGGAGATGCGTCCACAGGCCGTGGGCGCCAATGGGATGCGGCGACTTAGCGGTCATGTGACACTGCTGCGCTGACGGCGGTCAGGCCGGTACGCGGCGCTCCGGTTACATTTGGCCGAGACCCTGTAGGGGAAAGCCCAAACCACCATGTCGAACGTCTACTACCCTGACTACCTGCAATTGGAAAAGATCCTCGGAGCCCAAGCACCGGAGAGCGACAAGCACGGCGTGGAAGCCCATGATGAGATGCTGTTCATCATCATCCATCAGGCCTACGAACTGTGGTTCAAGCAGGTGTTGCACGAGGTGGGAAGTGTGATCGGGATGTTCGCGGACAAGCACGTGGACGATAACGGAGGTGAACTGAACATCGCCGTGCATCGCTTGCAACGCGTCAAGACCATCCTTGACGTGCTCGTGCACCAGATGGACGTGATGGAGACCATGACCCCATTGGACTTTTTGGATTTCCGGGACCTGCTTCGACCGGCCTCCGGTTTCCAGAGCATGCAATTCAAGATCCTCGAGGCACGCTTGGGGCTGCGGATGGAAGCACGCTTCGGCAAGCAGTACTACACCAGCCAGCTCAGCCCGGCGCACAAAGCGGAGATCGAGGCATTGGAGAACCTACCAACGCTGTTCGATCTGGTGAACGCTTGGTTGGAACGTATGCCATTCCTGGAGGCGCGCTACTGGCCCACCGGCGAAACACCCTTCTTCCAACAACTCGAAGACCTCTATAACAAGAGCCTGGTCAAAGGCGAGGAAGGGAATGCTGCACTGTGGCGCAAGATCTTCGTGGACGGCTCTCCCGAACGGAAGCTCACTGCGGCAGCGTGCCGCAGCGCGCTCTTCATCATGCTATACCGTGACGAGCCGATATTCCAACAACCTTTCCGATTCCTCGATGCCTTGTTGGACCTCGATGCCGGTATGGCCACTTGGCGTAGCCGCCACGTCAACATGGTGCACCGCATGATCGGCCTGCGCGTAGGCACCGGTGGCAGCACTGGCAAAGCGTACTTGAAAGGCGCGATGGACAGCCACTACATCTTCAGCGAGATCGCCGACCTCAGCAGCTTCCTGTTCGAGCGGCGCAAGTTGCCGCCCTTGCCGGATAGCCTGAAGAGTTCGATGGGATTCGCCGGGTAGCCTCGGCGCGACGTCAACTCTTCTGCGTCGATACCTCTTCACAACTTGTACCGCATTCCCTTCCGTGCGATCGAGATGTTCTTGAAACCCTTGGTGGCAAGCAGATCGCGCAGTCCTTCCAAGCTGTGGTCCACACCGTGCACCAGGAAGAGCTTCTCCAACTTCTTCGGATCCTGGCAGGTCAGGTAGCGCACCAACTCGTTCCGGTCGGCGTGCGCGCTGTAAAAGGCCATGCGCATGATACGCGCCTTCACCGGGATCGTATCACCGAAGATCTTCACTTCCTCTGCGCCGTCGAGGATCCGTGCGCCAAGCGTACCGGGTGCGCAGAAACCCACCGCGAGCAGGCCGTTCGCGGGGTCTCCGAGCTCATTGCGCAAGTGGTGTCGCACGCGACCGGCTTCCATCATACCGCTGGCGGCGATGATGATGCACGGTCCTTCGATGGCATTGAGCTGTTTGCTGCGATCCGCTGAACGCACGAACTCCGTACCCGGGAAAGAAAAGAGATCGGGGTCACGCAACAGCTCCGCACGTACTTCCTCGCGGTACAGATGCGTGTGCAAGCGGGAGATCATCGTGGCGCTGATGGCGAGCGGGCTGTCGATGAAGACCGGGATACGCGGGAGCTTCCCGTTGTTGCTCAACGCGTTCAAGGTGTACAGCACCTCCTGGGTCTTTCCGATGCTGAAGGCGGGAATGATCAGCTTGCCCTTGTTCGTCACGCAGATATCGGTGACATAGCGAAGTAGCTCCTCCTCCGCTTCGGCGATGGCGGCATGGTCACGATCACCGTACGTGCTCTCACAGAGCAGAACATCCGCTTGACCAAAGGGTTCCGGTTCGGGCAGCAGGCGATCCACATAGCGGCCCACATCGCCGGTGAAGCTCACGCGAAGGGTGCGCTCACCGTCGTCGATCGAGAGGTGCACAGCGGCACTCCCGAGAATGTGGCCCGCATCGGTGAAGCTCAGTTTGATGCCTGGTAGGATCTCCGTCGGGTTTCCGTATCCCACTTCCACGAACAGGTCCATCGCGGGTTCCACATCAGCCACGGTATAGAGCGGGGAGTCCTCGTCCGGTGCCTCACCTCGTTTCCGTGCGCGCTTCACATCATAGGCATGGTCGTACTCCTGGATGTGGGCGCTGTCCGCCAGCATGATGGAGCACAGGTCCTTGGTGGCCGGGGTGCTGTAGATGGGACCACCGAAACCCTCCGCCACCAAACGGGGTATCAGGCCACTGTGGTCGATGTGTGCATGACTGAGCACCAGTGCATCGATGCTGGACGGGTCAAAGCCGAAGCGGCGGTTCGGGTCATGCTTGGCATCGTACACGGCTTCCCCTTGGAACATGCCACAATCCAATAGCAGCCGTCGGGTCGTCCCATCGCGATGGGTGATCTCCAAGAGGTGTTTGCTTCCCGTCACCGTGCCCGCGGCACCGTGGCTTGTCAACGTGATCGCCATGCCGCAAAGATGGCTTCCACGACCATAGCGAAAGCACCGTTGGTGGATCAGGGAACGATCCGAATGCGGAATGAACGATCGTGCCGTGTATATTTCGCTCTCGATACAGCGGTCCATCAAGCTCCGAACACTTTTGCACTTGACGCACCTCCTGCGCTTCCTCCGCTCCGCGCTCCGTGGCTCGATCCTCCCCTGCTGCTGCTTGGCCACTTGCGCCGTTTCTGCTCAGCAGTACGAATTGCGCGGCGTTGTGACCGATGGCAGCTCGGGTGAAACGCTTATCGGCGCCAGTGTGGTCCTGAAGGGTACCACCACGGGTGCCACCACGGATATCGACGGTCGATTCGAGATCACCGTAAGCGAGTTGCCGCCGTATACCCTTGTCATCAGCTTCATCGGCTACGCATCACAAGAGATCGAGGTGAAGAGCCTGGACCAGGAACTGAAGTTCAAACTGAGCACGGATCAGGTATTGCTGAAGGAAGCCGAAGTGATCGGCAGCAGGATCAGCGACAAGCAGAAGCAGGCACCACTGACGGTCGAGAGCATGGATGTGCTGGCCATCCGCGAAGCCCCCAGTGGCGACTTCTATGAAAGCCTCGGCACCTTGAAAGGTGTGGACATGACCGCAGCAAGCATGGGCTTCAAAGTGATCAACACGCGTGGCTTCAACAGCACAAGCCCGGTGCGGTCGTTGCAATTGATCGATGGCGTGGACAACCAGAGCCCGGGCCTCAACTTCAGCTTGGGCAATTTCCTTGGGGCGAGCGACCTCGATGTGATGAAGGTGGACATCATCGCCGGGGCCAGTACCGCGTTCTTCGGTCCGGGCGCCTTCAATGGTGTGATCAACATGACCACAAAGAGCCCGTGGTTGTTCCCTGGTCTGAGCGCCACGGCCAAGGTGGGCGAACGGAACCTCTTGGAAGGCGCGATCCGCTGGGCGGAAGTGTTCAAGAACAAGGACGGCAAGGACAAATTCGCGTACAAGCTCAACCTCTTCGCCATGCAGGCCGAGGACTGGTACGCCGAGAACTACGACGCCACGAGCAATTCCCCGACAAGTGTGAGCAACCCGGGCCGCTACGACGCGGTGAACATCTACGGTGACGAGAACGTGACGGTGAACAATAACTACGAAAGGGACATGGCCGATCGGCGGAACTACCCCGGCCTGGGCGTATTCCTTCGACCGGGATACAAGGAGATCGACCTGGTGGATTATGGCACCAACAACCTGAAAGCCGGGCTCTCACTACACTACAAGATCAAGGACAGTTTGGAAGTGATCGCTGCAAGCAACTACAGCCGTGGCAGCACGGTCTACCAAGGGGACAACCGCTATCGGCTGGAGAACATCCAATTCTTCCAACAACGTTTGGAGGTCCGCGAAGAAGGCAAGTGGTTCGTTCGGGGCTATTTCACCACCGAGGATGCCGGTGACACCTATGACATCTTCACCACGGGGCTGCGTTTGCAGGATGCAAGCGGACCGACGCGCGAATGGAACGTGGCCTATTTCAACCTCTGGGACAGTTGGATCGGGTCGGCATTGAATCCGGGACTCCTGGATGAGACCGTTCCGGAATACCTGACACCCAGCGAAGCCATCAACCAAGGCGTGGTGAACTCGGCAGCTGAATACGATGTGTACATCCAACAGTTCGTTGCGGATAATCAGGAACTCTTCACACAGTACCATCAGATGATGGCCGACTCCGTGAACAAACTGAACACCTCTTTCCTTGACCCGGCCTTCTCAGTGGGTACCGCAGCATTCGATGCTAAGCGCGAGGAGATCGTGAGCAAACGCTTCACCGAAGGTGGTTCCCTTTTCTACGACCGTTCGCAGCTGGTGCATGGCATGGGCGAGTACCGTTTCAAGCCCAGCTTCGGAGAAGTGGTCGTGGGTGGCAACATCCGCCAGTACATGCCCAACACGGCAGGTACGATCATGAGCGACACCGGCGATGTGGTCATCCGCAATCAGGAGTTCGGCGTGTTCGTGGGCTTGGAGAAAAGCTTCCTGGAGAACAAGTTGAAGACGACCTTGACCTTGCGCATGGACAAGAACCAGAATTTCGATGCCGTATTCTCCCCGGCGGCCTCCTTCGTCTACACCCCACGCCAGGACCGCACCTTTCGTCTATCGTTCAGCAGCGCCGTGCGCAACCCGACACTGGCCGACCAGTACTTCTACT
>JAGQVV010000069.1 GCA_020437805.1 Flavobacteriales bacterium
CTACATCTACCCCGACAACGATCTCGGCTACACCGCGAACTTCTTGTCGATGCTGTTCAAGATGAGCGAGCAGCGTTATGCGCCAGACGAACGCCTAGTCAAGGCCCTGGACACGCTGTTCATCCTGCACGCCGACCATGAGCAGAACTGCAGCACCAGTACGGTGAGACTCGTTGGCAGCAGCCAAAGCAACGTATACAGCGCGGTGAGCGCCGGTATCGCAGCACTTTGGGGCCCCTTGCACGGGGGGGCCAACCAAGAGGTGATCGAAATGCTGGAGACCATCCGGAACGACGGTGGCGATATTCGGAAATGGGTGGACAAGGCGAAGGACAAGGAAGACCCCTTCCGCCTGTTCGGCTTCGGGCACCGGGTATACAAGAACTTCGATCCGCGCGCCACGATCATCAAGAAGGCCTGCGATGATGTCCTGAGGAAGATGGGGGTCAACGACCCCGTGTTGGATATCGCGAAGCAATTGGAGGAGATCGCGTTGAAGGACCAGTACTTCGTCGATCGCAAGCTCTATCCGAACGTGGACTTTTACAGCGGCATCATCTACCGCGCCATCGGCATCCCTACCCGCATGTTCACCGTGATGTTCGCACTTGGTCGATTGCCCGGCTGGATCGCACAGTGGCGTGAGATGGTGGAGAACAAGGACCCGATCGGTCGTCCACGGCAGATCTACACCGGAGCCACCAGGCGCGATTTCGTTGCATTGAAGGACCGCAGCTGAACGGCCGCATCTCCTGTACGTTCCCTTGTTCCTCAGCGATCCCACATCAGGCGTTCCACTGCCCTGATAGCGGCCCTTTCGTACGGATCGGGTGTATCACTATCTTTCGCCGTATCGAAACCTTCGAACCACTTCCATGAAAAAGATCATTGGTCTTGTCCTTTGGCTGGTCGCCTTTCTGCTGCCCTTCCGCTACGCCATCCTCGATACCGAGGATCTGGTACGTGAGGATGGGACCATTGATAACATGACCGGTCTGATCAGCTTTCTGGCCATGCTGGCCCTGTTCTTCATCGGATACGCCTTGATCGACGGATCGTCCAAGCAAGGGCAAGAGGCCCACGGGCACTGAACAGGGATAGCATCAGGCTTCCATGGCGAACGTTCTCATACCGACCGACTTCAGCGATAACGCGCTCAACGCGGCGATCTATGCGGTTCGCTTGTTCGGCACCAACGGCAACCACTTCACGGTATTGAATTGCTACAGCATGCCCCATGGACGCGCGGGCGGCTTCCGCAATTTCGATGACATGCTCGCCGAGGATTCCGCTGAGGGCCTTGTGTTGTTCATGGAAAAACTGAGGGACAGGCTGCCGGAACCGGTTCCTGCATTCGAGACCGCCAGCGAGCAAGGCTTGCTGGTGGATGTGATCAAACGCTTCGAGGCGGACCAGGTCCCTCCCGATGTGATCGTGCAAGGCACCCAAGGAGCCTCCGGTCTGAAGCGGATCCTGATCGGTAGCAACACCGCCGCGGTGATCATGAATTCGCGCACACCGGTGCTGGCCGTGCCCGAGGAGGCAACCTTCAGTGCTCCGCGTGGGATCATGCTATTGGAGGGAGGGGGCCGGGTGGAACCATCCACTTTGGGGCTGCTGGTCGATCTGGCCCGGGCCAATGGTTCCGAGGTCGGGATCGTACACGTCAAGGGACCGGACAATGAAGATGAACGGACCAGTGCCACGAACCTCGACGAGATCCTGGGTGACATCCCGCATACAAGGCAGACGGTCGCTGGCTCCGATGTGATGATGACCCTGAACGAGCTGGTCGACAAGAACAAGGCCGATCTCGTGGTGGCGGTACATCGACGCAGAGGCTTGTTCGAGAGCCTGTTCAAGCGAAGTATGACCACCCGCTTGGTGATGAACACCCGCACCCCGGTGCTGATCCTGCATCAGCCTTAGTACGGGCACGGGTATGCGCGGTGGACTACCATTGTTCAGGTTCAAAGGGATCCGCGTTCTGGTCCATTGGACCTTCCTGCTTCTCCCAGCGTACATAGCCTTCATGGGCTGGTCCGAAGGAACGGCAATGACCGAGATCCTGGTGGAGATCGGGCTTGTCATGATCGTCTTCGTGTGTGTCGTCCTTCATGAGTTCGGCCATGCCTTGACCGCACAACGCTATGGAGTGGGCACCCGGGATATCACCTTGTTGCCGATCGGTGGGGTGGCGAGCCTTGAACGCATGCCCGAGGACCCGAAGCAGGAGTTCATGATCACCGTGGCAGGCCCATTGGTGAACCTGGTGATCGCCGTTCTGGCGTTCGGCCTGATCGCCATTACCGGGATCTCCCTCTTGTTGACGGACCTGTTCAATGACATCACCTCGTGGAACGCCGTTCTCTCCTTCCTCGTGATGAGCAATCTGGGCTTGTTCCTGTTCAACCTGATCCCGGCCTTCCCCATGGACGGTGGACGCATTCTAAGGTCATTGCTGAGCATGCGTTTACCGCGGGAACGAGCAACCCGCATCGCGGCCGGTGTGGGTCGATTCCTTGCCCTTGGTTTCGTGGCCTATGGTCTCTTGGAGGGTGCCCCGTTCCTCGCCTTGATCGGGCTGTTCATCTTCATGGCCGCCGGTGCGGAAGCGAAGCAGGTGGCACAACAGTCCCGTATGCGGTCCATTCTGGTGCAGGACGTCATGAAAATGGACCCCTTGTGCCTGGACCAGGCCATGGACCTGCAGTCCGCGTGGAACCAGCTGACCTTCGGAGAACATCAGGTCCTGATGGTCCTTGACCAGGGACGTTATGTGGGCTTGGTGGGACGTGAAGAACTCCGTTCAGCGATGGTGATCGGAAGCCCCGGCACATTGGTGGCCTTGGCCAGGAAGGTGGCTCCTGTACACAGCACGGACCCTGCTCTGCCCGTCCTTCAGCGCATGATGGCCGAAGGTGTGCCAGCGGTTCCGGTCCTAGTGGCCGGTAGTGCTACTGCCGTGCTGACACGCGATCGCCTGATGGATGCGTTCAACTCGCAACTGGCGGATAAAAGGTGATCAGATCTCCTTGGGTTTCGGCCGGTGGACCGTGAAGACACGGGAGATATTGAATCCGAAGTGTATGTCACCATCACCCCATTCACCGGTGGTCTCCGTGATGTATGCCCGCTCGAACTGCCCCCGGCTGTTGGTGAAGTGCAGTTGGAACACATGCCCTCCGGTCTCTATATCGAATCCCAGTGACAGCGAGTTGTGGAACTCTTCGGCGATCTGGTCCGGGAGAACGTAGAAGTACTCCGCGTTCAACGCTACACGTTTGGAAAGCTTCACCCGACCCGCACCGCTGATGTGCATCACGTCGTTCTTCACGCTGGTATCCTCCACAAGGTTCCGATGCACCAGACCAGGGTTCAATTGGAAAGAAAGCCGTTCGCTGAACTTCCGGCCCACGATGAGCTGGAAGGAATAGGCCATGCGGTGCGTGAAATAGTATTCCTTGGTGGTATCCGGCCAGAAATCGGAGGTCTGCGTGGTATTGATCGAGGAGGCTGCGACCAAAGCAAGGGTAACGGGCATGGCGCAACCTTCATCGCACTGCTGCAGGAACTTGTACTTCGCGAACCCATCCACCGTCTTCTGGTAACTGCTCCTGCCTATCCCGATCATCAGACGATCGGTGGCCCCATAATCGAATCCAAGACGTGTGGTGGCATTGTCCAGACCGAAGAACTCGTTCGCCCCGCCGTTGATCTCGCCGAAACGATGGCCGACCTTGAAGTCCAACACACCGTGGGCGGTGTTCTCCAAGCTGTGTCCATTGATCACACGGGTGGTCTTGAAGCTTGCAATGGTGTACTGCGGTCCATCAGGTTCTTCGCCGAGCAGGTCCAAGAGGTCCTCCTGCGCCAAGAGCGGGGTTGTAAGCAAGGCTATGAAGAGGAGAGCGTTCCGCATCATCGTCATGTGCATCGGCCGGTTCTAAAGCTTTTTGTAGTTGAGTTCCACCCGTACCTCAACGACCTTTGCGATGTTGTCACGAACCACCCCTGGGACCTTGATCCCATGATCCTCCGGGACCACAGGGAACGCGCCGGAAACGCTGATCGTGCCGTCAGCCGCCACGGTGATGCTCCCTTTCGCGTTCATGGGCCTGGTCACCCCATGGATCGTCAGATCACCGGTCACGTCGACGACGTATGTGCCTGATCTTGTCATTTCCTCCGCACCCGCGCCGCGTAGCTTCCCAGTGAAAGTGGCCTTCGGATAGGTAGTGCTCTCCATGTAGTTCTCGTTGAAGTGCTCCTGCATCAGGGCCTTTTCGAATTCGAATGCTTTGATAAGGACGGCGAATTGCACATCGCCGGTGCCGGCATCGAACACGCTGGAAACCTTGTGATTATCGGCTTCTATGTTCTCTATCGGGGTTTCGGACCGAAAGCTGACATGGCCGTTCCGTGTGCCGTAACGGTCCTGGGCGAACAGCCCGACCGGGAGAAGGAACGAGGCAAGTAAGATGGTCTTCTGGTCGATCATTGTCGGTCGGGGTCCTGGTATTTCGTCATTGCACAGCTGCGCATCGAACGAGGATCACGTCCAAAAGCATGCCGGTACAGATCCCTTTGATGGATACTTCCATGCCTGCTTTCCATTCAGCGGGCACATCACCTTCGCGGAACTCGCAAACGACACCCGCCATATCATCGTCCGTACTGAGCACCACATTCATCGATCCCGGAGCCGATGCCTCAACCGCACGCACGGTGCCGTGGACTTGGACCACCTGCTCCGTTGTTCCCACGAACCGTGCCGTTGCACCCGCCTCATCGGTCTGGAAGGCCTCCAGCAGCACGCTTGCGGACACTTGTTCCTTTACGGGCATTTCTTCCGCGCCGGAGAGCCCGCGGTTGAACTCCATCCAGACAAACACCCCTGCCATCAAGGCCAGAGCGATCAGGATCAGGAGGATGATCTTCTTGTTCATGATCTCAGTCGTTACGAGCCCCGGCGGCGATCCATAGTTCGATCTGGCGGACCTCGCACGCACGAAGCGGGTCATTGGGCGGCATGGGGATCGCATCCCCGGTCCCCTTGACGCTGTTAAGGAAGCTTCCGTTCTCTACCTTCTCAAGGACTTCGGGGAATTGCGTGAAATCGCCGTTCCCATCGCCACCGGGCACATGACAACCAGGGATGGCACAACTGCGCTGGACGATCGGTTCGATCGTTCCACGATAGGTCACATTCGTAGTGTCGCAATACGCAAAAGGGTACAACTCCTCTTCGTTGTCGTAATAGCATCCTGTGGTCAACGACAGCACAGCGCTGATAAGGCCAAAAAAGATCTTTCGAAGTAGGCTCATGGGTCCGGATCCGGGATAGCTTGCCGGCAAGCGTTGAATTGAGTTCCTAAAGAAACGTAATTGCGGGGAGAGGACGACGGACCACGAAGTTAGGATCGTTGTTCGCAGAGGTATCCTGAACCTGCATCTTAAAGGACCGGGAGCGACACCTGCTCTTTGGCACGTTGGTAACCGGATATACGGCGAACTCCGAACGATCAAGGGTTCGCGCGGGATCCGCAATGACCATGGGGAAGGCTTCAACGCCGAGGGTAGCTGCGCGGACCATGTTCCTTTTTACGACCATCCAGGACAAGGAGCAAGCTCCGACCTGTATGATCAAAAAAAGGAACACCGCTTTGCGGCGGTGTTGGCGGAGAGGGAGGGATTCGAACCCCCGGTGCCCTTGCGAGCACATCTGTTTTCGAGACAGACCCATTCGACCACTCTGGCACCTCTCCGAAGGGGCGGCAAAGATAGCCGGACCATAGAACTGCAGCTATACGATATTCGTGGTCCCAAGCCCTTAACCGATGTCGACCGAAGCACAGGTCCTTGCACACACCATGGATCGCACCCGTCAGTACACCAAGTTCTACTTCAACAAGCTGAAGGGCCATGACCTGCATAAGCGATTCAGCTGCGAAGGCCGTGAGTTGAACACCGCATTCTGGTTGCTGGCCCATCTCGCCACCACGGAGAATGGCCTGCTGCTCGCATCCACAGGTGGTCCGTTCCAGAAGTTCTCTTGGGCCAAACACTTCACCTTGGGGTCCATTGGACTATCGGAAACCGAATGCCCTTCGCTCGAGGAGGTGCTTTCGACCTTCAACGCGGTGCACGAAAAGGCCATTGCACACGTTGCCGCGCTGAGCGATGAGCAGTTGAACGGACCCAACATGACGGGCCTCCCATCCTTGGGCGGGACTGTTCGCGATGTGATCACGCATGCGATCCGGCATGAAGGAGGGCATGCAGGCCAGTTGGCATGGCTATGCAAGCTGTATGGTGTAGCAACACTCTGACCCGCTCAGTGCAGGTTGTGCCACATCAACCAGAAAGTGATGATCCCACCTACGTAGCCCAGCATGGCCGGGAAAGCCATCCTTCGCAGGTACCATAGGAAATCGATGCCGAGGATCCCCATGGTGGCCACACCGGCGGCCGATCCGATGATGAGGATGCTGCCACCGGTGCCGGCACAGTACGCCAGCAACTCCCAGAACGGGTGGTCCACATGGAACTGCGTCATGGGGTACATTCCCATCGAAGCCGCGACCAGAGGCACGTTGTCCACCACCGAACTGAGCACGCCGATCACGGAGTTCACGGCGTAGATGTTCCCCAGGTTCCGATCCAGCACCACGGCCATGTCGGTGAGGTGTCCTGCGACCTGCAAGCCTGATACTGCGGTCAGGATCCCGAGGAAGAAGAGCACGCTTGGCACATCGATCCTGCGCAATACGGAAGTTACGGCCAGATGACCCTTGTCCGTTTCGATGGAGTTCTTGTGCATCAATTCAGTGACGATCCACAGCACACCAAGGCCCAGCAGGATGCCCATGTAGGGTGGCAGGTGCGTGTAGGTCTTGAACACCGGCACCCCGAGCAGGGCCACCAGACCCAAGGTGAACACCAAGCGTTGCTGCCCGGGAGAAACGGGGGAATGCCCAGCGTTGTTCTCCTCTGATACATCGGGTCGCTGGATGGTACCCTTGAATGTGAACGTGAACCAGAGCAAAGGCAGCAGGAGGCAGATCAGGCTGGGCACGATGAGCTTGAGGATGATGTTCACGGCCGTTACCTGACCACCGATCCAGAGCATGATGGTGGTGACATCACCGATCGGGCTCCATGCACCACCGGCGTTCGCGGCTATGATGACCATG
This sequence comes from Flavobacteriales bacterium, assembly GCA_020437805.1. Classification (GTDB taxonomy): domain Bacteria; phylum Bacteroidota; class Bacteroidia; order Flavobacteriales_F; family PHOS-HE28; genus PHOS-HE28. The sequence continues at coordinate 7,197 of JAGQVV010000069.1, forward strand.
CCGGCAAAGGTCCACAGGTCGTTCTTGTCCTTGATCAGCTTGCGCAGCAGTGCGGACATGACGATCGCGGTGGTCATATTGTCCAGAGCCGCGCTCAGGAAGAACGTGATGATGCTGAGCATCCACATCAGCGTCACCTTGTTCGTTCCGGTGATCCGGTCGGTGATCACACGGAAACCCTCATGGGCATCGATCAATTCCACCACCGTCATGGCCCCCAGCAGGAAGAACAGGATGCTGGCGATATCCCCGAGGTGTTCGAGCAATTGATGGACGATCCCCTCCGGTGCGGCATGCTCCCCGGATAAAAGCCCATCCCGTCCCAACATCAGCAGGACCCACACGAGCACGCCCGTGACCAATGCCGAAGCGGCCTTGTTGACATGCAGGGGGTGCTCCAGCGCGATCGCGAGGTAGCCGACCACGAAAACAAGGGCGATCAAGATGTACATGGGGGGGATCTTTGCGGCGCAAATGTTGGCGCGCCGAAGTCCACCTTGTTCAGCCTTCGACTGAAATAGTTATCAACCGCTACTTGGCGGATCTCCCATCTGCCCGGTCAATGCCACATGAGCCAGAACGTGGCCATTCCGCCGAAGTATCCGATGGCTGCAGGAAGGGTCATCTTCTTGATGTACCAGATGAAGTCGATGTGCAGGATGCCCATGGCGGCAACGCCTGCGGCCGATCCAATGATCAGCAAACTACCACCCGTTCCGGCACACAACGCGAGCAATTCCCAAAAGAGATGGTCCGCCGGGAACTGGGTCATCGGATACATGCCCATCGCCGCGGCCACCAAGGGAACGTTATCCACGATGGAGGAAAGCACCCCAATGGCACCATTGATCAAATAGACATCACCAAGGGCACTGTCCAAGCCTTCGGCCAACAAGGTCAGATGGCCAGCTTGTTGAAGACCGGCAACGGCCACCAGGATACCGAGGAAGAAGAGGACGCTGGGCATATCGATCCTGCGCAATACGGCGGTCACCATCAGCCCTCCCCGCTCGTCCACGCCGTGGCGCACATGGATCATTTCGGTCACGATCCATAGTACTCCCAATCCGAGCATAACGCCCATGAACGGAGGAAGGTGCGTGATGGTCTTGAAGACGGGAACGAAGAGCAGTGCACCGAGCCCCAAACCGAAGATCACATTCCGCTCCCAATTCGCCACTTCGGCGCCGTGATGGGCCTTGCTGCGAACGACCTCCGGTCGCTCCACGTCCCCTTTCAGGATACGGCTCATCCACAGCAGAGGAAGGATCATGCACACCAAGCTCGGCACGAAGAGCTTTCCGATGATATTGACCGTTGTGACCTGCCCACCGATCCAAAGCATGATCGTGGTGACATCACCGATAGGGCTCCATGCACCACCCGCATTGGCCGAAATAATGACCATACCCGCGAATACCCACAGCGTCTCCTTGTCCTTGATCAGCTTCCGAAGCAGGGCGCACATCACGATAGCCGTGGTCAGGTTGTCCAGTGCTGCGCTGAAGAAGAAGGTGATGATACAGATGATCCACAGCAGTTTCACTTTGTTGGTGGAGGTGATCCGATCGGTGATCACGCGGAAGCCTTCGTGCACATCCACCAACTCAACGATGGTCATGGCACCCATCAAGAAGAACAGGATGCTGGCGATCTCGCCCAGATGTTCCAACAGGCCATGGATGAGAACATGATGGTCGGACAACTCAGGGTCAGGGAAGATGTATTCGCGACCAAGCAGCAGGATCGACCAAACGATGGATCCCGTGAGGATCGCTGATGCCGCCTTGTTCACCCGAAGCGGATGCTCCAACGCGATCGCGAGGTAGCCAAGAACGAACACGACGGCCATAGCAACGAACATACCCTGAGGAATTTAGTCGCAAGGATACGGAACATGCCCTTTGTGGGTTCCCTGAACCGAAGGTGTTCTCACCTGCGAAAGGTTGATAGGACCGTGGTCATGCACACCTGCGATCCCCATGGAGCGCCTCATGAAGGCTGGATCATCAGGTCCAAGATCGAAAGAGCCCCTTCTCGGGGCTCCTTCTTCGGGGTGGTAGACCGGGCTTGAACCGGCGACCTCCGGAATCACAATCCGGCGCTCTAACCAACTGAGCTACAACCACCATATCCATCGGGATGAAGCAATTTCCGCCCCCCGATCCACGGACCGCAATGGCCAATGGGCCGCAAATATAGCGTCTGTCCCTCCTTGGTCACGCATCGGAAGGCTACGATCTGCCTGGCTCGTGGTCAAGGGCTGCCGTTCGCGACAGCTTACTTTGCGCCACGGATGGAAACGAGCACCCCCAATACGGGACAAACGGATCGAGCTCCGCATCCTCCGCATGTGCTCATTCTACCGAAATGGTGGCCCAATCCGGATGATCCGCAATTAGGCGACTTCCTGCGCAAGCAAGCCATAGCCGTCGCGCAACGTACCCGAGCAACGGTGCTGTATGTCCGTGGTGACAAGAGCCCGGGTTCCGATTGGCGGACCAGTGTTTCCGAGGAGCGAGGCCTGTGGGAGTTGCATATCCACTACCCTGCAAGCGACAACCCTTTCACTCCGTGGCGTAAAGTGCTGAATTTCATCCGTTTCAGGCGGGCGGTAGTGCAGGGTTGGCGACGGATCGTAAATGAACGTGGACGGCCGGAGCTGACCCATGCACACATCATGGTGCGGCCGGCGCTTGTCGCATTCTGGTTGAAGCAACGTTTCGGGATCCCATTTCTGGTGAGCGAACAAAGCAGTGAGTACCTTGACGGGACCTTCGCTCGAAAAGGTCGTGTTCACAAAGGCCTTGTCCGATTCCTCATGCATCGAGCCGGAGCGATATCAGCGGTTTCCGCCTGGCTCGGAGATGCACTGGTGCGGTTCCGTCTCTGCGAGCATTACGCGGTGGTCCCCAATGTGGTGCCGGGCCTTGACCGCCCGCTCCCACCTGCGGGGCACCCCGGGAACTTCCTCATCGTGGCCGACCTCGTTGACAGGACCAAGAACGTAAGCGGGGCGCTCCGAGCTCTTGAACGTGCACGACGTGTTGATCCACGGATCAGGCTCACTGTGATCGGCGATGGACCGGATCGGCGATCGTTGGAGGAACTTGTTCAAGAATTGAGCCTCGAAGAACACGTCAAGTTCTTGGGTCGGTTGCCGAACTCCGGGGTATTGGACCATTTGGGATCGGAGGCCGCGGTCATCGTGAACAGCAACGTGGAGACCTTCAGCGTGGTGACCGGCGAGGCCTTGGCACAAGGAAAACCGGTGATCGCCACCCGTTGTGGTGGCCCGATCGCGTTCATCAACGACGGCAATGGGATACTGATCGAGGTGGGTGACGAGACCGCGCTGTCCCAAGCGATGGTCGAACTCTCCACCAATGCCGCGCATTATTCACCAGCAGCCATACGCGAGAGCGTCAGTTCCCGTTTCAGTCCGGAGGCGGTCGGACATGCGTTCGTGGAACTATATTACCGTGTAATTGCGGATCATCATGGAAAGTGAACGCCCGAGACGTTTCGCGGTCCTCTGCCAAGGCGGTCCGACCCCGCGATGGCACGCTGCTTCGATCCGCCACTTGATGGCGGTTCCTTCGATACAGGTTATTGCCATTGGCACCCCACCGCCCCCTGAACGGGGTCGGGGTGGCCTGATCCGAAAACTCGAAGAGAGGACGATCGATCTGTTGAGCACCAGTGCGTTGGAACCGGTCGACCTCAATGGATCCCTTCCCGAGTTGGAAGGCACGACCATCCTTTCCGGTCCGTCCATCGGATCGGTCATCAAAGGAATACTGGAGCTACGACCGGACGTCATCCTCTCCTTTGTCCCCCGGAAGGATCTCCCACCTGTGGATGGACCGGTGGCCATCTGGGAGTACAGCTTCTCCGGCCATGGTTTACGACCGAACGGCGCCCCAGGTATTCAAGGAATTGCCTTGAACGGTGCGGAGGTCGGAGCGCAGATCCTCGAGCATGATCGCACATTGATCTCGGTTCCGTTCACCGCGCGGGATGAGTTCGACCAACCCAGTTTGGAAGCGGTATTGTATGGTGCTGCGTGGCTACCATCCGCGTTGGCAGGACGGTCCGGGTCGGTAGCGAACAATACCGGGATCAACACTTCGATCAAAGAGCTAAAAACAACTGAAGGTCTGACATCTATGACCCACACCATCAAGTGCTGGGGCGCGATGGAGCTCCGCTTGCTGGGTAGAGGGGAAAGACGGAGGGCGATAAATGGCGAGTGGAACATCGGCGTATTGCATCAGCCCATTTCCGCGCTCTTGGAGGAGGGTTCGAGTACCAACATTCGATGGCTTCCTTCACCTTCGGACGGGAATCATCGACTTGAACCTTTCGGCTATATCGCGGCGGATGGACAACTTAACGTCCTGTACACTAAGATCCACAGGGAGCGAGAACATGACGAGATCGCCAGACTGCGGCCAAAAAGCGATAGTGTATTGAAGCGCTCCCGAACGATGCTGACCACCAGCCGTTCATTGAGCTACCCCTATGTCGTGACACGCCCGGACGGCATATTCGCACTGATCAACTATCCGCACCAGGATCGACTGGACCTGTTCAAAGTGGCCGACACGAACGATCGTATGGACCACGTAAAGACACTACTGGACAGACCTTTATGCAATCCAACATCATTTGAATTCGAAGGGCACTGGTGGTTGTTCGGAACCGATCCAGGGGCATCGGACGCGGTGCTTCTCGCCTTCTACTCGGACCAATTCGATGGTCGGTATACCCCTCATCCTGCGAACCCATTGAAATTGGCGACAACGGGTACCAAGCCGGCCGGAACGCCATTCGAGCATGAGGGATCGCTATGGAGACCGGCTTCCGACCGCACAGAGAGCGGGGTGGACGGCGTGGTCCTCAATCGCGTTATTCGACTGACGACCACCGAATTCGAAGAGGAGCCAGGCAAACGTATCAATGGTTTTCGTGGCACGATCTACGGCAAGGGGATCCGGACGATGTGCAGCATGGGTGATATCACCCTTATCGATGGTTCGCGTGGTGGCGCCCCGGACAAACATTCGGAACGTTCATCTGAACGACGCCAAAAGGGTCGGCACAAGAAGGAACGAAAATGATCCGACCGGTGATCGGAACGGTGGCGGCACGAGTGGCGATCACCGCCATGAACCTGCTCATGATCATGGCCGCTGGTCAACTGCTTGGTGCGGAAGGTCTCGGAACGATCAGCCTCATGGTCCTGGGAATCACCTTCACACTGCTCCTTTCCCATGTGGTCGGTGGTGGTGGGCTCGTTTATCTCGTCCCTCGCTACGGTGTTCGAGCCCTGCTTCGCCCGAGTTACCTCTGGGCCATTCTTTGCGCGATCGTAGCATGGTCCATTCAGCAAGTGATGCCGATCGTACCATTGGAGATGGTCGACCACGTGGTCGCGTTGGCCTTCCTGCAGTCTCTGGTGAGCATCCACATCAACATCCTTCTGGGCAAGGAGCGCATCGGCCAGCTGAATCTGGTCCTGGTCGCGCAATCGGCGGTCCAACTTCTTGGTTTCGTGTTCCTTATGCGGATGAATGGGCCTTCCGTTCTGGCCTATGTTCATGCCCTGTATCTTGCCTATGGTGTTGCCGCGGTGGCATCAGGTGGGCTTGTGGTGGCCCATTCCGGACCGAGGACATCCGCCGCTAAGCCTGGCGCCCTGCGAGCGGTATTCAAGCAAGGCGGACTTGCACAGGGCGCTAATCTCCTGCAACTCTTGAACTACCGCTTGGCCTATTACCTGATCGAACACTTCAGGGGAAGGTCGGCATTGGGGATCTTCAGTGTGACCACCCAGCTTGCTGAAAGCACTTGGCTGATACCCAAGAGTATCGGCGGGGTGTTGTACAGCAAAGTGAGCAACCTGGCCGGATCGGAGCGACAGCGCGATCTCACGGTCATCCTTCTCAAGGTCTCCGTTGGTATGGCGCTCATTGGATGCCTCGTCCTGATCGTCCTCCCTGATGGACTCTACACGACGGTGTTCGGGCCTGAGGTCGTGGGTTTGCACCCGCTGTTGCTTGCCATGTCCCCGGGTCTTTTGGCCATGGCAGCCTCGCAGGTCCTGAGCCATTACCTCAGTGGCACCGGGCGTATCAAGCACAACACCGTAGCTTCAGGTCTGGGCCTGCTCGTAACCATTGTGTTCGGCTTTCTGCTTATCCCCGGGTACGGTCTGATGGGAGCCGCGATCACCGCATCGGCGGCATATTGTACCGCGGTGGCCCACCAACTAAGGGTATTCATGCGTTCCAGCGGGACCCGGCCGCGCGAATTATGGCCGCATGCCCGCGATGGTGTGCGGGCAAGAGAGGTCTGGCGACGCTGGCGTAACAGATGATCCGTGGGTATGAGCCGGGAGTATCTTTGGTGCCCTTGGGGCTCCAAGCGCATAACCCACCAGTTCCTTTCTTCAGCGACGATCGCGATCGGACCGAACGTACAACCATGCCTCTTATCCTCGTGACGCACGAGTTGGACCGACTTTGGTCCCAAGTTCGAACTTCCACAAACTGATGAGAATTTCGGTCGTCATTCCGTGCTACAACGTGGAAGGATACGTGAAAGAGTGCCTGGACAGCATTCTTGCGCAAGACCATGCCGATCTGGAGGTGATCTGCGTGGACGATGGCAGCACGGATGGAACCGTGGCGAGCCTCCGGGCGATCCAGGAAGGTCCGCGTGGCGAGGTGGTGCGTGTGATCGAACAAGCCAATCAAGGCGCCGCCGCGGCGCGGAACCGTGGTCTAAAAGAGGCAAGCGGCGAATACATTCAGTTCATGGATGCTGACGACCTCTTGCATCCTCGGAAGATCGGGCATCAAGTTAGATTAGCGGTGAAAGCAGGGCGACCGGACCTGATCGTTGGGAGCTTCGAGATCATCGACCCGAAGAACCAAGTCCTCCAGGAGCGCTATTACACCAAACGGAAAGGCGATGTATGGATGCACCTGATGAGGACCGATCTGGGGAACACGATATCCAACCTCTGGAAACGGTCGATCGTGGAAGCAGCCGGGGGTTGGGACGAGGGCATGCGTAGCAGCCAAGAGTACGACCTCATGTTCCGCATCCTCTTGTTGGACCCGACGGTATTCTTTGATACGGAGCAGTATACGACCGTCAGAAAGCGGGAGACCGGTTCCATCACGCAAACCAACTTGGGTGGTAATTGGGTGCGCTATGTGAATTTGAGACTGCGGATAATCGAGCACATCCGGAAGCACCGTTCCGATGCTGAGATGCAACCTTTCCATCAATTCCTTTTTGATTCGATACGGGTGCTCTACGAATACGATCCGAAGGCGGCGTTGGAATTCCACCGCACCAGACTTCCCAAGGATTTCAAGCCAACAGCCTCACCCACCACGCGGGGCACCTACTTGGGTTTGTACAACATCCTCGGATTCAGGGCCACCCAGCGGTTGTGGGCACGTTTCCACTGAGCCTTCAACGCAGGTCCAGTAGGTCGTCCACACCGACAGGCCGTGAGGTGGTGAATCCTTCCCCATAGGACACCCCGAGAAGTCGGCCCATTTCCCGGGCCCGTCCTTCAAGGAAGGGCAGGAAATCCGGAGTAGCGATCGGGCTTGTCGGCTCGGTGCTCGCTGGATCATGGAACTGGGAGGCGAAGCACTTCAAGGCTTCCATCTTTTTCGGCCAGTGCGCGGTGATGTCCACTACCAGGTCCGGCTCGATCCATCGGTCCTGCACCGCATGAAGCACTGTCGTCGGTCGCCAAGCCTCCTGCGTGGTATTCTCGTAGGTCGTGTTGATCCGTCGAAGGCCGCTCAGGAAACAAGCTTCCGCAACGAGCGAAGCCCCTCGCCCATGGTCCGGGTGTCGGTCCGTGACGGCGTTGGTCAATACGACCCTTGGTCGGTGCCTTCGCACGGCTTCCACGACGCGCAACAGACCCACTTCGTCCGCACGGAAAAACCCATCGGCGAGGCCGAGCTGATAACGGAACGTTGCACCCAGGACCTCTCGTGCCGCCTCCGCCTCCCTCCTTCGGATCTCGGGTGTTCCACGGGTACCCAACTCCCCTGCCGTGAGTTCGACCAGTCCGACCTTGCGGCCCATCACGATGTGATGGAGCACGGTCCCGGCCATTGAGATCTCCACATCATCCGGATGCGCTGTGATGCAGAGGATGTCCACATGGCTCATTTCGCTTCGATCCAATCAATGATGCGTTGGTCGCTGGGCTCCACCCCTGACTGGAGGGACATCACCAGGTGACCTTGCTCATCCACTAGGAACTTGTGGAAGTTCCATTTCACTTCGTTGTCCATCACGGCGTTCTGCGACATGTTGGTGAGCCAATGGTACACGGCATGCTGTTCGGGCCCTTTCACGTGCACTTTACCCATCATCGGGAAGGTGACCCCGTAATTCTTCCGGCAGAACTCGGCGATCTCCCCTTCCGAGCCAGGCTCCTGCCCTCCGAAGTCGTTACAGGGGAATCCGATCACCACGAAACCGCTGTCCTTGTACACTTCGTAAAGCTCCTGAAGTTGAGCGTATTGTGGCGTATAACCACATTCACTCGCGGTGTTCACCACCATCACTTTCTTTCCTCGGTAGGTCTCCAATTTGATCAGTTCGCCGCTGATATCCGTGGCGCTCAGGTCGAAGAAGTCCATGGCAGGCACTGGCTTGGGTTGGTCTATGGGGAAGGAAACGGGACCAACATTGACCCGGTTGAAACAGCCGACGGCCGATAACGTGAGGAGGATGGTGGAATAGAAGCTTCTCATGACCCGTCGAACATCGCGAAGGTCCGGAATGTTCCCGACGGATGTCACTTTTTCCGCTGGATCGCGTACAAGCGCTCATGCGCAAGCTCAACATCCTACCTGCCCTTCTTCTGCTCACTGCTCCCGCGGCCTCCGCTCAAGAAGCCGTGCGGATCACCGATATCGCCCAAATGGTGCGCAAGCACGACCTGGCCAAGGACCCTGCCATACGTTCCGGGATGCAAGCCGCAGGCATGGATGAAGAACGAATGAACAATGCCCTTGATCTTGGAAAGGCCGCGAACCTTCCCGTCGGATTGAGCACGGACAGCGCCTTGGCCGCCAATATCGCTGCGGGTGCCAACTACAAAGCACATCGGATATGCAACTACACCGATGAGGCCGGACCGAAAGTGCTGGTACAGGTCCCTGTGGAGGAGAATACCCACATGCCCGAGGACCTAAGAAGCGACCAGGACATGTACATCGTACTGCCCGAAGGAGCTTTGGGCACGGCACTCACCGATGCGATGCGCCCGAAGCCCAGCCCCGGACCGAATTGGAAGTACATGCCCTCCGCCAGGATAACCACAGCGGACGGTGTATACGCCACCTACGACCTGGGTAGCGATATCGATGTATTGACCAAGCTAATAGGGCTGGGTATGAGCCAAGCCGAGATCGACGCCGTTGTATTCCGCAGCCACGAACGCAACTGGCCTGCCGGTATCGATTCCTTCGAACGCCGCTACCCCAAACTGAAACACTTCCGAAAGTACAAAGCCTTCGAGGCAGCGCATTGGGATGATAAGGTCCTGCTCGTGATCCCTTATCAAATGAACAAGCGCATGCCCATCGGCACCCGTCCGCACATGGACATTTACATGGTCTACGCGAAGAGCGCGGTTTCGGTGAAGGAGAAGAAATGAGCGGGATGTACTGAGTGGCTTCGCACACGTGTGGGGTATGGGTCCTTTCGGTAGGGCGGCTTTCGCTCGCCGCACGCATTTCTTCCCTGGTTCAATTACTTGGGCCGACCTTTGTACCGTGAAACCCACGGAGATCGCACATTTGGTCCGTTTGGAAGTGGCCTTGGATCTTCGTCAGCGTGCCGCATGGGCCGGGATGTTGTTGTACGTGATAAGCGCGGTCTATACGGCGTACTTGACGGTGAAAGGGAGCTTGGGCACGTCCACATGGAACGCCTTGTTCTGGATCATCCTGTTGTTCGCTGCCTTCAATGCGTTGGCGCGCTCCTTCCAACGCGAGGACGCCGGAAGACAACTGTACCTGTACACATTGGTTGATCCGCGGAGCGTGGTGTTGGCCCGTGCGCTGTACAACGCTGTCACGATGGTCGTTCTCAGCCTGCTCAGCCTCTTGGTGTTCAGTCTGTTGATGGGCACTGCACCGCTGGCCTCGGCGAACGTGGGGCAGTTCGTGCTGGCTGTGGTCTTGGGCGGTATCGGTTTTGCGGCAGTGCTCACCTTGATCTCCGCGATAGCAGCGCGGGCAGGGAACGGTATCGGCCTGATGGCCATTCTGGGCTTCCCTCTGGTGCTGCCGTTGCTCCTCACGGTGATGCGGGCGAGCAAGCTGGCATTGGACGGCGTGGCATGGAGCGTGACCAGCACCTATTTCGGTGGGATCGTGCTCTTGGACATCATTACGGTCACCTTGGCCTGGATCCTCTTCCCGTACCTTTGGCGGGACTGAAATGGGAGTTTGCCGCGGAGGCGCAGAGGCGCAGAACAATGCAGATCCAGCGTGGCTGGAATGGGGTCTGGTGAACCTTCTTGGGGAATGAAGCATTGGTGGTGGAAGATCTTGGGGGTGGCCTTGCTGCTTTTCGCATCCATCGCTGGTCTATGGGTGCCCCTTTCGCCGGCTTTGATCCATGTATCCCCGGACCGTATCGCGCCGGGGCATGTGGAGATCAGCATTACGGGCTATAACACGGCTTTCGGTCCGAACGAATCCGTCCGGCTTGAGAATGATGGCCAACTCGTGTGCGCGACCAAGGCGTTCACCCATGATGCGACCCACTTGACCGCAGGATTCCTGGTTCCCGATGGTATGCGCGCGAGCCTGACGGACGTGGTGGTAGGCGATCTGCGATATCCTGATGCCTTGTTCACCGAGGGGCTGGGCAAGGGGTTCGCATCGCAAGAGTGCCCATCCGACATGGACACGGCCAATTCGATCCCTCCGCACACAGGATTCGTCTTTCCCAACCGCAGCATCCTGTACGAAAGCATCCGGAACCTGCACTTCCACGTGCCGATGTGGTTCACCATGATCACCTTGATGGGGATCTCGGTGTTCTTCAGCATCAAGACCCTGGGGTCGAACTCCATGGAGCATGATCGTGCTGCGGTTTCCGCCGTTCAAGTTGGGCTGCTGTTCTGCGGTCTTGGTCTGATAACGGGTGCAGTATGGGCGCGCGCCACGTGGGGCGCCTTCTGGACCAATGATGTGAAGTTGAATGGCGCCGCTGTGACCGGACTGATCTACCTCGCATACCTCGTGCTTCGTGGTTCTGTGCAGGATGCGCACAAACGCGCTCGGCTCGCCGGGATCTACAACATCTTCGCCTTCGTGTTGTTGGTGCTCTTCCTGTTCGTAGTGCCTCGGCTGAACGCCATCGATAGCCTGCACCCCGGTAACGGCGGGAACAGCGGCTTCAACGACCTGGACCTGGACAACCGCTTACGCGTTATCTTCTACCCGGCCGTACTGGGCTGGGTCCTGCTCGGCACATGGATGTTCACGCTCCGGAACCGGGCCGCACGCCTGATCGAAACGAAAGACCCATGAGAACCCTTCTTCTCTTTTCCTTGTTCCTTCTTGGGACGGCAAGCCAAGCGCAACAGGCAGCACCCACGTGGCTGGAGCAGAGCCTCTACGGTAATGGAAAGATCAACGCTGTCCTGGCCGTGGTGGGTATCATCATCGTCGGGATCGGGATCTGGATGACCCGAATGGACCGCAGGTTGAGCTCCATGGAAAAGAAGTTGGGGAAATGAAACAAGCGACCATGTCGGCATGGACACATGGATCAATTGGCAATAGGGGATCGACACTACCATGAAACGTTCACACATCATCGCCATCACGATCATCGCAGTCGCCATTGGGGCTCTGGTGGGATCGCTCTATGATAGTAGCACATACGCCGACCTGGACCAAGCCTTGGCCAACCCGGGGAAGGAGTACCACGTGGTCGGCGTACTGGACCGTTCGGCGGAGATCGTTTACGAGCCGAGCTTGAACGCCAGTTTGACCACCTTCACCATGCAGGACCTGCAAGGCAAGAAATGCAAGGTGCACTTGGCGAAGGCCAAGCCTCAGGACTTCGAGCGCAGCGAACGGCTCGTGCTGATCGGCGAGGCCAACGCGCAAGGCGAATTCGAGGCACGTGACATGCTGATGAAATGCCCGAGCAAGTACAACGAGGACAATAGAGTGGAAGGATAGGAGCAATGTATCGATCAGAAGATCAGATGATCAGAGAATTGAAATGCGTGACCCGGTCCATGGGAATGACTTGCCTCGTCCTATGGGCTGCTCCATCCGATCGTCCCCTTGTTTGATCATCTGACCGAAATGGAGTACATCGGAGAACACCTCTGGGCGGGGCAATTGGGCCATACGTTGGCCATTGTCTCACTGGTTGGCGCATTGCTCGGGACGATGGGGTACTTTCTTGGCACCCAGCGCGGTTCCGTTGAGTGGACCCGCCTAGGAAGGCTCGGTTTCCGTTTGCACTCGGTGGCCGTGATCGGCATTGTGGTGACGCTGTTCACCATGCTTTTCAACCATTGGTTCGAGTATGACTATGTGTGGAAGCACAGCAACCTGCAGATGCCGATGGAGTTCATCGCCAGCTGCTTCTGGGAAGGGCAGGAAGGCTCGTTCCTGTTGTGGACCTTCTGGCACGTGGTGCTGGGGAATATCCTCATCTGGCGATCGCGGGTGAATCCCGGAATGACAGCTTGGGAAGCGCCTGTGATGACCGTCTTTGCTCTCGTGCAGATCTTCTTGGCGACGATGCTCCTGGGCATATACGTAGGTGAAGTGCGCGTGGGCAGCAGCCCCTTCCTGTTGATCCGGGAGTTGCCCGAGAACCTCGGCCTTCCATGGACGGGCATGGCCAACTACCTGAGCGCGATCCCGCAATTCGCGGATGGTCGTGGCCTGAACCCGCTCCTACAGAACTACTGGATGGTGATCCATCCGCCGACCCTGTTCCTTGGTTTCGCGGCCACCTTGCTGCCCTTTGCATTCGCCATCGCTGGTCTCTGGAAAGGCGATAAGCGTGGCTGGATGACCCCTGCCCTGCCTTGGACCTTTTTCGGGATCATGATCCTGGGCACCGGCATCCTAATGGGTGGCGCATGGGCTTACGAGGCATTGAGCTTCGGTGGTTTCTGGGCCTGGGACCCGGTGGAGAACGCATCACTTGTTCCTTGGCTCACACTCGTAGGAGCGGGCCATTTGATGCTGGTGAACAAGAAGAAACCGACCTCGCTCTTCAGCACTTTCCTGCTCACCCTGGTCACCTTCATTCTGATCCTGTACTCCACGTTCCTTACCCGCAGTGGCGTGTTGGGCGATACCAGTGTCCACAGCTTCACCGGCGATGGCATGCTGCCCGGCCTGTTGTTCTTCCTGCTCTTCTTCATCGCCCTTAGCGTAGTGATGCTCGTGGAGGACAAGGGCCTGCAGCGCTATTACCTCGGCATCTCCAGCGCATTGCTATTGATCGGTGTGTTGTTGGAAATGCAGGTACCGGCGATCCTGCTCTTCGCGGCCATCAGTGTCGGCACCTTGCTGTCGGCATACAGGAG
>JAGQVV010000070.1 GCA_020437805.1 Flavobacteriales bacterium
CCGATCCCCGGGATCCAGGGGGTGACCGACCTCAGCCTTCGACCCACTATGGTTCCATGGGTTTATTTTCCATGGTGTATATTTGCAGGCAACGAACACGATCATGGACCGCAAGAACTTCCTCCGAAAGAGCCTGCTCGGCACCGGCATGTTGGTGAGCGGGGCCGCCGCCGCACAGCTGATCAGGAACGAAGTCGATGAACTACGACCCCTCGACCCCGTGGGATTCGATCATTTACCCCCAACACCACCCGAACATATGAACAACATGGTGATCCACCGTGCCAACGAGCGCGGTACCGCGGACCACGGTTGGCTCCAAGCGAACTTCTCGTTCAGCTTCGCGAACTGGTACGACCCCACCCGCATGCACTTTGGTGTGTTGCGCGTGATGAACGATGACATCATTGCGGCGGGCAGGGGCTTCGGCACGCATCCTCATGATAACATGGAGATCATCACGATCCCGTTGAAGGGTGCATTGCAACACAAGGACAGCATGGGCAACACCAGCATAGTCCATGCGGGTGATGTTCAAGTGATGAGCGCTGGCACGGGCATCCAGCACAGCGAATTCAACCCATACAGCGACAAGGACGCGAACACGTTGCAGATCTGGCTCTTCCCCAAGGAGCGCAATGTGACCCCGCGCTACCAGCAGATGACCTTGGACCCGAAAGCGCGCGTGAACCGTTTCCAACAAGTGCTCTCTCCTGACCCGAATGACGCTGGGGTATGGATCCACCAGGACGCGTGGTTCCACATCGGCACCTTCGATGCGAACAAGGCCGCGAGCTATGATGTGAAGCGCAAGGGCAACGGTGTGTACGCTTTTGTGATCGAAGGCAGTGCCACCATCAATGGACAAGCGCTCCGGAAACGCGATGCGGTCGGGGTATGGGATACCGACCGGGTCGACCTCGAGGTCGGCCCCAACGGCGCAGAGATCCTATTGCAGGATGTCCCGATGCACCTCTCCTGAAGAAGAACACCATTCACCGGCGTATCACGCCATAATACTTGAACAAGAGCATGGAAACGGTAACGGATGTAATGACCAAATGGACCATCGACCCGGTCCACAGTGAGGTCCAATTCAAAGTGAAACACCTGATGATCACCACGGTCACTGGAAGTTTCCAGAAATTCTACGCACACATCGAGGCTCCAGGCGACGACCTGAGCAAGGCCAAGGTCGAGTTCTGGGCCGAAGTGGCCAGCGTGACCACGGGTAACGAGCAGCGCGATGCACACCTGAAGAGCCCGGAGTTCTTCGATATGGAAAAGCATCCACGCATCACCTTCGTTTCGAAAGGCACCAAAGACGTGGACCAGGACGGCAGTTGGGACTTGATCGGTGACCTGACCATCAACGGGCATACGAAACCCATCATCCTCGGCGTGGAGTGGGGCGGTGTGATGAAGGATCCATGGGGCAATAGCAAGGCCGGCTTCACCATCAGCGGGAAGCTGAACCGGAAGGAATGGCACCTGAACTGGAACGCACCTTTGGAGGCCGGTGGCGTGCTGGTGAGCGACGAGGTACGCATCAGCTGCGAGATCCAGGTGAGTAAGCAGGGTTGAACAACCCACCTCGATGCAAGAAGGCCCCGGTCCACTCCGGGGCTTTTTTGCATAGTGGTCTTGGTGATGATCGTCACCGACACCTTCTTCAAGGTATACCACCTTCGTTGGCACCAACCATCCTTCCATGGCCACAACGCACTACGACGTTCTCATCATCGGTGGCGGTACCGCCGGGATCATGACCTCTGCGCAACTCAAACGAAAGAAGCGCGAGTTGACCATTGGGCTCATTGAACCGAGCAAGGTTCACTGGTATCAACCCGCATGGACCCTTGTTGGCGCGGATACCTTTTCCATGGCTGATACCAAGCGACCAGAGAAGGACCAGATACCAACAGGAGTGGATTGGATCCGGGAGATCGCCGCCACATTCGAACCCGAAACGAATGCGGTGGTCACCGATTCGGGCCGGCGTTACACCTATGATCACCTCGTGGTGTGCCCCGGGATCAAGCTCGATATCGATGCCATGCCGGGGCTCCGGGAAGCCCTGGAAACCGATGCCGTATGCAGCAATTACATCGACCCGGAAAAGACCCTGCGCGTTCTGAAGGCCTTCAAGGGTGGCAACGCGATCTTCACGCAACCGAGCACGCCGATCAAGTGCGGCGGGGCGCCACAAAAGGCTGCCTACCTCTCCGATGACCTGTTGCGAAGCACCGGTGTACGGGACAACACCAACCTTGTCTTCGCCACGCCGGGTTCGGTCATCTTCGGTGTCAAGGAGTTCGCCCCCCCGTTGATGGACGTGATCCACAAGAAAGGCATCATTCTGAAGACCTTTTACAACCCCGTGCGCATAGACCCCGTGAAAAAGGAGATCCACTTCAAATGGAGCAAGCCGGGAGACAATCAATGTGTGATCACCGAGGAACACGGACTGAACGAGAAGATCGAGGGCGAAAGCACCATTGTAATGCCCTATGATATGCTGCATCTGGCACCGCCCCAATGCGCACCGGACTTCATCAAAGCATCACCCTTGGCCTATGCCGATGGGCCCAACAAGGGTTGGATGGAAGTGGACATCAACACCTTGCAACACAAGCGCTATCCGAACATCTTCGGCCTTGGTGATGTAGCTGCATTGCCGACCGCCAAGACCGGTGCCGCCATTCGCAAGCAGGCCCCCGTGGTGGTGGCCAATATCCTGCACCGGAACGAGAACGGGAACTTGTCCAAGGAGCAATATGGCGGCTACAGCAGCTGTCCGCTGGTGACCGGCTATGGTAAGATGCTACTGGCCGAATTCAAGTATGACAACGTGCG
>JAGQVV010000010.1:0-10412 GCA_020437805.1 Flavobacteriales bacterium
CAGCTGCCGTACACGGATGCACTCCAGCGGTGGTCGCGGTAACCGATGGAGGCTGAAGCACCGGTCTCGTGCATACCGGTGTTGCTCAGCACGTAGTTGGCCGCGCGGCTGTCGCCCATGCTGCGGCCGCTGCCCTGTACGCGCCAGCCAAGGCCGCGCACGTCCTTCACACCGCCCTGCAGCAGCGCATTGCCCCCGTAGCCGAGCCCGTTCAACATGCCCAGGCCGCGCACCTCGCCGCTCATCGGTCCTTCGCGCGGCAGTTCCACCGGTTCGGTGATCACCACGCCGCCGATGGCATCGCTGCCGTACTGCACGCTCGCCGCGCCCTTCACCACCGTGATGCGGTCGCTGCTGAAGGGGTCCAGGTTGGGTGCGTGCTCACTGCCCCATTGTTGGTCCTCCTGCCGGATGCCTTGGTTCAACAACAGCACGCGGTTGCCCGTAAGTCCGTGTACCATGGGCTTGCTGATGGTGGGGCCGCTATTGAGCGCGGTGACGCCCGGGATCACGGCGATCATCTCACCGAGCGTGCGACCGCTGCTGCGCTCCATCGCGTCCTTGTCCACCTCGTCGTGGGCCTGCCCCACGTGCTCATCGGGTCGTTGCCGCACCACCTCGAATTGTCGGAGTTCTTCCACATGGTGTTCAAGGAAGAGGTCGAGCTCCGTATTGGCCCGCAATTCGACCACTCTATCCATGGTCTCGCAGCCCACATGCGCCACGCGTAGGGTTATTCTGCCGGGGCACAGGCCATCCAATGCATAGGCGCCAGCCTCGTCACAGACCACACCCTTGTCCGTGCCGACCACCTGGACCGTGGCATACCTCAAGGCCGAACGGTCGTGCTCATCGATCACGCGACCACTGATCCGGAGGTCGCATCTTCCGGTTTGACCCATGCTTGGCAGGGTCAATAAGAAAGGCAGGAAACGGAAATGCCGTCTGGAAAATACCAAGGACAAGGGTGCGACCTATCGACGCCGCGAATTAGGGAGAATGGAAATGGGGGGATCGGCCCCTTACAATGGGCCAGGGCGCTATGCGCTCAGCTCAGCGGCTGCGGCGGGCCGCGTCCCTCAGGACGCCACTTCCGGATCTGCTCCGGTCCATCCACGCTGCACAGCAGACCCTTACCGATGAAGGGCAAGAAGACGCCGTGGTCCGCATGTTCTCCCTTTTCAGCCAATGGAGCCGGCGTGTCACAAACGGCGCATGCATCGCTCAATGTGGCAATGCCTTCATCCGCCACTGCCGCCAACTCCGCATGGGCCTCGAAGCAATGATGCCAGAACTCCTGCGGGCACAACGACAAGGTCCAAAGCACGACGAACACCCAAGCGGTGTTGCGTCGGATCAAGGAACCTTTACGTGCCGACATTGATAACGAAGTTAACAACGCTCACCCGAACAATTGAGCGCATTGAGAAGGACGAATGGACTACTTCCCGGAAAGATGTTCGATCTCGAGCTTCAGGAACCGGATGGCGTCATCCGTATCCTCGATGCTGCTGCGCGATTTCTTCTGTGCCTCGCGCTGGACCTCCATACGCTTCAAGTATGTCTCGCACTGGCGCTTTCTTTCCGGCTTGCTCGTGATGGTCTTCAACTTCATACGAATGAAGCCAGAGGACAGGAATGCTGCGGGCTTCTTCGGAGCGGCCATGCGTTTATCTAGTGTTTTGGGCATATTCGGCGCGAATGTAGGTCATTCGGAACGAACATACTTTTCTTACACGCTCTTGACGGTCAAGTTCCATGCCAAAATGACATTCTTTAACAGAATGGGGTCGACCGGACCGTCAGGCCATGGTCCCTTCAAGGCGCCGACACTCGATAAAGGCGCCTGAGGTCCAACGCTTTAGGCAGCAACCCTGGGGTGCTGTTCCGCGTAGAAGGCCCCCATGCGTGTATTGCTGCTCTGTTGCACCGCCTTCATTCTCGGTGGGATCCATGCCCAAGAACGCTTCGGCATGGCCCACAGTAACTACGGCGGATCCGATGCCGGCTACCTCAACCCTGCTCGTCCCGCTGGTCAGTGGGCCTATGCCGACTTCCGCCTTTTCGGCACGGAAGTGTTCACATGGAACAGCTTGGTGGCCTGGTCTGACCGTGAGCGTCCGCTTCTCGGCGAGGTCCGCGAGGGTATCGCTGGGAACAGCGCCGGGAACGTTATCCGCCGCAGCGGCCCCGTGAATTCGGACCGGGGCATTGTTCAAACCAAGGTATTGGGGCCCGAGTTCTCGCTCGCCATGGGTCGTGGGACCATCGGCGCCGGTGTTCGTTCCCGGGTCCATACCAGTATTTCGGGTGTGTCGGAGCAATTGGCCAATATCCTCTTCGAAGGCATCGATCATGCCCCGCAACTCGGTGAGCGCTATCAGCTTCAGGGTTTGAAGGTCCTCGGCGCAGCATGGACCGAGGTGGGCGTAAGCTATGCCCACATCATCAAGGCCGAGGGTTTCGGGATGCTCAGTGCCGGTACCCACTTGCGCTACAACATGGGTCACGCGGCCGGGGCCTTGCAGGTCGCCGATCTCGATTTCACGGTAGTGGACACAGCGGAACTCATCATTCACGAGGCCTCTGCGAAATACGGTTTCGCCATGCCCGCCATGCGTGCCGGAAGTGGCTGGGGCGCCGATCTAGGGTTGGTCTATGAACGCACCATGAGCGAGGCCGACGGCTACCGCCCGCACAAAGGCTCCGGTGGGTGCACACCGATACGCTATCGCTACCGGATCGGTCTCTCTCTCTTGGATCTTGGAGGTGTCCGGTACAAGAATGGTGAAGCCGGCTCCATCGATGCGGGGTCCTTGGTGATCGCCGACCATGGCGACGTACCCATCCAGGATGCTTCGGACCTTGACAGCCTCTTTGCCACTGCGACCGGATGGAAGCGTGGTCAAGGCTTTTCCGTTGGCATGCCCACCGGCCTATCCCTCCAGTACGACCAACGCCTTGCCGACAATACCTATATCGCCTTCAGTGCCGTACAGCAGCTCGCAGGGCGGAACAGCATGCGACTGCGTCGCAGCAATTCCATGGCGATCACACCACGTTTTGAAACGCGCTACGTGGAAGCCGCATTACCAGTGGTTTTCCACGAATACGACATGGGAAAGCCATCCATCGGCTTCATGCTTCGCTTCAACGGCTTGGTCATTGGCTCGGACCACATCATGCCCTTTCTCGGCAGGGGCGATGTGTATGCCCTGGACCTTTACATGCGCCTGCGCATCATGCTCTTCAGGAGCCCGGCCTGCAAGGGAAAACGTGCGCCGAAGTCCCATCGGAGCGGGAGCAAGGACATGATCCCGTGTGCTACACCGAACGAGTAGGTGGGTCGAGCACCGTTGAAGGAGAACCATTCTCCGTTCCGCTCTTACGTCCTTTGGCTTCAGGAAGCACGCCCCCTCTTTCTCGTGAACCCATGCTAAGGACCACCAGGTCGATCGGGCAGCGCGGATCCCATTCCCGAGCGCCATCTTGCCATCCCCTTCACAAGGACTCAGGCTGAAGGAGTAGGGGAGGCCTACAACCCACCCCCCGCATCCACCGGGTTCAGCAGCATCTCCAGAGCTGCCTCATTCGCCACGAGCACACGACGCGCCTTACTGCCTTCGAACCCGCCCAGGATACCGGCGGCCTCCAACTGGTCCACGATGCGGCCAGCGCGGTTGTATCCGAGCTTCAGTTTACGTTGGATCAGGCTGGTGCTGCCTTGTTGGGTCTGCACCACCAAGCGGGCCGCATCCTCGAACATGCTATCGCGGTCCCCGCTGTCCAGGTCGCCGCCACCATCGCCGTCCTCGGTCGGGACCTCGGGCAGGATGTGCGCATCAGGGTAGCCGCGTTGCTCACCGATGAAGTCGCAGATATCGTCCACTTCGGGCGTGTCCACGAAGGCGCACTGGATGCGGATCAGTTCGTTGCCGGTGCTCAGGAGCATGTCCCCACGACCGATCAGCTGGTCGGCACCACCGGCATCGAGGATGGTGCGACTGTCGATCTTGCTGGTAACACGGAAGGCGATACGCGCCGGGAAGTTGGCCTTGATGGTACCGGTGATGATGTTGACACTCGGGCGCTGCGTGGCGATGATCAGGTGGATACCGATGGCACGGGCCAGCTGTGCGAGGCGCGCGATCGGGGTCTCCACCTCGCGACCGGCGGTCATGATCAGGTCGGCGAACTCGTCCACCACGAGCACGATGTAGGGGAGGAAGCGGTGCCCGTTCTCCGGGTTCAGGCGGCGTTTGATGAACTTGGCGTTGTATTCCTTGATGTTACGGCACTGCGCGTCCTTGAGCAGTTCGTAGCGCTCGTCCATCTCGATGCACAAGCTGTTCAGGGTGGCCACCACCTTCTTGGTGTCGGTGATGATCGCTTCGCCTTCGCCCGGCAGCTTGGCCAGGAAGTGACGCTCGATCTTGTTGAAGAGCGTGAGTTCCACTTTCTTCGGATCCACCAGTACGAACTTGATCTGGCTCGGGTGCTTCTTGTACAGCAGCGAGACAAGGATCGCATTCAAACCGACGGACTTTCCCTGACCTGTTGCACCGGCCATGAGCAGGTGCGGCATCTTGGTCAGGTCGGTGACGAAGGTCTCGTTGCTGATGGTCTTGCCCAGCACCAAGGGCAGTTCCATGCTGCTGTTCTGGAATTTCTCACTGGCGATCACCCCGCGCATGCCGACGATCTGCGGCTTGCTGTTCGGCACTTCGATGCCAATGGTGCCCTTGCCGGGGATCGGCGCGATGATGCGGATGCCCAAGGCAGCGAGGCTCAAGGCGATGTCGTCCTCAAGGTTCTTGATCTTGCTGATGCGAACACCGGCCTGTGGGATGATCTCGTAGAGCGTTACCGTGGGACCGATCGTCGCCTTGATCTTGTCGATCCCGATGTTGTAGTGCCCCAGGGTCTCTACGATGCGGTTCTTGTTCTCCTCGAGCTCCTCCTTGGTCACGGTGAGCTCACCGGTGCCGTGATCCACCAACAGGTCGATCGGTGGCAGCTTGTAATTGCTCAGGTCCAGCTTCGGGTCGTACTCGCCGAATTCTTTCAACTTGTCCTCGATCTGGTCCTCGGAGAGCACGACATCCTCGGCGCCAGCACTCACATCCATGCCGTTCAGGTCACCTGCCAGGTCGGCCACACTGGCGATCACCGGCGAGGCCACAGGCTCCACGACTTCTGTAGGTGTGGTCTCCAGTTCCAAGGCCAAGGGCTGCTCTTTGGGCTCGGGGTCGTTCATGAGCTCTTCTTCCTCGATCAACTCTTCCTCTTCAACCTCGACCTCTTGTTCAATGACAGGAGCGGTGGTGCGCATCCGCACGCCACCAACGGCAGGCGCCTCATCTGTTTCCTCTTCTTCCACTGCCTCGACTTCCCTGCGCTTCAAGCGATCGATCGCAGCGGCCAGCCGATCAAAGCTGGGGTTGAACGTGTATACGGTGAACGCACCCAGCGCAAAGACGATCAGTGCGCCTGTGCCGAAGTTGCCCAGCAATGCCGTCAAGTGTTTGGTAATGCTGAAGCCTACACCACCGCCAAGGAACATGTACTCGCCGCGGAAAACAAAGCCGAGGACCGTGGGCATCCAGACCAGCGCCATGGCGGTCCAGCCCACGGTGCGTCGAACGGGCAACAACCATTTGTCCAAAAGGATCCGTACCCCACCGAGGAAGCTCCAGAGCACCATGCTGAACGCGGCCAAGCCGAACCAGGTATAGATGAATTGGTGCGCCGCAAGTGCG
The DNA here is from genome assembly GCA_020437805.1 of Flavobacteriales bacterium. Classification (GTDB taxonomy): domain Bacteria; phylum Bacteroidota; class Bacteroidia; order Flavobacteriales_F; family PHOS-HE28; genus PHOS-HE28. The sequence continues at coordinate 5,760 of JAGQVV010000010.1, forward strand.
CCGACCTTGCCCAGCCAATTCTCCACGCGCACTTCCGGACTGAAGATCTCGCCCCAGCTGCGACCGATAAGGTCCTGGTCCATCCGCCAAGTGAAAAGGAAGGAGACGAAGGCCACCAGGAGAAAGGCCGAGAACAGGATCAATAAGAGGCCGAAGACCTTGTGCACCCGTTCATCCGTGAAAAAGGCTTTTACACCAGCAAGTCGGCCCTCACCCGAGGATCCCTTCTTGAGGCGTTTGCTTCCTTTCGATCCCGCATCCTCCCGGATGCTGTTCCTTCTCGTGTTTCCCAAGGCTGGCTGCGTGTATGGACGCGTTCATGCGCGACCCCGCCAAAAGTATCCGGGGCCCCAAGGGTAACGGGCTGATGGTCTTGGCTATTATCAACACCGCGGGGTGGGTTGTGGGGCGGCAGGGTTTGCGTGTGGGCGAGGGCATGAGCTTTTGGGCCTGGCGCTTAGGCGCTTATGGGTGGTGCGAGTTGTTCGTTGCGCGTTGTCAGGAATGCACGCGATAGACGGCTCCGAGAACACGCATCACCGCCCAACAGCCCCCACCAAGGAGCCTGACAACCAGCAACTGACAACAGAGAACTATCCCTCACCGGGTCACGAGGAGCCGAGCATCCACCTTGCGGAGCTCAAGGCCATCAACGCGCGAACGCATTCACATGGAGAAGGTCCCCAGTACTTCCGCCAGCTCGTGGTGCAGCACTTCAGCCGGGACGGCATCGTGGTCCGCTTTCACTTCGAAAAGGGCCGGATCGACCTTGCCGGGTTGCACGGAGATCGCATCCAAGCGCATGCGCATGCCGTACTGCACCACGTCATAGCGCAAGAGTACACCGGGCACATCGGCAAATGGACCGAACCAGTTCGGGTTCTTCATGTCGATCCGGTCCGTGTACCAGAGGTCTATCTCGCCTTGGTCGATCTTGCTGAACACCGCGATGGCCCGCTTGCAGGGATATCCAGCAATGGTATCCACATCATTGGTGAAGAGGATGGTGGGGATGCCGCTGTCCTTGTTGAAAACGAGCAGGTCACGCGGCAGCATATGCGCCACCATTTTCTTGCTCATCAAGCTCAGGTGGTAATCCATGGCCTTGGCCTTGTTGTCGGTCACCATGGCCGTCCGGAATATTCCCATGCCCGCGCTCAGTTCGGCCACTTGCTTGTCGCTCGAGAAAGTCACGGTGGTCCGCTCGGGCAGCATGCCGGCCATTATTCCATCCGGGTCGTAGTCAGGGAAGCTCAACGCATACTCGATCACACCTTCATCCACCTTCGGGGAGAGCAGACCAGTGCCGCAACCGGAAAGAAATGGAGTGACCAAGGCACTGAGCATCAGGTATTTCGTGGTGATCCGCATGGTTCAAGGTCGAAAAGTTCGCTTAATACGTGGAAAGCCTCCCGGAGGTTCTGGTCAACGCGGCACCAACGGTCCATCACACCAAGGATCCCATCCGAGCAGATCGATATTCCCTGCCGATCGCATCCTGCTGCAGGCTGGCAACGCACCACATAAGGGATCCACGCCCTTTTCAGCGTCGATCCACACGAGCAAGGGCCTTGCGGCATTGCGTTGGTCCTCTTGGAATTCCCCTCGACGTACCTTGCAGCACTCTTGAACAGCAAGACCAATGGAAGTGCGATTGATCGATGCCGCCTCCGAGATCGGGGCCGGAACAAGGGGTACCAGCATGGGCATGGCGGCCCTCCGCGTGGCAGCTTGGAAACTGGGCAGTGAACTCTTCGGCCATGCCGAGGAAAGCATCCTACGGGATGAAAACGACGTGCTCTACGAGGACGATACCCAACACAACGCCCACCATATCGATGGCTTGATCCGTTTCGAAAGCGACCTTGCCTACGAGGTGTATAAGTATCTGAGGACCGGTATCTTCCCTATTGTCGTCGGAGGTGATCATTCAATCGCCATTGGCTCCGTTTCGGGTACGAAAATGGCCTTTCCGGACAAGCGCCTCGGCGTGGTTTGGGTGGATGCCCATGCCGACCTCCACACCCCTTGGACAACCCCCAGCGGGAACGTCCATGGCATGCCATTGGCGTTGCTGATGCACATCGACCAGAAGGGCAGGAACAACCCACAGGTCTATACCATGGACATCTGGGACCGGCTCCGGAAGATCGGTTCCAACGGACCGAAGCTGCTGCCCGGCGATCTGGTCTTCATTGCCCTACGCGATTATGAGGCGGAAGAGCGGGCCGTGATCGAGGAGTTCGGGATCAAAGTGATCACAGTGGCCGAACTGCGAGAGAAAGGTGCCGAAGCCATTGTGGCAGAAACCTTGGCATACCTGAAGGAGTGTGATCGGATCCACGTCAGCTTCGATGTGGACAGCTTGGACCCCAGCATATCCGTAGGTACAGGGACGCCGGTGCCGGACGGGCTCTTTGCCAATGAGGCCAGCACCCTTCTGCAAGGCTTCTGCAAGGACCCTAGAACAGCCACGCTTGATGTGGTGGAGATAAACCCAGCGCTTGGCGATAAGAATGATATGGCCGAGGCGACCTTGGGGATCCTGGAACCGCTGTTCCCGATCCTCAGAAGTCGGTAAATGGGTCCGGGGCGGATGAAGTGTTGTTTTGCATGGGCCCCAATGGACACATGACCAGATGACCCAAGTTGCCGACTCCGTCATCCTGGTGCGTCCCACGGGCTTCGGCCACGACCCCGAGACCGCAGCGAGCAATTCCTTCCAGAACGCCGTTCAAGGTCCCGAAGTGAACCGCCAGGCGGCCGAGGAGTTCGATGGGCTGTTGGAAACCCTGCGTGCGGTCGGCATCCGTTTCACAGTGCTGGAGCCCAAGGATCAGGAAGCGCCCAACGGCGTTTTCCCGAACAACTGGTTCAGCACGCATGATGATGGTACCGTGGTACTGTACCCCATGCTCACCGCTTCCCGACGTGTGGAGCGCGATCCTGATCTTGCGCGCACACTCTCCGTCGAGGGCTTCAAGGCCGAGCGCACCACCGACCTTAGCGCATGGGAGCATCGCGGGCTCATCCTTGAAGGCACCGGCAGCCTGGTGCTGGACCGTACGCACAGGAAGGCCTTCGCGTGCCTCTCCGAGCGCACCACCGAAGCCGCGGTCAAGGCCTGGTGCGAGCAATTCGGATACACCCCGATCACCTTCACGGCCACCTTCGATGGCCGGATCCAAGGTGCGCCCATCTACCACACCAACGTGGTCATGAGCATCGGCGAAAAGTTCGCGGTGGCATGCTTCGAGGCGATGCCCTATCCAGCCGAACGGCAGGAATTGGATGAGGAGCTACGCAAGTCAGGCAAGCAGGTGATCCCGATCAACGTCCTGCAAATGCACCGGTTCGTCGGGAACTTGCTGGAGCTGCGTTCGGCCAAGACCAACGAGCCTTACATCCTCTTGAGCGAAACGGCCTTCCTCGCACTGGCCCCGGAGCAACGCCTTGCGCTGCAAGCCCATGCCCGATTGCTTCCCGTCCCGGTGCCTACGATCGAACAAGTCGGCGGTGGCAGTGTGCGCTGCATGCTGGCGGAGAACTTCTTGGAGCGGGGATAGGGGCCTTGTGACCCTCGACCGTTCATTCGGCACGATCCCATCCGTGCCCTGTTCAGGTTGTCCGTTCCTCGTTGCCCGTTGTTGGAAATGCCAAGCGCGCTGGGCGGCCTTGTCGACACTAGCCATCACCTACCCGCTACAGCCGCGAAGCCTGACAACCGACCGCGAACAACGGGCAACTAATCTTTCCTTTGCACTCCCATGTTCCAGGACAGACTCCAAGCCGTTCTCATTCCCGCCGTTCAAGATGCTTTTGAGGCCTCGTTCGGGCAGCCTATCAATGCCGCGTCCATCAGTTTCCAGAGCACCCGGCCGGAGTTCGAGGGTGATGTCACGATCAATGTCTTCCCGTTCCTGAGGATCAGCGGCAAGGGACCGGAGCCTACCGCGCAAGCCGTGGGCGAATACTTGAAGAAGAACCTCGCCATCGTGGAACGCTTCAACGTGGTAAAGGGTTTCCTGAACCTCGTGATCGCGGATGACCATTGGACGGGATTCCTGGCCGAGGCGGGCCAGAGCGACCTGCTCCAGTTCCCTTCCACCGGCAGGCAGGTGATGGTGGAGTATGCCTCGCCCAACACGAACAAGCCCTTGCACTTGGGGCATATGCGGAACATCTTCCTTGGGCACAGCGTGAGCAACATCCTGGAAGCGGCCGGTGATGAGGTGGTGCGAGTCCAGGTGATCAACGACCGAGGGATCCACATCTGCAAGAGCATGGTCGCGTGGCGGAAGTTCGGCGCAGGAGAGACCCCGGAGAGCAGCGGGCTCAAAGGCGATAAGCTCGTCGGGAAGTACTATGTGGCCTTCGACAAGGCCATGAAGAGCGAGATCGAGGAACTGATAGCCGTGGGCACACCGAAGGAGGAAGCGGAGAAGAACGCCCCGATCCTGCTGGAAGCACAGGAAATGCTGCGGAAGTGGGAGGCCGATGACCCGGAGGTACGCGCACTTTGGGAGCGTATGAACGGCTGGGTCTATGATGGCTTCAATGCCACCTACGCTCGAATGGGAACGGCCTTCGACAAGCTCTATTACGAAAGCCAGACCTACGTGCTTGGCAAGAGCGACGTGCAGGAAGGCCTGA
>JAGQVV010000010.1:10597-19811 GCA_020437805.1 Flavobacteriales bacterium
GGCAACGAGCAGGACTACCACTTCAAGGTGCTTTTCCTGATCCTGAAGAAACTCGGTTTCCCATGGGCAAGCGAGTTGCACCACTTGAGCTACGGCATGGTGGACCTGCCCACCGGGAAGATGAAAAGTCGTGAAGGCACCGTGGTGGATGCGGACGACCTGATGCAAGAGGTCGTGGACCACGCGCGCGCAGTGACCACCGAGCTCGGCAAGCATGACGACTTCACGCCCGAGGAGCGGACCGAACTCTTCGAAATGATCGGCATGGCCGCGTTGAAGTACTACCTCCTGAAGGTGGACCCGAAAAAGCGCATGCTCTTCGACCCCGCGGCGAGCATCGACCTGCACGGCCATACCGGACCCTTCATCCAATACACGTACGCAAGGATCAGGAGCTTGTTGCGGAAAGCGGGATCGGATGATCGGAAGCTCAAAGGACATGAAGTGCCGAATGCAGGGTACCCGCTACTTCCAGAGGAACGGGCGGTGATCAAGATCATGCATCACTTCCCCTCTGTCCTCCACGAAGCCGCCGCGAAACTGGATCCCGCTTTGTTGGCCAACCAGTGCTACGAGCTGGTGAAGGCCTACAACGGATTCTACCAGACCGTACCGGTGATGAAGGAAGAGGACGCGACCAAGCGAGCGTTCCGGCTGGCGCTCAGTGCATGCGTTGCGGCTGTGGTGAAGAAAGCGATGTGGTGCTTGGGCGCCGACGTGCCCGAGCGGATGTAGGGGTCTCACTCATCGGCCGTCCCGACCTGCCCCTTGTCCGATAGCAGCACCGCCAACCAGCGTGTGGTGGGGAACTGTGCCAGCACGATCACCATCATCACCGTTATGGGCACGGATAGGATCATGCCAACGACCCCCCATAAACTGCCCCAGAAGGCCAGTGAGAGGATCACCACGAGGGAACTCACATTGAGGGAATTTCCCATCAGCCGAGGTTCCAGGAAGTTGCCTACGAGCATTTGGATGGTGCCCACAACACCCAGCACCCAGAACGCAGGACCGAAGGATGCGAACTGCAAGGCCGCGATCAATGCCGGGAAGACCGTGGCCACCAACGAGCCGATCGTGGGGATGTAGTTCAGCAGGAAGATCACGAATGCCCAAAAGAAGGCGAAGTCCACCCCGATGATCAGCAATGCGATGTAGCTGAGCACGCCGGTGATCAGGCTCACGGCCGTTTTCAAGGTGAGGTATTTGCTCAAGGCCCGATCCACCTGATCGAGGATATCGGCGGTGCGCTCCCGTTCGCCCGACCCGAAGTGCCAAGCCTCGAACTTCTCTTTCGCATGGCGTTCCTCCAACATGAGGAATGCGACGTAGATCACCACCAGGAACGCGTTCCCGAATAGCGTGGTGAGCGAATTGAGCAAGCGCGTGATGATCGCTCCGATATCGAACCCATTGCTGGTCCGGTCGAGATAACCCATGATGTCCACGTTCGTGCCTGCCTCGATCCGTTGTTTCACCAACAAGAGATTCTCTTCGTACAACGGCAGCACCTCGGTGATCCCTGCGATATTGGTCGCCAACAACGAGGTGACCACGCCCAGCACCAGGAATATCGCCAAGAAGGAAACCGTACCGCGCACCCACTGCGGAAGCTCTCTTCCACCGATATGGATGCGCCGCACGAACACCTGCACTTGTCGGATCAGATACCAGATGATCACGGCCAGCACGAAGGGCAGGAGAATGTCCTTGGTATAGGTGAGGATCAGCACCACCGCGATCAGCACGATCAGGGCATGGGCGACGCGGCTCAAGGTCATGGCCGAAAGGTAGCGCACCTTCCGAACCACGAGCGGGAGCCTCAGAACTTGGGGCAAGGCACCACGCGATGGCGACGCGCCTTGGGCTTGCGCGGCCACTCGTAGATCACACTGATCTCATGCGCACCACCGGAGCGTATGGAAAGCTTGCTGATCGTGATGTCGTAGCTGTACGTGAAACGCAACTGGTGCTCGGTCTCGTAGCCCACCATCAGGATGGCCGCGTCGCTATTGCTGTATCCTTGCTTGTAGGCTTTGGCGATCGGCAATCCGCGGTACCATATTCCGCCACTTAGACGTTCATGTTCGATGTACCCGCCGATGTCCAATTGGTCCCACTTCCCCTGTGCCTTGTAGTGCGAAGCAAGGGTCATGGTCGTGCGACTCCGCAACATCTTCTGTCCATCAATGGGGAATTTGTAACCGACATGGACCGAGGTTCGCAGCTCCAAGGGCGCATAGCCGTCCACCATCAGGCTTTGGTTAGGGCGGTTCACGTGGTTGAAGGAGGCCCCCACCCAGAACTGCTCGCTGTAGAACAAGCCACCGGCCGCCATATCAAGATAGCTGACCGCCGGCACAAGGTTCTCCTCCATCGTGGTAGGAGCATTGTCCCGAATGATCTGATCGGCGAAGAGGTAGCCGTCAGGCGCTACGTTCCGCATGGTGTAGCCGGCGCGGAAACCCGCTCGTATCGCCTGACGGCGGTTCAGTCGTGCCTCGTAACTGTAGCTCATTGCCACGGTGGTGAAGGTGAGGCCATAGGAGCCCGCTCGATCGCGCATCACCATACCCCCAAGGCCGCTATTGGCCCCTGCGAAGCGATGGTCATAGGCCACGGCATAGGTCTCGTAGCCCGGTCCCACACTGGGCCATTGTATCCGGTAGTTCATGGCGATCCGGTCCTGGTAGGTGTTACCGGTGAGCGCCGGATTGAGGTATTGCGGTGCGGCGTGGAACTGTGACAACTGCGGATCCTGCCCCTGTGCGAGCGCACTCGCCAGGAGGAATGCCAAGAAGAGCAGGTGTCGTGTTCTGATCATCGGAACAGGGTCAGGTCGCTCAGCTTCTCGATCTGCTTGCCATCCACAAAGCGGTACCAGGTCTGTACCACGTACACATCCTGCGGGCTCAATTCGCCGCGGTAGTAGCCATCCCAGCCAATGGCCAGATCGTCGCTCTCGAAGATCAATTCACCCCAGCGGTTGAAGATCCGCATGCGGAAGTCATCCACGTATTTCACAAAGGGATAGAACACATCGTTGCTCAGATCGCCGGTGACCCAGTTACCGCCTCCACCGGCACCGTTGTTCCCACCGCCACCGTTCGGGTTCGGGGTGAAGGCCGTGGGGATCACCACATCGTATACCGGCTCGATGGTGACCGGATGGCTGATGATCGCCGTGCAACCGTTCACGTCCGTGATGTGGAGTTCCACCTCGAAGGTGCCGATATCGTTGAATCCATAGCTCGGGCTCATTGCCGTGCTGGTGCCACCATCACCGAATACCCAGTCGTAGCTGGTGATGCTACCTTGGCTGAGGTCGGTGAATTCCACCGTGGCCGCTTCGATGTTGGTGGTCCATGGTGAAGCGTCGAATTCGGCAGTGGGGGAACCGTACGCGATGATCTCTCCGCCACCGTTGCTGCTCGAGGTGCACCCCAAAGCCGTTGTGACGGTGAGTATGGTGTTGTAGGATCCTTCCCCGTAAGTGATCTGAGGCGCCGGGACGTTCGTGGTGGTTCCGTTCCCGAGGCTCCATGTGTATACCACGTTCCCCAAGTTCAATGTAGGGAACTGGACCTGCAGCGGTGCGCATCCTTGGGCGATGATCGGAGGCAATTGGATCGCCGGAGGGGTGTCACTGCGCAGGGCGACGAGCCCGGAAACGGTGCTACCGCATTCGTCCATCACGGTCACCGTAAGGTTCTGGTCCGCGTTGATCGGTACGTTGAAAGGGCCGGGACCACTGTACCCGAGGGGTGCCCAGCTATAGGTGACCGGCGCGGAATAGCCCGTGAAGGATGCGCCCACCGTGGCCACACCGCCGTTGCACACCACCGTATCACCATATGTGCTCAATGTCCCGGTATCGATGTCCAGGACCGCGATCGGAACGGCCACTGTAGGGCCTGCACAACCAGCTTGGTCCACCACACTGAGCAATACGGTCTGGGCAGCACTGAAGGCCATGTTCAAGGTGTCGTTGAAGCCCAAGCCGCCCCAGTTGTACTGGTAGCCGCCTGCACCGCCGGTGGCCGAGGCGATGAGCTGTACGGGTGCGTTGATGCACACGGTGTCAGGTGCATTGACCAGCATTTCGATCGGATCCGGCGCATCGACGGTGGCGGTGACCTCCGTGCCGCAGCCCTGTGCATCGCTGATGGAGGCGGTGTAGGTACCGGGGGGCAAGCCATTGATAGCGGGTCCCGTAGCGCCGTTGCTCCATTGGATCGCGTAGTTCGGTGTGCCACCCAGAACGGTCAGTTCCACGCTACCGTCGCTGGCCGATGCACAGTTCACGTCATTCACATCGACGTCGCTCACGACGAGTGCCGCCGGTTCGGAAATGGTGGCGCTCACGGTCGTATCGCAACCCAAGGCATCGGTCACCGTTACGGCATAGGTGCCAGCTGCGAGGTCCACCGCTACTGGTGTGCTTTGCGCGAGCGGATCGTTCCACGCATAGCTGAACCCTTGGCCGATCGGGCTGAAGGCGATGCTGCCATCGCTACCCGTGTTGCAACTGGCATCATTGGGGCTCAAGGCCGCATCGAGGAAACTGTTGGACAAGCTGATGTGCACGACATCCGACGCTTCCGGACAATTGGTATTGCCTGTGGTGGTGAGGGTCAGGTCCACACCGCCGTTCAGGACCTCGCTGTTGCTGGGGGTGTATTCGATATTGAGCCCGGTGCCTGAGATCGTACCGCTTCCACCGCTCCACACACCGCCCGTAGCGTTCTGCACGCTGCCTTGCACAGCGATGGGGTATGCGTTCATGCAGCCGATCAGGTCGGCACCCGCGTCGGCCACGTTCGGTTGGCTTGCTGAAGCGATCGAGCCGTTGGCCGTGGCCTGTGCACATCCGTTCGCGTCCGTCACACTTACGCTGTAGTCACCCGCTCCAGCGGTGATCGATGGACCGCTTGCGCCCGTGCTCCACGTGTAGGTGTATGGTGCCGTGCCGCCCGTGGCGCTTGCGCTCAAGGTGCCGTTCGCCGTTCCTACGCAGGATTCCGGCGTGCTCACCAAGTTCGGCAGTGCGAGGGCAGTGGGCTGTGCAATGGTCACGCTCATCGTCGTGTCGCATCCGAATGCATCGGAGACCACCACGGTATAGGAGCCCGCGGCGAGCCCGTTTGCCGTGGCCGTGCTTTGCTGCGAGGGGTCGTTCCAGGTGTAGCTGAGCCCGGGACCGGTGTTGGTTACGGTCGCGCTACCCGTGCTGGTACCGTTGCATGCCGCTGGGCTGCTGCTGATGCTGAGCCCGCTGAAACTGTTGTGCAGTTCGATCTCCACCGTGTCCCGCACGGCCGGACAGTTCCCGTTACCGGTGGTGGTCAGGATCACTTCCACGGTGCTGCCCGCCGTTCCGTCCCCGGGTACGAAGGAGACATTGGGCCATGTACCGGTGAAGGTGCCCGATGTGCTGCTCCAGGCGCCGCTGTTCGCGTTCACCACACTGCCCTGCAAAGGGATCGCGCCCGCGTACGCACAAGCATCGATGTCCGCACCGGCATCCGCTTGGTTCGGTGGTGGCCCTGCATCGATCGTTCCGGTCAAGGGCGAGTTCTCGCAACCGTTGGCATCGGTGACGTCCACAGTGTAGGTACCCGCTGCTGCGGTTATCGAAGCCGTTGTAGCTCCTGTGCTCCAGAGGTAGGAATACGGTCCTGTGCCTGTGGTGACCACCACTTGTGCGGTGCCGTTCCCGGAACCTCCACAGCTTTCAGCTGTTGTCTGAACGCTCGCAGCAAGGCCGGGGATCACGCGTACACTGTACACGTAGGTCTGGAAGGCGGGGATCGGGCATGCACCATCGTTCACGTTCACGATGAAGGGGAAGAAGCCCGAGGTACCGGGCTGGGCCGTCCAACATACCGTTGCGGTGATCGGATTGGTGCCGGTGTAGGAGAACGTGGCTCCAGGAAGGCTCTGTGTCACATTACTGAATGCCGTAAGCACGTTGTTCGTGTTCACGTCATTGATCGTCATCTCGAAGCAGAAGTCGCCGGATTCGCAGACATCCACGGCACGTGGGCCGGTCTGCACGGCATCACCCGTCAATTCGTCCACCAGTCCGGTCGCGGCATCCGGCGGAACATTGGAGCAAGGGTAGGCGACGAACTGCATGTCGCGCATGATCTGACCGATCACGTTGCCATTGTCATCGTATTCGGTCACCAGCACGGCGACGACCCAATTGCCGGCAATGCTCAGCGTGAAGTTGAGCAGACCGGTGACCGGGTCGAGCGTCAGCCCGGGGATGGGTTGCGCAGGCGTGTAGGGTGCCACGTACGGGATCGGGGTGCCGTTGATCATCCGGGCGCCGATCAAGGAATAGGAGAGGGAGTCGGCCTCATCGTCCACGGCACCGTAACTGTAGGAAATAGGGTAGCCCAAACAGACGTAGGGGATCGCCGCATTGCTGAAGGTGGGCGAGTTGTTGCAGGGGCCGGTCGAGTTGTTCAGCACCGATTCGATGTACATCTGCCTCGTACCGGGCGCCGTCAAGTTGACGATGGCGTTGTTCCGGTAGATGTTCGTCCACGAGATCTCCCACGAATCGCAAGGGGGTAGCGTCACCGTACCGGTGTAGACGTATTGCTCGATCCCCGGCAACGTGCCGCCGTTGCACGTGCTGTTCGGCAGTTCGATGTCGCAGAGTTGGGAGAGTTCCGTTCCGCCGTTGGTCACCACCGTCAGGTTGCGGTTTCCGCAGGGGCTGGTGATCACCAGGTTGTAGCTCGGGTCCACCTCGATCCCTGCACAATCGCGGTAAACGAGCAATCGGATCCTGTACTGGTTGTTGCCCAAACACTCCCAGTAGATCTCGCCACCGCTCATGTGGGTGGCCTGTGCGGCAAGTCCGGTCAGGACGAACAGCAGCGCGGTGAGGGTGTTGCGGAGCATGGCAGGAAGCGGCCCTTGTGGGGATCGCCTGCCTGTTCCTACGCAAGTGGCTTGGCCCGGGTTACCGAAACGCCGGCATCCGGTCGGGACCGATCGCCTCGGTCCTGCTGAAGTGCCCGCCGTTCAGGGGTATTCGTCAGGGACGGGAAAGAAGCTCCACCACCCGGCGAATGATCTCCGCTTGTTGCATTTCAGTACCGCGTTGGTCCATGTCCACGTGGGTGGTGGCTTGCAGTTGGATCACTTCGATCCCGAATTCCGCTTGTTCCCCGGCTGTGGGCAACACTCCGGGATCGGCCTGGGTGTCGCTGGCGCGGAGGCTTGAAATACGCGGTGTGGCCGCACGCGGAAAGGGCATGCGCAGGTTGTCCAAGGTGATCACATCCCGCAGCAATGCCGGGTATTGCTCGGCGAACAAGAGGCTCATGTCGCCCCCGTTGGAATGGCCCACGAGGGACAGCGGAAGTGCAGACCATTCAGGATGCATGCGCAGGATCTCCGCGTGGACGAATGCGATGTTCGCCGCGCCTCGCTCCCAGTTCGGACGACGCGTCTCCTGCAGTTTCCCGGTCATGGCCAGCAACGGGTCCTCCGGTAGCTCGTGCTGGATGCTGACCACGATTTGGCCGTCAGCAGCGAGGGCCTTGGCGAGGTACGCATAGCGCAGATAGGTGCCGGGCTCGTTCGCCCCGTAGCCGTGACTGAAGAGGATCAGCCCACGCGCATTGATGGTGTCCTTGTACAATGCAACAGGAATGGTCCGCTGGCGCGTGCTATCGAAGAGCAGCAAGGTGTCTTCGCTGAAGCGCAAGGCATCGATCGATGGTTCCAATAGGTCGCTCGTCACTACATCAGCGGAGTTCTCCGGTGTGCGCGCAGAACACGCTGTGAGCAGCATACAGGCATGTAGAACAAGCGCCAGTGGGAGAGTGCGCACGAAAGGAGGCATTGGCTCTGGGTGGATGGTCATGGAATATCGGTGATCAAGGTAGGATCCATGCACCGAACGTGTCCGACCAGGAGCGACCTTCCAACGCTGATGATCCTCTTTTCGATGGACCACACGAACCCTTTACGCCGGGTACCCGACCCTCGCCCTCATTCCATCCATGTGTGAAGCTTCGCCCTTGGCCCGACCCTAGTTGGCCGGCCAAGAACCAAAACCACCAGTGCCAAACCGACCTACTCCTTTCCCTTCTTCTTGCTCGGCACCCCCAAGCTCCCGACCGTTAGCGCGAATTCGCTCTCTCCGCTCGGATCGTAGCTGAAGCCGAACTGTTGATCGGGCTTGATCTCTCCTGAAGCGCTGCCCTTGCCTTTCGGGGTGGACACGTTGAAGTCGATGCGGTGCAACCGTCCGTCCTGGTATTCCACATTATTGATCTGCAGCACAATGCGGTGGTATTTCACATGAAGCTTGATGCTGTCCAGGTCGGCCTTGACCATGTCCTGTGTGAAGATCACTTCCACCTTTTCCTTGGACTTGTCCTGTGCGGCGAGGGTGGTGGGTATGAAAGCAATGAGAAGCGCTGCGAAGCTCAGGTGGCGTATCATGGTCCAGGTTGTTGGTTCACGGCTTCAATGTACGCCGTTCGCACCTTGGTTCGCGACGCACAGATGGACCCTCGGGATCCTTGTAGCGATCGAACGGGAACAATGGCCGCTCGGCCCGCTGCGACGTACATCTCCGATTCCCCATGCAAGAGCAAGCTCCTGGGCACTTTTTGATCCAGCGTTAGCGGTGGTCGATCGCAGGTCATCAGGGCGCGCCCTTCCGATCCGCCAGCACGCTATGAAGCGTGGCGAGCAGCTCATTCCGCTCGAATGGCTTCGGGATGAAGCCTGTCATCCCAGCATCGATGCAACGCTGCACCTCGGCCTTCATCACGTTGGCGGTCATGGCGATGATGGGCAGCTGTGTGTATGCGCCTCCGAACGCCCGGATCGCGCGGGTGGCCTCGTAGCCGTTCATCTCGGGCATCTGCACGTCCATCAGCACGAGGTCGTAGGAATTCGCCTTGACACGCGCCACGGCCTCGATGCCGTTCTTCGCCACATCCACCTGCACATCAGGGATCGAGGCCTGCAGCTCATCCTGTGCCACCATGATGTTGAAGTCGTTGTCCTCGACGAGCAGGATCCGTATGCCTTTCAGGTCGCTCACCGCTGCGTTGGTCGATGCCGCCGAACCCGTGGCCAGGAAGCGTTCCAGCTGTTCGGTATCCTTCACTTCGATGTGTTGGTCGATCCGGTCCACGAAGAACATCTCCATCGATCCCTTGCCCTTCGCCTC
>JAGQVV010000071.1 GCA_020437805.1 Flavobacteriales bacterium
GGTGGCGGCGATGCTGAAGGGCAGCGCCACTAGGGGTTCCCAGCGGTGCAGCACGAAGGCCAGCAACGCCGCGACCAGGGCCAGCAGCAGTTCGCCCTGCACGTAGGACAGCACCTTCAGGGGGTGGAATCGGCGTTTGGTGATCATGGGGTGGAATGCATCGTTTGTTTGGTTGCGCCAACGGTGATCGATCGCACCTGTAGCGTCGACCCATTGGGTCGACACTACGGGTGCCTTGAACGAGATAGTGCGTTACGCACCAAGCGCCTCGATCACCATCCGGGCCGTGGCCGCGCCGCTGAACTGCTGCTGGCCGGTGATCAGACGGCCGTCGCGCACAGCGAAAGCCTTGAACATGCCGCCGGTGATGAAGTTGGTGTTGGGCAGTTTCCGCGCCTCGGTCTCGATCCAGAAGGGCTGGATGCGCTGGCCCACGAAGTTGTCTGCGAACTGCTCCTCGGCATCGGCGAAGCCCGTCCAGGTCCTGTCGTCCACCAGCAGCTTGCCATCGGCGGTCTTCGCCTTCAGCAGGATGCAGGTGGCGTGGCACACGACGGCCACCACCTTCTTCGCTTCGTGGAAATCGACCACCAGCTGGTGCAACTTGGTGTTGTCGATGAACGTGTACATGGGGCTCTGGCCACCGCTGAGGAACACGGCGTCGTAGTCGGCCACAGTGATCGCGCTGATGGGCCTGGTGTTCTTCACCAGTTCGGCATGCTTCGCGCTCTTCTTGAAGCCGAGGCTCAGGATGTCGGCGGCACTGTAGCCGCTCTCGTGCTCGGGGTCGCTGAAGCCATCGGCTTCCAGGTCACCGCCCTCGGGGCTGAAGATGTCCACTTGATAGCCTTTCTCCACGAACTCCCAGTAGGGGTGGGTCAGCTCGGCCCACCAGAAGCCGATGGGCCAGCCGGTCTGCTTGCTGGTGGAGGTGTTGGCGGCGATGAGGGCGATGCGCTTGGGCTTCGCGGGATCGATGAGGTTGAGTGCTGCGCTCATGGGTCGTGTGTCGTTGTTGTGGGTGCAAACTTTCAGCACATACATGCGCATTCTGCAGGTAGCACGCATTTGTGAGGTACTCACGTTTTGGTAAGTATTGTGCTGGACAGCGCTTTGCGGCGATCTTTGTGGCTGCCAGGCGATCATCTCATCGTCTGATCATCCCATCATCCGATCGACCATGCCCGACTTCACCTACGACGATCGCGTCTATTACAACCCCTTCGAATTCGCCATGGCCCATATCGGTGGCACATGGAAGAGCCCGATCCTGTTTCGGCTGAAAAAGGAGAAACTCCGTTTCAGCGAACTGAAGAGGAGCATGCCGCACATCAGCGACCGCCAATTGGCCGCAGCCTTGCGGGAGCTGGAAAAGCATGGGATGGTGCAGCGCACCGTGTACGCCGAAGTGCCCCCTCGGACAGAATACAACCTGACGAAGCTTGGTGCCAAGGCCATCCCAGTGATCGAGACCTTGCGTGGTTTCGGGCTGGACATGATGAAGGAAGTGGGGATCAAGAGCGCGTTCTATTTCCCGAATGCCAAACGGAAGCGCTGAACGCTTCCCTATTTATCCTGTTTCGAGCAAGGTCAACATCTTGCTCGCGGCGTAGTCCAATACCGATAACATACCATGCACGCGCTACATTCGACCGCATGGAAAAGCGCAGCAAAGACAAACCCTGGAAACTAAAGACGCCTCCGGGCAGCTCGGAATACACCATGCATGTGGAGGAAAGGGACGGCAAAGAGGTGCTCGTCTGCACCGTCGGGAAGACGGTCCTGCTCTATGACATACGATGCATCAATGACCTTCACGCCATGCTGAAGAAGCACGGCGACTGGATGGACCTCGGCGGCGCCGACGAGCAGAAGCCCGCGAAAGAAGGCACTGTGGAGGCTTGGGGCCGCAGCGAACAGAACCCCGTGAAAGGTTGGTACGGCCTGAAGAAGGGATTGCGCGGTCGCTTCGGGGTGTACGTGCCCCCGCTGATGGAAGCCCTGGGCCTATGCGAGCTCACCCACGAGGCAAAGGGGAACAGGATGCGGGCGAAGTGAGCGGAAAGGGTGCCTGTTGTCACCCTTCTTCATTCACCTCACCGGCTCCGGCGCATCCGCGTAGCGCTTGTGCTTCCCCGCCAGCCTGCCGAAGAACACCGTGAGGGGCCAGATCACCTTCTTCACGAAGCCCGGCACCTCCAGGATGTCGAACTCACTGGCGTAGCGCATGCCCAGGTAGGCACCATCGAAATCCTTGGGCCGCTTGCCGCCATTCTCGCGCGGGCTGCGATAGAGCTCCGTGAGGAAGTACTCCACGTTGTCGGCTGGCTGGATCCATCCGGTGCAGCGCAGGGGTTCGCTCCCGGCCGCCCAGAACTTATGGGGCACACCGGCGGCGAACGTCACGGTCTCGCCGGGTCCGTGCTCGCTGGGCTCCTGTCCAAGCACCTGCACGCCGATCCGGCCGCTGACCACCGTGAGCGATTCCGACTGCCGGTGGTGGACGTGCATCGGCGGACCGGACCCAGGCTGTACCAGGTTCTCCACGATGAGCTTGTCCCCTTTGGGGTCCTTCTCGGCGCGGACGAAGGTGAGCTGCTCACCCGCCCCGCTTTCGATCACATGAGGGTGTTGGTAGTTCATGTTCATATATTTGGACACTGTCAAAGATATGCCAAAAGCGGGGATCACGGTAAAGGGGGAAGCCAAGCGGGAGAAGATCCTGCGCAAAGCCCTTCACTTGTTCAACAAATACGGGGTGGAGCGGATCGGCACCCGGGAGGTCGCGCGGGCTTTGAAGATGCGAGCAGGGCATGTGACCTACTATTTCCCGGACAAGGATTCCCTGGTCCTGGCCCTGGGCCTCGAGTTACGGGCACTGAACGACGGTGTGCAATTGGATGCGACGGTCGCTTCGGTCGACGAACTGATCGTGCGCTTCGAGCAGGTCATGCGCAACCATATCGCGTACCGCGGCCTGGTGCTCAGCATGGCACGGATCCTATCGGCACTAGCGCAGACCCGTGCCGAATACCAGTCCATCCAGGAAGGGCGCCTTTTGGGCATCCGAGCGTGCCTTCAAGGCCTCGTGGCGAATGGACTACTGGTACCCTTGACCCGTGTGCAACAAGAGTTCCTGGTCTCCTGTATCAGCCTGATCTCACGCGGTTGGATGGTGGAGTCGCTGGCAGGCGGCTATGACCTGGAAGAACGGATCCCGCACTACCTCGGTCTGATCCGCGGATTGCTTTGGACGTACAGCATGCCCTCCAGCGGGTAGTGGAGGATCAAGATCGTGGCGCTCGTGGGCGATCCTGCAATGGGAATGGACTACTTTCGGAGCATCGGATGAAGCACTATCGGACCTGGACCTTTTGTACCATTATCCTGCTCATGTTGAGCTGCGCCAAGGATGATGACGATGTTGGGCTGAATCCCACCATCGATTTCAGGACCGATACGGGCTACACGTACCTGAGCGATACCGTTGGCACGCAGGACACGATGGTCGTCGGCGTGTTGGTTTCCAGAGGGGATGACCGTATGCACCATTTCAAGGTCACCGTTTCCTATGACGGAGGCCAAGCCGTCGATGTGGACAGCATTCCCTTGGGCTCTGACACCTTCGAATTCGACAAGGTGATCGTCACACGCGACATGACGGGATCGGAGCGTTGGGGTTTCGTGGTGGTCGAGAATGATGGCGACATCCTGCGCCGATCGTTGACCTTCACGGTGGAATAGTCCTCGGAGTTCAAGGGCTTCCGGTAATTTCGCGCCTCCTGCACAGAGCGCAGCTCGAACGACCGATGTACCGTACCCATACCTGTGGCGAACTCCGCCTACCCGATGCTGGAAAGACCGTGACCTTGGCCGGCTGGGTCCAACGCACCCGCGACCTCGGCGGTATGACGTTCGTGGACCTTCGCGACCGCTTTGGCATCACCCAGCTCAGCTTCAACACCGAACGCGACAAGGCGCTTTGCGATCAGGCCAATGCCTTGGGACGTGAATTCGTGATACAAGCAACGGGATCCGTGAAGGAGCGGGAAAGCAAGAACAAGAACATCCCGACCGGCGAGGTCGAACTGATCGTGTCGGAACTGAAGGTGCTTAACCGCGCCAAAACGCCACCCTTCACCATTGAGGAAGAGACCGACGGCGGTGATGAATTGCGGATGAAGTACCGCTATCTGGACCTGCGCAGGGCCAATGTGCGGCGGAACATGGAGCTACGGCACCGCATGGCCATCGAGGTCAGGAACCACCTCAGCGCGCAGCAATTTCTTGAGGTGGAAACGCCGGTACTGATCAAGAGCACGCCCGAAGGTGCGCGTGATTTCGTGGTACCGAGCCGGATGAACCAAGGCGAATTCTATGCGCTTCCCCAAAGCCCGCAGACCTTCAAGCAATTGCTGATGGTGGCCGGCATGGACCGCTACTTCCAGATCGTGAAGTGCTTCCGTGACGAGGACCTGCGGGCGGACCGCCAACCGGAGTTCACGCAGATCGATTGTGAAATGGCTTTCGTGGAACGCGAGGATATCCTGAACACCTTCGAAGGCTTGGCCAAGCATCTGTTCAAGGCCATATTGGGGAAGGACATGAGCGAACCCTTCCTCCGCATGCCATACGCTGAAGCGATGCGTGATTACGGCTGCGACAAGCCCGACCTGCGTTTCGGAATGAAGTTCCATGACTTGGGCGACCTCGCCAAAGGCAAGGACTTCAAGGTCTTCGATGATGCGGAACTCGTGGTGGGCATCAATGCCGAAGGGTGCGCTGGATGGAGCCGCAGGCAGACCGATGCATTGATCGACTTCGTGAAACGGCCGCAGATCGGCGCCACGGGGATCATCTTCGTGCGTTGGACGGCGGAGGGCTTGAAGAGCACCGTGGACAAGTTCTATGGACCCGAGGACCTGAAGCGCTGGGGGGAACGTTTCGGCATGAAGGAGGGTGACCTGCTATGCATCATGGCGGGACCTGCTGAAAAGACGCGCAAGCAACTGAACGAACTGCGCCTGCATCTGGGCGAAACGCTGGGGCTGCGTGACCCGAGCGTGTTCAAACCGCTCTGGGTGGTCGACTTTCCGCTGTTGGAAAAGGACGAGGAGAGCGGCCGCTGGCACGCCATGCACCATCCCTTCACAGCGCCGATACCGGAGCATGCGCACTTGCTCGAAAGCGACCCGGGTAGCGTGTTGGCCAACGCCTACGACCTGGTGATCAACGGATCGGAGATCGGCGGCGGCAGCATCCGGATCCACGATCGCAGCATGCAGGAAGCCATGTTCCGTGTACTGGGATTCACTGATGAAGATGCCCGCTACAAATTCGGTTTCCTATTGGATGCATTCGAATTCGGGGCACCTCCGCATGGCGGTGCGGCCTTCGGTTTCGACCGTTGGGTAAGTCTCTTCGGAGGGCGTAGCGACATCCGCGAGTTCATCGCATTTCCGAAGAACAATGCCGGTAGGGACGTGATGATCGATGCGCCGAGCAGGATCGACGAGGTGCAGCTGAACGAGTTGGGGATCGAACGGAGATAGGGCCTGGTCCCGGCGTTCTCCACGTTGGATCGTGGGATCCGAGGGTGTGACCTCAGCGGTTCCGACCGTCCCAATGTGGAACTTGCGTCAAAACCGCTCGATCATGAAAAAGCTCGTCGCCGAATTCCTGGGAACGTTCTGGTTGGTCCTTGGGGGCTGCGGAAGTGCCGTTCTGGCCGCTGCATTCCCCGATGTTGGTATCGGGCTGCTCGGGGTTTCATTGGCCTTCGGTCTGACCGTGCTTACCATGGCCTTCGCGATCGGTCATATTTCCGGCTGCCACTTGAACCCTGCGGTATCAATAGGCCTATGGATGGGTGGCCGCTTCAGCGGAAGTGATCTGCTCGGCTATATCGTGGCACAGGTCATTGGCGGCGTTGCAGGTGCAGGCGTGCTGTGGACCATTGCAAGCGGCAACAGTGCCGATCTCGGTGGATTCGCCGCCAACGGCTTTGGCGAACTCTCTCCCGGAGGCTACAGCATGCTCAGTGGCTTCGTTTGCGAAGTGGTCATGACCTTCTTCTTCCTGCTCATCATCCTCGGCAGCACCGACGCCCGCGCCCCGAAGGGCTTCGCACCGATCGCGATAGGTCTGGGATTGACCTTGATCCACCTGATCAGTATCCCGGTCACCAATACATCCGTGAACCCGGCGCGTAGTACAAGTCAAGCCTTGTTCGCTGGAGGTGCCTACTTGGGACAAGTGTGGATGTTCTGGGTGGCCCCGATCCTTGGTGCTCTGCTTGCCGGTGTCGTCTACAAGTTCGTCTTCGAAGGCAAGGACTGAACCATCAACGCCGGTCGGAGCGGGTTCCCCATCTTTGGGACCATGGAAGCGAAGCCCACGGACGGCATCTTCATTCGCGAGGCCATTGAATTGGCCCGTACCGGGATGGAACGCGGTGATGGCGGGCCCTTCGGTTGCGTGATCGTGAAAGATGGGAAGGTCATCGGGCGTGGCAACAACAAGGTCACCAGTACCCTCGACCCTACAGCACACGCCGAGGTTGTGGCGATCCGTGAGGCCTGCAAAGCGGTCGGTGATTTCCAGCTGACCGGATGCGTACTCTACACCAGCTGCGAACCTTGCCCCATGTGCTTGGGCGCCATCTATTGGGCGCGTCCGGACCGTATCGTCTTCGCTTGCACCAGGGAGGATGCGGCCGACGCAGGCTTCGATGACCAGCTCATCTACGACGAGTTGCCTCTACCCTATACCGAACGTCGGATCCCGACCGAACGTATGCTGCGGACGGAAGGGTGCGCAGTCCTTACGGATTGGAAGGACAAGCAGGATAAGGTCGCCTATTGATCGTGGTGATGCTTCTCGCTGCGACGGTACAGAACGACGATCCGATCGGCGCCATGATCTTCTTCGCGTGCATAGGGCTCGTGGCTATCGTCCACTATGCAGCGAAGCGGAGCCAAGGGAAGGAGTTGGACCAGCACCTTCATCGCTCATTCACCTATTATCGGGGCTTGTCCGGGCCACAGCGCAGCTCATTCCGAGCGCGGGTCGTCGGCTTCGTGGAGGAAAAGGACTTCCACGGGCGCGGGATCGAAGTGACCCGGGAGATGGAAACGCTGATCGCGGCATGCGCGATCCAACTCACCTTCGGCCTACCGGAAATGGCCTTGGCGCACTTCACCAAAGTGGTCATCTATCCGGACCGCTATCGCTCCCGCATGACCGGTTCGGACCACATCGGCGAGGTGAACCCGGGCATGCGGGCCATAGTGCTCTCCTGGAAACACTTCACGGGTGACTATGCCATACCGGATGACGCGCGCAACCTGGGTCTACACGAGATGGCCCATGCATTATGGTTCGAGAACAGGATCCCGAACGATGAATACGACTTCCTGGACCGAACGTTGATGCAAGAGTGGCGCATTCTGGCGCAAATGGAGGCGGAGCACATCCATGCGGGAAAGAGCCGCTTGTTCAGGGATTACGCAGGCACCAACCAGGAGGAATTCTTCGCCGTGGCGGTGGAATACTTCTTTGAGCAATCCGTTCAATTCAAGAAAGAGCTACCCGAACTATACAAGGTGATGGCCGGGATGTTGAAGCAGGACCCCACGTTGCCGCCCCTGCGTGGGATCGTGTTCCGGTGAACGTTTTGAGCACAAGGGACCCCGCCTTCGCAGAGCTTCCTTTCAGTTGACCGACCGGGGCTTCCCGTATCGCCGCTCACGCGTCGCACGGGACAGGCTTCTCGCCCTGATGACGTCACTTCATGAAGAAGCCCCGCTTCAGCAGGGCTTCCTTATAGTTGACCGACCAGGGCTCGAACCTGGACTCTTCTGAACCAAAATCAGACGTGTTGCCAGTTACACCATCGGTCAATTGCAGCTTTACTGGCATAAAGCGCGGCAAAAGTAACACGCCGGACCCATCCCACCCAAACAAGTCCATGGTACAGCGGGTTCTTTCGGTATTTTCGCGACCGTTCGCCACGGCCTTTCCGGTTGATGGTGTAGCCCTTACCGCATCCGATCCCTGCCCGAATGGACTATAAGAAGCTGAATATCCTAACCGGTTGGTTGGTGTTCCTGGTCGCCGCTTGGACCTACATCCTCACCATAGAGCCCACCAGCAGCTTCTGGGATTGTGGGGAATTCATCGCCACGGCGTACAAGTTGGAGGTCGGTCACCCGCCGGGAGCGCCGTTGTTCATGATCCTGGCCCGTGTGGCCGGTGCCTTCGTATCACCGGAGAACGTCCCTGTGGCGGTTAACGTGTTGAGCGCCCTCGCCAGCGCATTCACCATCCTCTTCCTGTTCTGGAGCATCACGCACATGGCCCATAAACTGGCCACACGAAACGGGATGGAACTGACCACCGGTAGCATCATCGCCATCATGGGCAGCGGTATCGTGGGCGCTTTGGCGTACACCTGGAGCGATAGTTTCTGGTTCAGCGCCGTGGAAGGTGAGGTGTACGCGCTATCCAGCTTCTTCACCGCGATCGTGTTCTGGGCCATTTTGAAGTGGGAAAGTGAAGCGGAGCAACCGCACAGCACCCGCTGGCTCATCCTCATCGCCTACCTCATGGGCTTGAGCATCGGAGTACACTTGCTCAACCTGCTGTGTATCCCGGCCATTGCTTTCGTATATTACTTCAAGCGCTACGAGCCTTCACTGAAAGGTGTGGTCATGACCTTCGTGGCCTCGGCGGTCATCCTGGGCACGATCCAAGCCGTGATCATCCCAGGCATCGTGAAGCTCGCGGGGTCCTTCGAGTTGTTGTTCGTGAACGACCTCGGACTACCGTTCAACACCGGGAACCTGATCTACACCTTGCTTCTGATCTCCGGCGTGGTTTGGACACTGCGCTGGACACAACGCACGGGCAAGGTCCTGTGGAATACGGTGATCCTTGGTGTGAGCGTGATCCTGGTGGGGTACAGCAGCTACGCCATGATCGTCATCCGCAGTACGGCCAACCCGCCCATCGACGAGAACAATCCTGAGAACGTGTTCAACCTGTTGAGCTACCTGAACCGCGAGCAGTACGGGGACCGTCCGCTGCTGATGGGCCAGTTCTGGGATTCGCCGTACGCCAACGAGCGCGAGGATGGCAACCCCGTGTACACCGCCACTTATCAGATCAAGAAGGACGGTCGGGCCGTAAAGAACGTTTACGATCAGTGGAGCGCGCAGCACTTCGTGGAGGACAACCCTGGCCATACGGTGGACCATGCGTACATCATCACCGATGCGCGCAAGGGGAGTGAGCCTGTCTACGATCCGGACTTCACCATGGTGTTCCCACGGATGTACAGTGCACAGCGCAACCACATCTCCGCATACAAGGAATGGAGCGATTTCAAAGGCCGCCCCATGCGCACCAAGGACCGGGAGGGCAAACCAACGATCATCTACAAGCCCACCTTCGGAGAGAACATGAAGTACTTCTTCAGCTACCAGATGGACTGGATGTACTGGAGGTACTTCATGTGGAACTTCGCCGGTCGCCAGAACGACATCCAAGGTAGCGGGAACATCCTGGAAGGGAACTGGATGACCGGGGTCAAGACGATCGATGCGGAACGGCTGGGGAACCAGGACCTTTTGCCCCCTAGCATGACGCAGAACAAAGGCTACAATCACTACTACCTCTTGCCCTTCCTCTTGGGCCTGATCGGACTGGTGTACCAGATGTTCCGCCATTCGCGGGACTGGGCCGTGGTGATGCTGCTCTTCTTCTTCACCGGTGTGGCCATCGTGATCTATTTGAACCAGACGCCGTACCAGCCGCGGGAGCGGGACTATGCGTACGTGGGTTCGTTCTACGCCTTCGCGATATGGATCGGGCTCGGCGTATTCGCTTTGTTCGATGCAGCACGCACCATGCAACAGAAGGAACTCGGTACGGTGGTCGGGGCTGCGTTCGGCTTGGGCGTGTTGAAGTATCTCGTGGAATCCATCGGTGATGGGGACCACGCCATCTCCTACGCCATCCTGTACATGGCGGTGCTCGGTGGTGTGGTGTTGGCACTCTTCTTCGTTTTGGGCAGAACGACACGGAACGAGCCCGTGGCCGGCCTGTTGGCCGTGATCATCGGCCTTGCGGTACCGGGGGTGATGGTGGCCGAAGGCTGGGACGACCACGACCGGGGCAACCGTACACCAGCGCGAGACCTCGCCTCCGACTATCTCGAAAGCTGCGCGCCGAACGCGATCCTCTTCACCAATGGCGACAACGACACGTTCCCGCTATGGTACGCACAGGAGGTGGAAGGCATCCGCACGGATGTGCGTGTGGTGAACCTTAGCCTCTTGAACACGGACTGGTACATCGACCAGATGCGGCGAAAAGCCTATGAGAGCGAACCCGTGCCTTTCGCCATGGCCCCGGAAAAGTACCGCCAGGGCACCCGGGATGTGGTGGCTCTCATCCCTCAAGGAGAAGGCTATCGCGACCTGAAGGAGATGATGGAATTCGTAAGCAACGACCGCAACATGCAGGTGCTGTTCCAACGTGGTGTGAAGGACGCGTACTTCCCAACGGACAAGTTCAGCATACCGGTCGATAGTGCCACGGTCTTCACCAACGGTACAGTGCAGCCCGGTGACACGAACTGGGTAAGCAGCGTGAACTGGAAGATCGACCGGCAGGTCTTGCTGAAGAACCATTTGATGGTGTTGGATCTCCTTGCGAACAACGACTGGGAGCGTCCTATATACTTCGCCGTGACGACGGGACCGGACAGCTACATCGACCTGCAGGACCATTTCCAACTGGAAGGCCTCACATACCGCGTTGTTCCTGTCTATTCTCCGAACAAGAACCCGAACCTGCAAGGCCGGGTGGCCACGGATATCATGTTCAAGAACGTGACGGAGAAGTTCCTCTGGGGCAACATGGGCACCGAAGGCGACATCTACCTGGACGAGAACATTCTGCGAATGACCACCAACCTGCGCTTGCAGTTGAGCAGCTTGGCGGAAGCGTTGATCGAGGAAGGCCGCGAGGATGATGCGCGCACCATCCTCGACCTGAGCTTGGAACATATGCCGGAGCGCAACGTTCCTTTCGACCGTATCCTGTTGCCCACGATCGAGGCCTATTATGCGATCGGTGATGTGGAAAAGGCGGATGCTCTTTCGGACCGTTTGTTCACGATCATGGAAGAGAACATGAACTACTACATGAGCTTGGAGCCGCGGTTCGCATCACTCCTGTTGGACGATATGGCGATCACGCACGCTGTGATGGGGCGCCTGATGAGCACGACCGGTACCGCGGGTCAGATGGATCCACGTGAGCGGATCGCACCACTGGACAGCATGCCCATTGCACCGCCCGAAACACATGCGGATCCGGCCTTGGCCACCTCCCTGCGCACCCGCTTCGAAGAAACCGAGCGGATCTATCAAGAGAAACTCCTTGAACTGCAAGGGGCCCAGAGGCGTACGACACGGATGCAATTCTGAGCCCATGTACCTGACACGCACACCCAGAACGGTCCGGTCCTTCTTTCGGGAAGTGGTGTGGAACGTTCCGGGTACGTCCAAGGACCTTTACCTCACTTTTGATGACGGACCGATCCCTGAGGTGACACCGTGGGTCCTGGACACGTTGGCGGAATATGACGCGAAAGCAACGTTCTTCTGTATCGGGGCAAACTGTGCAACGAACCCGGACATCCTCGAGCGGATACGTCGTGAAGGGCACACCGTAGGCAACCACACATACGACCACCTTCCTGGCCGCAAGACACCATTACGGACCTACCTGCGTAATGTGCTCCGCTGTCAGGAATTCACCGGAACTCGCCTGTTCCGCCCGCCTTACATGAGCCTCACCCTGGCACAGGGAAGGGCCTTGCGCAGCCGTTTCGAAGTGGTGCTATGGGATGTCCTCAGCGGGGACTTCGACGCGGATATCGATGGCGCGAAGTGCCTGGAGAACGTTCTCGTAGCGGTTCGCCCTGGATCCATCGTACTGTTCCATGATAGTCTGGGAGCAGAAGAACGAGTGCGTTACGCACTGCCCAGGACCTTGGAACATTTTGCGAAGCAAGGCTACCGCTTTCGCGCTTTGGACGAACGGGCTTTGCGTTAGGGCTTCACTTCCGTCACCATGTACTCCACGCGGCGGTTCATGGCATGCTCCGCTTCGGAACATGGAACGCCTGGCACGCATTGGTTCTTCGGTTTTGCCATTCCGTACCCCTTCGCCGTCAGACGTGACATCTTCACTCCTTTCTTCACCATCAGGTCCACAATGGCCTGGGCCCTACGTTGGTCCAGATTCGCGGCATCATCGCCACCGCGTGCATCACTATGCACCCCGATCTCCACTATGATCGCCGGATTCACGATCAACCGTTCCGCGAACACTTCCAATTCACGGGTGGCGGCCGCGTCCAGGGTCGCGTTACCCTCGGCCCACCGGATGTTCTTGAATGGAACCGGTTCATTCAACAGGACAGGCTCAAGGTCGAGGTCACGTCGCTCGTTCAGGTCGATAATGCCGTTCTTCATCCCGATGGTCGAAATCGGGACACTAATGCTGAAGAAGCCTTGTTTCTCCAACAGGACCTCGAACTCCTCGTTGCTCTGAAGGCGAATACTGAACCCACCTCCTTCATCGGTCAATTGGCTTTCAGAGAAGAAACTGCTCATGTTCACCACGCTCACCGTGACCCCCGCCACGAAGCCCGTCCGGCCATCGAAGCGGACGGTTCCGCGCAGCCAGATCCCGGCGTCCGGAACCAAATGGATGTCCCGTGATACGATCTGTTCCTCCTCGATGTCCTCAGTGCTCAGGTTCTGCTCCCCTGGGTATCGGCCTTTCATCTCAGCCACCAGACGATACTCCCGATCCTTCTCGACCGGGAAGGTGTATTCCCCTCGCACATCCGTTCGTGTCGTTGCAAGGAGTCGGCCTTCCTTGTCCTCGAGCTTCACCTCGAGATCGATCAATGGCGAACCGTTCTCGTCATCGATGACCACACCGGTGACCAAGTATCGCTGTTCCAGCTCGCCCAGCATCTCGAACGAATAGATGTCATCATCACCGACCCCTCCGGGACGGTTGCTTGAGAAGAAGCCCCTCTTTCGTTCAGGATCGATGATGAATGCGAAATCATCCTTCGTTCCGTTCACGGGAGCACCAACGTTCATGGGTCCGGCAAAGCCATCCATGCCCAGATTCTTGGCCGCATAGATATCCAGGCCACCAAGACCCGGATGCCCGTTACTGGAGAAGTACAGTGTTCCATCCGCACCGATGAACGGGAACACCTCGTTCTGTGCCGTGTTGATAGTGGCACCAAGGTTCTCGGGTTCGCCCCACTGCCCACCGAGGTCCTTGCACACGTAAATGTCCGACCCCCCATAACCTCCAGGCATGTCGCTTACGAAATACAGATGGGTGCCATCCGGCGAAAGCGCCGGATGGCCCACGGAGATCTCGGAATTATTGTACAGGAATTGCTCCACATCACCCCAACCACCATCCCTGCGATAAGCCTTGTAGATCGCAAGCCTGTTGACGCCCGATGCACTCTTCTGGGTCTTGCCATTGAAGTAGCCGTTCCGCGTGAACCAGAGGATGTCCCCTGTGGGGTTGGCCGACGCCGGTCCTTCATGCACCTTGGTGTTCACCGCTCCCTCCATCAACCTGGCATTGGCCAGGCCACCGCCGGGGGTGATATCCGATACGTACATGTCCAAAAAGGGTTGATCGTTCCATGCCGCACGGCGTTCGATGCCCACCGTAGCGTTCCTGGCCGAAGAGAATGCCACCCTTTCCTTGCCCAACCACGTGACCCCGAAGTCGGAATACGGTGTATTCACATCCACGAGCCGTATGGTGAAACGGTCCATATCCGCTGTGAATTTCTGCGCGAAACCGCTGATGTTGCTTCGTGTTCCACCGCCTTCGCCCGGAAGGGATCGCAGATAGCGGTCCATCCACTCCTCGGCGGCCTGGTACTTCCCATTGCCCTTCAATGCCTCCGCGTAGTTATAGAGGTCCTTGGGCTCCCTGTTCAGGAACTTCACCACCATGGCATACCAGCGTTCGGCATCCTCGGAATTCCCCAAATACATGTAACACTCCGCAAGGCGTTTGGTCACATGCTCGTTCACGGCACCCAATTCGGTGGCCGTGGTATAGCCTTCGATGGCCCGGGCATACGCCATTTGCTGGAAGTGCTTATCAGCCTCGGCGATGTACGGATCGGCGTTGCCTTGAGGCCATACCGAAACGGTCAACATGGTCAACAGCAGGAGTATGGTCGAGCGCATCCCCATCACTTCAGAAATAACGCGGGGAGATGGTCTTCCCTTTCAGGAAGCGCAGATCGTAGCTCAGCATGATCTCATGGGTGCCAGCATTGTATGCACCGAGCTTGGTGGTGGTCAGATCGAAGGCATAGCCCACACGCAGTTGATCGTTCACCTGGTACTGGCCCATGAGACCGAATGCATTGCCCCAGCGATACATGGCGCCGAACCAGATCCGTTCCCGCAACAGGAAGTTGGCGTTCAGGTCAAGGCTCAGCGGTGCGCCTGCCACCAACCGAAGCAAGAAAGCGGGCTTGAACTTGATGTCGCGGCTCAGTTCGGTCACATAGCCGCCCATGAGAAAATAGTGCCGCTCCTCGCTGGTGCTCACGATCACGTTCCCGTTCACCGCATCCATCTCGTTCTCGAGCAACTTGGGTGCTGACAGGCCGACGTAGTAGATGGGTGAATGCCAGTAGAGACCGAACCCGAAATTGGGCATCAACTGCCCGGAGATGCTCACGTTGGCCGGGTCGACCTCGACCGTGGAAAGCGAGGCCAGGTCCGCTTGATACATGTTGATACCTCCTTTCAATCCGAACGATAGACGCGTATCCGCACCGGTACGGATCCGATAGGCGAGATCGCCATACACGGAAGTCTGATGTGAGGGGCCGATCTTGTCGTTGATCGCCGTGAATCCCAATGCCAGGCTCTCCGCCTTCAGCGGGGAGTGCGCGAGGATCGTTTGCGTGGCCGGGGCACCATCCAGTCCCACCCACTGATGACGTGAAAGAGCCATCATCGTGAACACATCAGCACTTCCGGCATAGGCCGGGTTGAACGCCAAGGTGTTGAACATGTATTGGCTGTATAGAGGGTCCTGCTGGGCTGCGCCGGTCCCTGCCAGTAAAAGGCCTAGGCCGAAAAGAACGGACCGTATGTTCATCGGCCTCTTCATCGCACCAACTGGATGAACCCGGTGAGCGGCTCGGCACCGTTACCGAGGTCCAGGACATAGAAATACGTTCCGGTGGATGAGTTACCACCGATGAGGGCATCCGGCGAAGCGCCGTCCCATAGCACACTGGAATTGTCATAACCCGAACCTTCGAAGACCTTCCCTCCCCATCGATTGAAGATGGTGATGGAATTGTTCGGGTATCCCTCGATGCCCGGTATCCTGAAGGTATCGTTGATGCCATCCCCGTTCGGCGAGAATGACTCGGGCACAAAGACAGCAGAAACGAACTCGCAGGGGCTGGCACCTTCGACCACAAGTTCCGCACAGCCATTCGCATCACGGATGTTCACCGCGAACGGCTCGCTGGTGATCAACGGATCACTGACGAAAGCATACGGCGAGGAAGTGACCACCGTGCCTTGAAGACCGATGACTTCATAGGTGGCAGGATCACCGCCGACGACCGTGAACGCCACCGTGTACGTGCGGTCCACCGAGTTGCACCGGGTAACGAGGTCCACGATGTTCGGGTTGGAAACCACCTCCACCTTGAGCACGGAGCTTGCCGGCACGCAGCCGGAGGTGGTCACCGTGTAGATGAACTCATAATCCCCAGGCACCAAGTCTGTGGTATTGAGGTTGCCACCGGACAAACCGCCTGAGCCATCCACATCCGCCCAAGTTCCCCAGACGTCGGGCGTACCCAACAGCCCTGAAATGAGAGCATAGGCCTGCAGTGTATCACAAAGCGTCACGACCGCGTTCAACCCGGCATCGGGAGGTTGGTTCACCGTTATGCTCACAGTAGCTGAGGCATCAACGCAAGGGGCGACCCCCGTGACCGTATAGGTATAGTCGCCCGGGATGTCGAGGCCGGGAGTGAAGGTGTTGCCGTGTACTGCACCCATTGGGTCCGTCCACGTACCCCCGGGGTCCGGTCCGCCGGTCAATTGGAAGATCAGTTCGATCGCCTCCGTAGTGCTACAAAGGGTCACCGAACCTCCCGTACCCGCCACCGGGAACGGAGCGGCGGTCACTTGGACCACTGCGGTCAATAATCCACAACCCGGATCGTTGATCGTATAGACGAACGGGGAAGCCCCACCACTCGGCAACAAGCCAACGTTCACGATACCACCGGGCTGCATCGCACCCGTGCCATTGATGTCCTCCCAAGTGCCACCGGTGGTAGGTGAGCCACCGAGCGCAGTGAAGAGTTCGTACGCTTGTTCGCTGCCACATAAGGTCACCGAACTATCCGAACCAGCACTGGCACCACCTCCGACCAAAACCGTGATGGTCGCGGAAGCATTCAGGCAGGGAGGCATTGCAACGAGCGTATAGTCGAAACGCCAAGTACCGTTCCCTGCCAACGCGGGGTTGAACACATTTCCGCTGAGGGCCCCGGATCCGTCCACATCAAGCCATGTACCCCCTGCTTGGGCGCCGGATCCCAACTGCACGAAGAGGTCCACCTCCGTTTGGGAGGTACACGCATTGACCGTTGCATTCTGCCCGGCATCCACGGCCTCGACCACATTGATCGTGACCTCGGCCGTATCAGCATCGCACGGAGCGGTTCCGTTCAGCACGTAACGATAGACCCCGGCCGGGTGTTGGGCCGGATTGAAGAACTGGCCATGCGGAATGTTACCCCCTGTCACATAGGTCCATGAACCCGCAGAAGATGATGGAGGACAACCCAGTAGGTCCCTGAGCTGTACGTTCCCGACATCCGTACAAAGCGTACGTTCATCATCGCAACCCGCATCGGGGGCCACGGGCTCGGTCACGATCACCGTGGCTTCATCACCGGCACAAGGAACGACCTCCGGCAATGTATAGGTATAGACCCCTGGAACATCGCTCGCAGGGTTGTATGAACTCGAGTGCGGCAGGTCGGCGAAGGTCCACGCACCCCCGGTTTGGGCGTTGGGGCCGAGGAGTGTGAACAGGTTCGTCGGCAGGTCGTCCGAGCAAATGGAAAGCGTCGCGTTGGCACCAGCATTCGGCGCGGTTGTGAGTTGCACTTCCACCTGAGCGGTATCCGCTGGACAAGCACCAAAACCATCGACCACATAACGATAGAGCCCAGGAGGATTCGTGGATGGAACGAAAAGGCCGTTCGGCATTTGCACCCAACTCGGGTCGAACCAGGTTCCGCCGCCATCGGGGCCACCACCCAAAGACGCGATCAAGGATTGGGGCGCCCAAGTGGAACAGATGGAAAGGAACCCGTTGTTCCCAGCGAACGGCCCGTCCAGTACGTCAACGGTGATCCGAGCCGTGTCCGGTGCGCACTCCACCGATCCGGACAGGACATGGTCGAAACGCCAGGTGGTACCGGAGGCCACCGAACCGGTGTTGAAGAAGCCACCGACAAGACCCGTGGCACCATCCACATTGATCCAGGTTCCACCTTCCTGAGGGCTTCCCGTCAAGGCATCGAAAAGATCCACGACCTGCCCCAAGCAGGCCTCCACCGTAGCGGGTTCCCCCGCGTCCAGTGCATCCACTATCGATAAAGCGATATTGGCCGAGACCGAGGGGCAAGGACCGGTGACCGGATGTGTGTATGTGAAGTTGCATGTCGCACCAGGTGCGAGACCTGTTGCGTCGAACACACCATCGGTCAAGGTGCCCTCCGCACAATCCGTTGTCCACAACCCACCGGGTGTAGCATCGGCACCAAGGGCAGGGAAAAGGTCTATGGCGGTTGAACCCACGCAAGCCGGGATGGTACCGTTCGCGCCCGCGCTAGGGGCCGGAAGAACGGTGACGACCACCTGCGCCGTCGCTGCAAGGCAGGGTGCATCGCCTGCAACGGTATGAATGTACGGGCCGGGTTCATCCGTGGCCGGGTCGAAGTTGGGGCCATGGGGGTCTCCATTGAAGCTCCACGTGCCGCTGTTATCGGGTGTTCCACCAAGTAGTCCGATAAGCGCAATAGGGCCGGGCGTGGAGCACAACTCCGCCAAGGTGCTGATACCTGCATTCGGGGCCGTACTCTGGAAGACCGTGACCGTAGCGGAATCGCTTGGACAAGGTGCCGTACCGATCCGCTTGTACTTGTACACGCCGGGTTGCGAAATACCCGGGAAATAGGTGCCGGTGAACGGGGTGCCATCGGGCGCTGACCAATCCCCATCCGGCTCGGGTGTCCCGAGAAGCAGATCGAACAAGGGGAACGAGGGATCATTGCTACAGACCTGGATCTGCCCTCCAGGGTCGCCGGCATCCACGGCGTCGTTCATGATCACGGTCACGAATGCGGAATCGGCCGGGCAACCGCCATTGCCATTCAATCGATACTTATAGACCCCTCCGACATTCACATCAGGATCGAAGATCCCGGAATGCGGCTGGTTCGAAGGATCGAACCAGTTACCATTGAAGTCCGGACCACCACTCAGTGAGCTGATCAATTGGAACGGACCGATGGAACTGCAAATGGTGATCAGACCATCGTTGCCTGCAAAGGGAGGGTCCGAGATCTGCACAAAGACCCTGGCGCTGTCGTTGGGACAAGGGGCCGTACCGTAGACCACGTACGTGTACGTTCCGGTCTCATCCACGGAAGGGAGGATAGAAGCCGTATGCGGTAGTCCATTGAAGAACCAGGAACCACCGGACTGGGCGTTGGGCCCCAACAGCGGGAACAGCTGGAACTCCCCCCCGGTACTGCAAAGCGATGCCGAAGCATCGTTACCGGCGTTCCTTGACGGATGCACAACAATGGTCAGGGTAGCTGTGGCGTTGGGGCACGCGCCTTGACCCGGGACCGTATACAGGTAGGTGCCCGGTGTGCTGACCCCCGGGGTGAACACACCGTTCACAACTGTTGAGGAAGAACCCGGGCCTGTCCAAACACCGTTGGTCGCTGGCGAACAGGTCAATTCATCTGTCATGCTGAACGCCAACGCGGAGCTGCACAGTGTGATCGCAGCCGAACACCCTGCATTGGCCGGTTCGCTCACGGAAACGTTGACCGTGGACACATCGCTTCCACAGGTGTTGGTGGCGGTGTAGGTATATAGGCCAGGAGCGGAAGTGCCTGGGACGAATTGGCCGCTGAACGGCAGGTTGTCAGGCGGAGGTCCTACCCAAGTGCCGAACGGGTCGGGTGCACCGCCCAACAAGGTCAATAGGTTCACGGGCGATCCGTTGGCGCAGAAAGACCCGGCCCCTGGATCACCTGCATCGGGTGAAGGGTCCACGAATACCGATACGATCGCCGTGTCGTTGCTACATGGCGCGATGCCCTGGACCACGTATCGATAGTCACCGACCATGCTGCTCGCGGGGTCGAAGGTCCCATTGAATGACGCCAGATCGGGATCCAACCATGAACCGCCATTGTTCGGGGTCCCGCCCAAGGCATTGAACAGAAGCGTGGGGTTGTCACCACTGCATATGGTCAAGGAACTGTTCAAGCCGGCATTCGCACGTGGGGTCACCGATATGGTAAGGATGGCAACATCCTGCTGGCAGGGTGAGGTGCCAGGGACGCGGTACTCGTACACCCCTTGCGCATCAAGCCCCGGCACGAAAAGCGGACCGTGGTTCTGCCCACCGCGGAACCAGACGCCCCCCGGATCGGGCGAACCACCGAGTTCTTGCGTCATATTGAACGGTGCTCCATCGGTACATACTTCCACCTCCTCATCATCCCCTGCGAATGGGGCCAACACCTCCTGCACGGTCACCGATGCATGCGCACTGGTACAGGGAGCCGCGCCGCTCACCACATAGAAGTACACGTCCGGGGGATGCACGGGTGGATTATAGGTCCCTGAAACGTTCGGTCCCGTTGGGCTACCCCTGCGCCATACCCCACCACCATCCGGTGTGCCACCGAGGATACCGAATAAAGGGAACGGAGCCCCGTTACTACAGACCGTGGTGTTGCTGGAGATCCCCGGGTTCGGTGCTTGCACCACCGTAACGGAGACCTGCGCCGAATCCGAATCACAACCAACGATCCCTGTCAAACGGTACCGGAACTGATAGGTACCGGCCGGCACCAAGGAGGCATTGAAGAATTGTCCGTTCAATGCGGGGCCAACGGAACCCAGATCGATCCATTGACCACCCGGCTGCGGGCTTCCACCAAGTCCTGTGAAAAGGTTCACTTGGGTATTGTTCCGACACACGGCGATGGTGCCATTGCTTCCTGCTTCAAGGTCGGGAACTATGGTAACCGTGACCGTGGCCGTGGCGCTTGCGCACTGGCCTATGCCATCCACGGTGTAGAGGAAATCGTAGCTGCCGGGAGGAAGCCCGCTCGGGCTGAACAGGTTGTCGCTGAGGTTGCCCGAGGTATTCACTTCGGTCCAATCGCCATCCATGTCCGGAGTGCCACTGAGCCCCGTGAACAGATCCACCTCGGTAGTGCCTTGGCAAACGGTCAAGGTTCCCCCGGTACCGGCGTCGGGTGCTTGGTTCACCGTGGCTTCAATTGTTGCTGTCGCATTGGTACAAGGTGCTGTCCCGGTCACGGTGTAGGTATACGTACCGGCCGGGCTCGTACCGGGCTGGAAGATCCCTGAACCCGGTCCACCCGGGCCGGTCCAAGTGCCACCTCCATCAGGGGTTCCTCCCAGTTGAGCGAAGAGATCCACGGGTCCATCCGTGGAGCAACGGGTGAAGCTGCTGCTTGTACCAGCGACCGGTTGGCGGTTCACGTTGACCACGACGACAGCATTGGCAGCGAGGCAAGGTGTTTGACCGGGGACGGTATAGGTATAACCACCGGACGTGGAGCTGCCGGGGATGAATGTCCCATCATGCGCACCTCCGCTGGGCCCCGTCCAAGTACCACCCGCGTTAGGGGCGCCAGAGAGGACATCGATCAGGTCGAAAGAGGCTGCACTACTGCATACCACGGTAGAGGCATTGGAGCCTGCGTTGGGCGCCTGGTTCACATTGACGGTCACGAATCCGGTGTCATTCACACAAGGGGCCGTTCCGGTAACGATATACTTGTACACCCCCGGAACACTGGCAGCGGGGTCGAAATCACTGGCTACCGGTGTGTTCCCCGGTCCAAGCCAAGAACCGGTCCCGTTCGGGTTTCCACCCAATACGGAAAGCAATGGGAATGAACTGTTCGTGCTGCAAACGGTGATCGTTCCATTGGTCCCTGCGTTGGGCGCGATCACACGCGTCACCTGGACCACTGCAGAACGGTTCGCGCATGGTGCCGCTCCGGTCACCGTGTATGTGTAATTGCCGCCGGGTTGAGCGCTCGGTGAATAGGTGCCTGAGTGCGCGGAGCCGTCCGGACGGGTCCAGGTCCCACCACTTGCCGGTGAACCACCTAAGAGGTCAAACAGGTTCACAGGGCCATCACTACTACAGACCGTGACCGCGCCGTTCGTACCCGGGTTCGGCGGTACAACGACGCTGACGGTCACCGTCGCGGTGGCATCCGCGCACGGGGCTATTCCTGGGACGGTATACGTATGGACCCCTGCTGTGCTGGAGCCCGGAGTGAAGGTGCCGCTTACAGGACCTCCACCTGGACCGGTCCATGTACCGGTTGCATCGGGGGACCCGCCCAACAGCGCGAAGAGGCTGAAAGCAGGGTCGTTCCCACACACAGTGATGCTACCATTGGTACCGGCCTGTGGTGCGGTCACCACGGCCACGTTCACCACGGCGGTGGCATTCGAACACGGCGCAAGCCCATTGACCGTATATGTATACGCACCTGGTGTATCCGTTCCCGGCATGAAGATGGAGCCATGTGGTCCATCGGGTCCCGCCCAGGATCCGCCCGTACCCGGA
Organism: Flavobacteriales bacterium; assembly: GCA_020437805.1. GTDB lineage: Bacteria > Bacteroidota > Bacteroidia > Flavobacteriales_F > PHOS-HE28 > PHOS-HE28. Next base: position 22,051 of record JAGQVV010000071.1, read on the forward strand.
GAGCCGCCAAGTTGTGCGAAGAGATCCACCTCCGCTGCATCGGAACATCGCGTGATGCTAGCTCCGGTTCCCGCATTGGGAGCGGCATTGACCGCAACGGTCACCGTGGCGGTGGCCGGCGTGCAAGGGGATTGTCCAGCAACGGTGTATGTGTACACGCCGGGTACGCTAGTCCCCGGGATGAAGCTTCCCGAGTGCGGTTGTGCGGATGGGCCCTGCCATGTTCCACCTACATCCGGATCGTCGTTCAAGGCATCATACAATTGGAAAACGCCATCGGTACTGCAAAGGGTCACAGCGCCATTGGATCCGGCATCAGGTGCCGGGCGAACCGTTATCGTCAATGTGGCCGAGGCATCGGCGCATGGAGGGGCACCGCTCACGGTGTAGACGTACGGTCCTGAAGCACCCGTGGCCGGGTCGAACAAGGGTCCTAGTGGTCCTCCAGGACCGGTCCACGTTCCACCGGGATCCGGCGTTCCGTTAAGCCGGGTCGTAAGCGTAAAAGGCACTTCATCACTACACACACTGATGCTCCTGCTTACGCCGGCATTGGGCGCGGTGGTCTGCGAAACAGTGACCGTGGCGGATGCGGAAGGGCAAGGCGGGGTGCCCGAGACAGTGTAGGTATAGACCCCAGGGGTCGAAGTGCCGGGTGTGAAGGTGCCTGATACCGGCCCACCCCCGGGGCCGGTCCACGCACCTGAGCCGGCCGGAGACCCTCCAAGATGTGCGATGAGGTCGAATGGTGTGCCATTGCTGCACACACTGTGCGTACCTGGCGTACCTGCGTTCGGTGGAGTGTTGACGGTCACCGTGACCGTGGCCGTGGCGGGTGTGCATGGCGGTAGTCCCGTGACCGTATAGGTGTATACACCAGCGGCCGAAGTACCGGGCGTGAAGGTGTCGGGAACGGATCCTCCGCCCGGTCCGGTCCAAGCGCCACCGCCCTGTGGCGAGCCACCGAGGTGATCGATCAAACTGAATGACGGTCCTGTGCTACAAACCGTATGTGTGCCTGGGGTTCCTGCATTGGGTGGGGAATTGACCGTGACGGTCACGGTCGCCGATTCCGGTGGGTCCGGCAACACTTCGACGGTGTAGGTGTATACGCCTGGCGCATCGGTCCCTGGAACGAACGTGCCTGAATGCACACCTCCAGGACCCATCCACGTACCACCAGGGTCCGGCGTGCCACCGAGGAAGTCGATCAACTCCTCCGCACCACCGTTCGCACAGAACGTTGCCGTGCCGTCGGTTCCGGGATCCACCGAAGCAATAGCCTCGGTTGGACCCAGCGCCACCGCGAACAGGGAGACGAGGAAGGCACAGGGCAGGGATCGAAAAGACATAAGGGAATAGAAAAAGATCACGCTTGATCAGCTTCGCCCTGGTAAGAGGGACGTGCAATTTACAGCCGATCCGCGGCTTCGGTCAACGTGGACAAGGTTTACGCTCGTATTGATCGACGACAAGCCGGGAATCTTCGACCAATGAAGATCGTTCTGCCGTGATCCGTCACATGACACGGACGATGCCGACCACCCTTACCGTTGCCTCAGGGGTTCGTGCTTGTGCCGGGCATCGGCTCCGTCGCGGAGCGGCCCAAGGTGATCGCAAGCATCACTTCATGGGTCCCTGAACTGTAGTTGTTCAAGTTCGAGCTGATGATATCGTAGGAGTACCCGAACTGGAATGTCTTCTTATGCCAGTATCCGATCATGGCGTAATAGGCATCGTTGGTACGGTACCCGCCACCCAACCAAAAAGCATCCTTGTAACGCACTGTCGCGGTGAGGTCGACCTTCACCGGGACCGGACTGGTGTACTTCACGAGGAATGATGGTTCAACCTTCCAATCCTCATCGATCAGAAAGCGGTAGCCACCGGTCACGTAGTAGTGGTCCTGCATCCGACTGAGCGTCTCCTGTTCATCCAGGAAGTAGACCTTGTTCTGCAACAGCTGGGGAGCAGTGGCCCCGAACCAAAAGCGCTCATGGTACAGGTAGAAGCCGAACTTGGCATCCGGCAATAGATCGCCACGCAGTTGGTCGTCCATTACCGGGTCGCCCGGGTCGTGGAATGCGATCTTGGACCCATCGATCAGGAACTGCAGCATACCTGCGGAAACAGCGAGTGATAGCTTTATATCGCTCGTCAACTTCAGATGGTACGCATAGGAGAACTGGAATCCTGTACGTCTGGTGGGGCCCACGATATCCGTGAATATGTATCCACCCAGTCCCATCTTTTCCCCCAAAGGCGATGAACCGCTGAAGGTGAAGGTGCGCGGGGCATCCTGTATGCCCACCCACTGGTAGCGATGCGAACTGCGCAACTCGAAGAAGGGTCGGGTTCCCGCGACCGCCGGGTTGATGACGTAATCGTTGAATTGATATTGCGTGAGTTGGGGCAATTGCTGGGCCCCGACACGCCCGACCAATGAGGCCAGAACGAAGAGGAGTATGTGACGCAGGTTCAGCATGGTTCAACGGATGACGGTGAGCGGACCGGTATATGGCTCTGGGAAGCGCTCATCGTTGAGCTCGATCACGTAGTAGTACGTACCAACAGGCACAAAGCCGTCACGGTACCTACCATCCCATGGTTGCTTGTAGCCCACGCTACGGAACAGCTGTTCCCCCCACCGGTTGTACACCTCGATCTCGCATTCCGGGAACAGCTCAATGAAGTCGATCACCCAAGTATCGTTGCTGCCGTCACTGTTCGGCGTGAAACCGGTAGGGATCACCACGGTCGGCACCACGGTGATCAGCACGGAATCAATATCCACACAGCCGTTCGGGCCGACCACGGTGAGCACGTACCATGTTGTAGTGGCGGGGTCGGCTATCGGGTTGGATGCGTTGATATCGTTGAGCAATGTGTCCGGCGACCACGTGAATGTCGCACCCAAGGGGCCGCTTGGTGATCCACCGAGCGTTGCCGTCTCGGAAAGGAAGATCGTTTGGTCGGCACCAGCGTCCGCGATCGGCAATGCCAAGTACGTGATGGTCACTTCGTCGGTGGAGGAACAGGGTCCGTCGGTGACGGTGAGCATGAAGGTGTACGTACCGGCGGAAGGCAAGGTGAGCACCGCGGTGGTGTCCGTGCCGATGACATTCCCTTGATCGTCCATCCACGAGAAGGTGGCTGCCCCTATGCTCAACGAGCCATCCAATACGATCTCTGTTCCCAAGCAGACCTCTTGGTCCGGACCAGCATCCGCGACCACCGTGACCAAGGCATTCACAACCACTTGGGTCACGAACGTGCATCCATTCGCATCGAAAACGGTAAGGTCGTACGCGCCCGGTACGAGACCGGATATATCCTCGGCCCCGGACGTGAACCCGTTAGGCCCTGTCCAGCTGAAGATATACGGTGGAATACCGCCGAAAGCCGTGGTCCCAATGGCGCCGTCGCTTGCGTCCTGACAACTCGCGGGGGTCAAGAGGTCCACGCTCACTTCCAGCAAGAGCGGTTCAACGATGGCGTATGTGAAGAGGCTATCGCAACCGGCCGCATCGGTGATCAAGAGCGTCAGTTCCTGCGGGCAGAGGCCGGTGGCCGATGCTTGTCCCGGTCCGTTGGGCGGCTCGGGTGTCCAGGCATAGTTCAATGCTCCTACACCACCGGTCGCCATGGTCACCACGCTACCATCGCAGGCGCCGTTGCACACAACGTCATTCACTTGGGCGTTGTCCGAGATCGGTGCAAAGGGCAATACCGTAAAGGCCAGCGTCGTATCGCAACCCAGACCGTCCGAAATGATCACCTCCCAATTGCCTGCACAAAGACCGGAGACCTGATCGGTGCCTTGCCCCATGTCCGGTTCCGGCACCCATAGGAAAGCATATGTCCCATCGCCACCGCTCGGTGATACCGCGGCCGTTCCATCACACGGTCCGAAGCATGTTTCACCTGTGAATACGAGCCCGGCCTCAATGGGGGTGCCTTCGGTTATTGTGAAAGGAACGATCAATTCGCATCCGTTCGCGTCGATGACGTTCAGTGTGTGATCCCCGGCACAAAGCGTGTCGATGGCACTGGTGTCCTGCGCGATCAATGAGCCACCACCATCGGTCCATGTAACGGTATGGGGCTCAACCCCACCGGAGATCAGTGCCGTGGCTGACCCCAAGCATTCGCCGAAGCAAGCGTTGTCGGTGGTTGTGAGCTGCGCTTCCAAGAGAGGTGGCTCCACGATGGTGATCGTGTAGGTGGAATCGCAACCGTTCGCATCGACGACCTGAACGGACCAGTCACCCGGGCACAGTTGCGTGGCGGAGTTGCTGCCCGGCCCGTTGGGAGGTTCCGGCGTCCAGTTGTATGCGTACGGACCGGTTCCTCCTTGGGGCGATACGACGATGCTCGCATCGCAAAGTCCATTGCACGTGATCGGCGTCGTAACGATGTCCGCGGTCAGGATGGGTGGGCCAAGGATCAGCGCGGCCACCACGAGTTCGCATCCCGCATCATCGGTGATGGTGACCTCGTAGGTCCCGGCACAAAGCCCTTCGGCCTGTGGTGTGCCCTGTCCAACTTGTGGCGGCGGATCCCAGAAGTAATCATAGGGAGGAACACCTCCGGTGGGGCCTACGGTCGCCGTGCCGTCACAGGTGCCGAAACAGGTGACCGGGGTAGTGCTCAAGTTGGGGATCACTGGATCCGGTTCGGCGACCGCGGCCGTATCGATGGCGATGCACCCGATGCCGTTGGTGACCTGCACGAAATAGGTGCCCGCACACAAGCCCGTGACCTGCTGTCCGCTCTGCCCGAGATCGTTCCCGAAGGCATCGGACCAAGCCACAGTGCAGTCCGGAGTTCCGCAATTGAAGTCCACTTGAACGGTTCCATCGCAGATGCCGGGGCAGCTTGTGGTGTCGCCGAACGCATCCAAAACCTCTCCGTCGATATCCTGCACGGGCACCGGTAGTGCAGCTTCGCAACCCTGTGCGTCGATCACCAGGACATTGTATACACCGGCGCATAGCGCATCGAGGCTATCCGCTGTGCCGAAGATGTTGCCACCTTGGGTCCACAGATAGGTGTATGGCATCGTTCCTCCGGATACCGAAACGAAGGCTTCACCGGTGCACACACCGCATTCACTGGAAACACTTCCGCCGACAAGCACCATGGGGTCCGGCTCGTTGACCGTCCATGTCATCACCGCGGTACATGCATTCGCGTCGGTCACGGTCAACTCGTAGTCACCAACACATAGATCGAAGGCACCGTTGCTGCCTTGTCCGTTCGGCGGAACCGGTGACCATACGAAAGTGTACGGCGCTGTGCCTCCGGTAGGTGTCACTACGATGCTGCCGTTGCAGTCACCACTGCAGGTAGCGTCCGTTACGATAGCTTGTTGCTCCAACAAGGCCGGATCAAGGACCAGCACTTGTACGGTGGTATCGCAACCGGACGCATCTGCGATCAGCACTTCGTACACGCCAGCGCATAGCCCTGTGGCCATGGGCGTTCCCTGCCCGCCACCGGGTTCCGGGTCCCATGTGAAATCGTAGGGTTCCATACCGCCGACAGGTCCCACAGTGGCCGTAGCGTCGCAATCACCGAAGCAGGTAACAGGAGTGGAGCTAAGGTTCGGGAGGATCGTTTGAGAAGGCGACACCATCGCTTCGGCTGTCGTGGTGCAACCATCAGCGTTGGTCACAATGGCCGTGTATACACCTTCACACAGTTCACTCAAGGTGTCAGTATCGATGGCAAGTACGTTACCGTCAGCATCGGCCCATGTCGTGAAGCACGGGGGAGCCGAACAGATATAGGACACGGTGACCTCACCATCGCAGGCATTGGAGCAGAGGGTCTGACCGTTCGTTACGGTGATGTCCTCTCCCACAAGGTCGTTGATCACCACACCGGATAGAGCGGAGCACCCGGCCGCATCAGTGACCACTAACGTGTAAACACCCGCGCATAGATCGGTCGGGGCCTGTTCATCGCTGATGATCACATCGATATCCACCCATTGGAAGGAGAACGGTCCTGTTCCTCCGGTGACCGTGATGGACCCGGTCGCATCGCACACTCCGCAGGTCGTAGGCGGTGTGGTCGTTACCTCGAACGCAAGTGCTTGCGGTTCGATAATGACGTAGTTCCGTTCCAACGTACATCCGTTCGTATCGGTCACGAGCAAAGTGATCGGTCCTGCACAGTATCCAGAGGCGCTGTTGGTACCCTGTCCTATTGGCGGTGCCGGGGACCACTCATAGGTGTAAGGTTCCGTGCCTCCGGAGAAGGTGGCCGTGATGGCGCCATCGCATTCGCCAGCACATGTTATCTGATCGACATCCGCGGTTATCTCATTGATCGGGGTCGGCCCGAGGATGAGCACTTCCGCGACAGTGGAACATCCACCGCCATCACCAACGGACACTTCGTATACGCCAGCGCACAAGCCGGAAACACCGGGTGTGCCTTGTCCCGCTCCGGGTTCAGGTGTCCAAGTGAAGGTGAACGGAGGCGTACCACCCACGAGACCCACTGTCGCTGAACCATCGCAAATACCGTTACATGACACGGGTGAAGAGCTGATGTTCAAAACCACGGTAATGGGCAATTCCACAGTGGCCGTATCAATCGTGAGGCAGCCGGAAGCGTTGGTCACCGACACGTAGTAATCACCTGCGCAGAGGTCGCTCACGGTGGTGCCGTTCTCCCCAAGGTCCACGCCGTTCTCATCCGTCCATGCAATGACGCACGGTGGATCGCTGCAGGTGAACGACACGCTCACTTCACCGTCACAAATATCCGGACACGAGGTCACGCCATCCGTGGTGGCCAGAATTTCGCCATTGGAATCAGCGATCGACACGATACGCTGTATTTCGCAGCCGTTGTTGTCACGAAGTATCACCGTGTAGATCCCGGCACAGAGGTCGGTAATGGTCGGCGTATCGCCAGCTGGCACCCCGCCCGGGCCGATCCATTCGTACGTCAGCATTCCGGTTCCACCACCGCCGGTCGCGGTTGCCGTTCCTATACATACCTGACACTGGCTGGGCGTCGTCACAACGTCCAGGCTCAACGCCGGAGGCTCAATGATCTCGTAGGTGAAGTCCACCGTACAACCGGCGGATCCCGTGATCGTCACGTTCCATGTTCCCGGACACAGACCCGTTACCGCATTGGTCCCTTGGCCGTTGGGAGGTTCGGGGGACCACGCGAAGGAGTATGGCGGAACGCCGCCTTGTGTGTTCAGGAC
>JAGQVV010000347.1:0-2909 GCA_020437805.1 Flavobacteriales bacterium
TGGTTGTTGAAAGCCATTGTGCGTGTGGTTTTGGCCTTCCCGTTCTGTTTTTATGGGTCGGCCGGTGAAACACTACGCGGCTTCGATCACTCCTTGTTCTTGTATGCGTCCCTCAAGGCGGACCGCTCTTCGATCGGAATACTTTCGTCCAACAGATAGGCTTGGTACTGCTCATCGTTCTTGGGCATTTCTTTCGTCCAGCCCTTCGACTTGCCGCCTTTTCCATCGTCGTTCTTGGCTCCCGCGCTCGATCGGTCCTTGCTCTCCTTGGGATCGAGCCAACTTGTTACGGTGCTGGTCACATGGTCCGCGAACGGAACGGTGTTGTCCAGCTTGTCCTTGATCACCTTCCCGTCCTTGAGAACGAGGATCCGGTCATCCTGAACGTCGTAGTCGTTGGCTTCCAGGTCACGGCGCATCCTTTCGAGTTGCGCCGCCTTGCGTTGTGGGTCCGGGGAGAAGTTCAGGTTGAGCTCTTCGATCACCGGAAGGGCCTTCTTCCACATGGCATCCATGCGCTCCTTCTTGGAGACCTGGGCCTTGTGTCCGTCGAACTCATCCTTGACCTTCTTCAACTCATCCTTGTGAGCCTTGTCCCGTTGCTCCATCAACTCTTGGAACCAAGGGAGCCTTTCGACCTGATCCTTGGTGATGTCCTTGGAGGCTTTGTCCTTGCTGGCTGCGATCTCGTTCAAGAGGTCTTCGCCGCTCAACTTATCCTCAATGCCGAACTTTTCGCGTAGGGCTTTCTCCTGCTTGGTGTACGCCTTGGCCTCACCCTTTTTGAACCCGTCATCGAAGGTCCCCTTTCCCTCAGCTTCCTTGCGGGCCTCGGTAGCGGCTTCCTCCTTTGCCTTGTCCAGTTTGGTTTCGATGCCTTGGCGGAGCTTGGATTCCACCTTGTCGAACTCGTCCTTATTGAAGGATCCATCACCGTTCACGCACGATGCAAGCGAAGTTTTCGGCAGACCTGACGCCTCTGCCATTAGCGCAATGAGCTTGTCCATGTTCAGCTACCGCTATTTGCGGAGTTGGTTTCTTCTTCGTTGTTCACAGGGGCCACATGGCCTTTCGCCGTGCGTACCTCCTTGGGTTGCTTGTCGGCCTTGCGCGAACGTGGGGCCTTTGGTGCCGGGGCTACGCGCTTGGTTACGCCACCGTCGCCCTCGGGCTTTGGGGAGCGCACCTCCTTTACGCTCTCTTCACGCACGAACACCATGGAACCGGCGTGTTTGACCTTCATGGCCTCCCACTTTTCAGGGGTGGTCCGGTATTCCGCCGCTCCTGTGCGGAGACGGTAAACGATCATCTTGCTCATGCTTTCGCGATCTTCTGTTTGTGCTTGGCTGCCACGTCGAGAACGGTCTTTCGGTCCTCGTCCCGGATCAGTTCGTCCACCACTTCGGCGGTTGTTGCCTGCTTGATCAAGCGGATCACCTCATTGAGCGGCTTGCGCGGCTCAGTGGGTTCTTGCTCCGCTTCCCGTGCCTGTTCTTCGGCCTGTGCCAAGCCTTCGGGGGTGGCTTCAACAACGGGACGCTCGATCACCTTTTCGGGTTCGGGGGTCGGCACCGTGTCAAGGCGCATCGGCTCACGAACAGGCTTCACACCGGAAGGGGCCGGAGCCGTGGCGTTGTTCTTGAACCGCTCCACTTCATCGGCAGTGGCCTCGCGCCAATCGGGGTTGTTCTTCAGTTCGATCAAGCCCATTGATCGGACCCGGCTACCGTTGGTGGCAATGACTTTCGACATGCGATCGTGCGTTGTTGCTTCGTTGGGATAGCGAACCTATCCGTCTGCGTACCACTACGCGGAAACCGTCACGCCTTCGCGGGGTAGCGTCACGCCCTACCCTTTTTCACCTTGGCGCACCCTGTGTTGCGCGGCTGCGGCGGTACGCCAACCTTGGGCCGGAGCTTCTTGGTCCCCTTGATCACTTCGAGGTCCGGGCGCATCCGTAGCAGTGCGGAATTACCAACCCAGCGCCAACCGTGACGGCAGTTCCAGCCACCGCAATAGATCTCGACATCGCCCTTGTAGCCGCTCCACTTCTTGCCGTTACGCGCGGCCTCGTTCATGGCCTGCATCTCTTCACGGGTCCATGCCTTCGTGTCAAGCTCACAACAGAAACGGCGCGTGGTCTCGATCAAGCCACCCACGTACACGCCCCCTTGCAATCCGAGTTGATCGGCAAAGGCAAGGTCCGAGGCTCGGTCGGCTTCCATCAGGGTATCGAACAGCATCCCTTCGGCTTGGCGGGTCATGGCCCCCTGGCTGTCCTCTGTTCCGACCAGATAGTTGCGGATGTTGGTACGCAACGAACCGAAGTGTCCGCCGTTGTCAATGCTCCGCGCGATCACCGCACGTAGGCCGTTCTGCACGGCGGTATCCTCCACAACGCTTTGCAGGAACCCGCCCGGCTTCAGGCCCATGCTATCGGTCAGGCCCAACTTCGAGCGCAATAGCTCGCGCGTCATGTCGGTGATCGAGCTTATCTGTGCGGCCTGTCCCTCTGAAATGCGCCCGAAGTATTCACCCCCTCGGATGGGTAGCTCCATGACGTTGCGGGCGAACTGTGCAGCTACCTTGATGTTCGCCGGTCGGGTGAACTCCTTGTTGATCCGTCCAAGGCTGTTTAGCAGTTCGTTGTTGGTGACGTTGTTCTGCACACGGGACCCGCTCACGTCCATACGGTCAATGACGCGCTCGAAGATGATGGTGAGCAGCTTCTTTTCGGTCGTGGTGAGTTGCCGCCTCAACCGCGCTTCGGATGCGGCCAAGAACTCCTGTTTGGCCCGGTATGCCTCTTCAGCGCTCATGTGTTACGCCTTGGCGAAGGGCGCGGGCTTGACGGTCTTCTTTGCTTTGGGGTCCTTGCCCTTGGGGAATTGCCCCTCTTCCTCTTCACC
>JAGQVV010000347.1:2981-4108 GCA_020437805.1 Flavobacteriales bacterium
TCAAGCACCTTTTGAACCTCCTTGTCGATCAGTTCCTTTTGGGCCGTCTCTTCCTTGTCCCAGAACCCTTCCACCAAGTTGAGCACCCGGTAGATCTCGCCTTCGTAGAGCAGCAGGATCTTGTCGGTTTCAGCCACATCACCACTACCCATTGCAGCAGCTTTCTCCTGTGGTGAGACATTGGCCAAGGGCCGGAACTTCTTCTTGACCTCGTACATCTTGAGTTCGGCGGGCCGGTCGCGGAGCTTCTTGGCCACAACGTCATCCTCGATCAACTCCCGCACGATGGGGGAAGCGCCCGCAGTAGTGGCTTTGGCGAGGTCATCCAACAACGCACCAAGAGGTGCCAGGCGAAAGTCCTCCGGGAATTTGTGGGTGTATTCGAGGTCCTTTTCCGCATCCACGAACGAAGCAAGTGCGTAGACCGCAACGGTACGGGCCGTGCTGACCTTCCTTGCATACGGATGGAGGCTGTCGTTCATGGCCTCCGTCTCCGCGTTGACCTCCGTTGCTGTGGCGGTCACCTTGCCCCGTTGGTGTTGCAGGCTGGTGAAGATGTCCCGCACCGTTTGGTCCTCAAGGTCGCGCAGGTGTTCGCGGATAGCCGTAATGATCGCCACGTCCGGAGAGAACATATGGCGCATCTTGGACAGGTCCGCAACGCCGCGATCGCTGAAGTCGTCGGGCAGGTCGAACACCATCACGTCAAGTACGCTGGTGGGTACCTGTTTGCCCGACCCTCCGCAGGCAGTGCAGGTCTTACCCATCAAGGTCTTACCACCCGAACATGCGGTCATTGATCCATCCGCCTCCTTCGCACCCTCGCACGGTGGGAGGTACATATAGATCTGCGGATGGGCCTGCAATGCCATCACAAGGCTGTGCTCACTTCCGCTCTTCAGCGTGTCCATCATACGGTTGTAGCCGTGTTGGAGGTAGCTGATGAAGGTGTCGCCGTTGGTGTACGGGTCCTTCAGGTGACCACACTGGAACCCTTGGAAGCGTTTCTCCTGCTCTTTGGCGTAGGGGTGCAGGATCCGGCATTCGTACGCCTTGTTGCCGATCTTGATGATCTGGAGTTCTTCGCTGTTCGGATCGAAGGTGTCCCGCGCATCTTCGCGCATGTA
>JAGQVV010000348.1 GCA_020437805.1 Flavobacteriales bacterium
ATGTACTGCTCCGGCGTGAAGCGCGCATCGCCTCCATTACCCTGCGCCCGGGCGGGAGAGAACAGCAAGAGGAACATGAGTATCAGCGTAGTCTTGAACATATCCTGTGGTTACGGCCTTGAAAGGCGCATACTTCGACAAGCACGAAACTACCGGGCGGAACAGGCCTATTCAGCAGCGCTTCCGCCGAAAAACACACCGTCCGATGTGAAAAGAACGTGCCGTTCCCGCCAATTGGGATATCCTTGCGAAGATTTTGGGGTCATCAAGTGAACCGTGGCCCATGCACGGTGTTACATTGACCATGGAGAACCGAATGAGCGCTGAGCAAGGAAAGGATCCGAACGGACGCTTCGAGCGGCTGGGTCTGGAGCCTGGTGATAGCTACTTCTCCGAAGAGGGCTACCTCGTGTTCACAGAGCAGTACCACCTGAAACGGGGCTATTGTTGCGAAAGCGGGTGCAGGCATTGCCCATACAAGAAAGGCACAGCGAAGAAAGCGGCCAAGTGATGGCTGCACGTGCCATCAGGCAGCGGATCGCCTTCCGGACGTATCTTCGTGGAAACGTTCGTCATGCGCCAAGCCCTGCTGGCTGTATTCCTTGCGAGCCATGCCATCCTCTCCGCACAGGATTGGGCCCTGATCAACCCGGCCTACAAGTACAATTACAGCAACGACGGGACGGACACGATCAGCAACCAGATCTTCGTTACGCAGATCGATACGCTTGGGGTGGACAGTTTCCGCTATTCGTTGAACAGGATCACGGAACCCTGTGATACCTGCGGTACGGGAAACTGGATGGTGTTGCTCCGATTGGAAGAGCCTCAATTCCTTGGCGGTGACGTGATCCGATCGGAAGGGGTATGGCATTTCACCAGTGGCCTATCGATCACGGTTCTCCCCGAGGCATCAGAAGGCACGATCTGGCTACTGGACACGGCGAATGGGGTTTGGGCGGAAATGGGCCCGACCTTGGTCGGGACCGTGTTCAACGCGCTTGAGGGCCGTCGTGCGATCCAACTTTCCTCCGGAGACAGTATCGTCATCGGACAGGACAACGGGATCCTGCACTGGCCTTCAGGCCATGATCTGATCGGCATCAACGGTCCGGACATCGGCGCTAAGACCCCCGGCTTGACCGAATTCTTTCCTTACGCGAACGGGGATGTTCTCCAATACGCCGCATGGCATGGTGGCTGTGATGCCATCGGCGGGTGTTTCGGGGATCGGCGGGACTACAAATACACGGTGGCATCGGATGGCGTTGTACAGGACAGTGCCGTGGTTTTCGAAGGCTGGATCATCCAGCATACCGACCACTACTTCCAGAATGATCTTTGGTCACCGACGATCCATATCCATGACTATTTGAATGAAGCGACCACATGGACCGCCGGCGTCCCGGAGTTCCCTTGGCCTGAATTGATGTACTCTTATCCCGGTCAATTGGTCCGAACCACGCATAGGGTGTCGCCAGTTGATACGTGGCCGATCCTGTGTGTTGCCGAACATGGAATGGATGCCACGGGTCGATACATCATCGGCTGTCGTTCGCTGGGGGATGGATCCTTCTTCCTCTTCGACCAGGAACCGCAAGCTGCTGATAACGGATACTGGGCCTACAGTGGCCCGGAA
>JAGQVV010000349.1 GCA_020437805.1 Flavobacteriales bacterium
GATGTCGGCCAACCTTTCCTTATACGTCCGCGGGTCCATGTTCGGTGTGGCCATAGGTGCGCAGGATCATGTTGCTCAACAAAGCGTAGGCCCGGCGAAGGTCGGGATCACGCGCCAAGCGATCCAAATGCCGTTCGATCGTGCCGTGATCTCCGCGTCTTGCGGGACCTGTCAAGGCTTCCTCCGGTCCGACGGTACCGGCCTTGGTCGCCATCATTCGGAACGCTGGGATCAACAGGTCCGGGTCTATTCCAGCCTCACGAAGCAAGCGCTGTGCCTCCCCCAACAGGAACAGCGAAAGATTGGTGCTCAAGGCGGCGGCGGTATGCACCAATTCGCGATCGGCATGGTCCAGGGAACTGACATGCGAACTGATCCGCTGCGCGACGTTGCGAACGACCGACTTGGCGTGTTGTGTGTTGCCATCCGTTACCATGGGCACCGCAGTCAGGTCCATCGGTAAGCCCGGGCTCATGGTCATCAGTGGCCATAGCACGCCACGGTGCACATGCGGCGCAAGGCGATCCAGGTCACTGGCACCGCTGGTGTGCACGACCACGGCATCGCTCACGGGAATGGAGGCGGCCACAGGGGCGATGGCATCATCACTCACGGCGATCAGAAGCACATCCGCTTTCGGAAGATCGCTGCCGAAAACGAGGGATGGGACGTTCAACTCATTCGCCATGCTGGAAGTTCGCTCGGGACTCCTGCCGACGACACCGACCAACGAAACACCGGCCACCTTGAGCGCATGACCCAGGTGGAAGGCCACACGGCCGGTCCCGATCAAGAGCACATTCAAGGAGGTTCCCATCGGCACTTGTTCTGTTGTGATCAAGGGGACTTGGCCTTCCGGCCATCACCCTTTACGCGCTGCCAAACAGCCATGCCACTACCGAGGAAAAGGAGCACGCACCCGATCCACAGGATGTTGATCCCGGGGAACACGATCGCTTGCATGACCAGGAATTCAGCCTCAGCCACGTTCACGCCGACCTTCATTCCTCCGGATCCCGGTATCGGCCCACCGTGTCCCATGGTAGGCGCTTCCACAGCCACGGTGGCGAGGTCGTACTTGATCCGCAAGCTCTCCAATTCGGCGGCCTTGGACGCCACCGGAGCACCATCGGCATAGATCACCAAGGGCCTGGCCGTGAACCAACGGTCGCGCTGGTACAGGTCACGGATCCGAAGGTGTGCGGCATATACCGTGTACCGCTCACCCAGCATCGACTTGGTCACACTGTCCTTTACGATACTTACGCTATCGATTATGGCCAAGGCCGTGGGTGTGATGATCGTATCACCGATGTGCTTGTCGTACAAACGTTCCGGCATCCATGCGTCGTCCGCCGTGTCGCTGGCCACATCGAGGTCGGCGTAGCGGACATGCGTGTAAAGGTCCCGCGCAGGCCAATGCTTGGTGCTGGGTTCCGCAACGTTACCGAATCGGGGGTTGATCTGCACGAAAGGCTCCAACGTGAAGACCTGTTCCCCGGGGCTGGATGAGCTCCAGTCACGGGCATGCCAAAGTTCCCGCTTGGAGAATTCCTCCAACGGCTCCCAGTGCTTGGGTTGGTCCTCCAGGAAGAACGCTCCGGCCTGGTGGGCAGCACGTGCGCGGAAAAGCATCTCACCCACGCGTACCGTATCATCGGCTTGGTATTGCCGAGGGACCGCAGCGAAGTAGTCCATCTCGTAATACAGGTTCACGTTCTCTTTCCGTTTCCCCCTGTAGTGCACGAAATGCTCGCCCATCAGTACGGTATCGCCGCGGTACAACAATATATCCTCACTGTTGTTGAAGCCTTCGTTCAGGAAGCGCAGGTCCATGTTCCGCGTGTTCCGGCTCACCTCATCCTGCCTGCTGGTGCTGATCAACGCCCCGAGCAGCACCAGTCCGAACCCGACGTGCGCAATGGAGGCCCCGGCGTTCTTCAATTTGCCCTTCAGGATCGTGGGGACGTAGAGGATATTCGCCGTTACCGCGAAGGCCGTGGAAAAGAACAGCGCGATCAGGTTCAATTCGGCCAGGGAATACTTCAGTACGATGACGCCCGGTACCGTGATCGCAACGGCCAACACGAATGCAAGCGCTATCTGTCGGCGGAATTTCTTCAGGTCGGTATCCTTCCAGCGCAGGTATTGCCCGAACGAGACCAACATGGTGACCAGGAATGCAAAGGGGATCTGCCACTTGTTGTAATGCGCAACGGCCTCGCCGGGGGGCGCCAGGTTCGCATTGGCGAGGTCGCTGAAGAAGGCAAGTCCGGTTTGGTCGTACAGCCACCAGAATGAGGGGGAGAGTGGCTTCAGTAAGAGATTGAAGACCGGGATCGACGTGCTGA
>JAGQVV010000072.1 GCA_020437805.1 Flavobacteriales bacterium
AAGGCCGAAGTGGCACAGGACGAAGCGGAGCTGCAAGGGCTGATGGCGAAGATCCAAGGCCAACAGGCCAGCAGTGAGGAGCAGCTGGCCCGCATGGAAGCCGCCATGCTGACGGAGATCACCAACGAGTTGAAGGAGTACTTGGAGAACTACAACAAGAGCGCTGGCTTCGACTACATCTTCAGCGTGCAGAACGGCGGGCAGATCTGGGTGGGCAACAAGGACCTGAACATCACCAGCGAACTGGTGGCCGGGCTGAATGCCCGCTATCGCGCAGGAAAGACCGGAAAGAATTAGAACGATGGGCCTGCTCGACGACAAGAAACGGGACAACATCGCCAGCTACGTCATCAGCATGTGGCATATCGAGGACCTGATGCGGGCCAACGATTTCGATATGGACAAGCTGGAGGAGTTGCTCATAGCACCGATGGATGCCGACGAGAAGGTCCGTGCCGAGGTGCGTGGCTGGTATGCCGGTGTGGTAACGCGGATGAAGGAACAGGGCCTGCAAGTGCGCGGGCACCTGAGCGAGGTAGAAGAGGTGCTGACGGAACTTGAATACCTGCACACCACCTTGCACGATGTGTTGAACGATAGCGAGTACGACCAGCTCTACGCCGCAGCCGAACCGGGCATTACCGCACTGCAGCGCCAGGCGGATGAGAACGCCGATGGCCCCATCACCACCTGTTTCACGGCGATCTATGGAGTGATGGTGCTGCGCGCCCGCGAACAAGCGGTGAGCGAAAGCACGGCAGAGGCGGAGCAGCACATGCGCAAGCTGTTGGAGCGGCTAAGCCAGCACTACAAGCAGATGCGCAAGCTGCCGGGCATCTCCATGAATTGATCGAAGCACGCGCATGGCACGCCTTTCGCTCCTCCCGCGGTTATGCGAGCGCTCCTGATCACCTCTACCCTGTTGCTTGGTGGCCCGGTGTGGGCGCAGAGCGGGGCGGGCACGCAGGAAGGCCGCATCGAGATCCTGAACGCCGACCGTGGTGAGTTCGATGCCCGGATCGCGCCGGGTGCGCAACGCTTGAAGGGGAATGTGCGCTTCCGGCACAAGGATGCGATCATGACCTGCGACAGCGCCTACCTCTACCAGGACCAACGCGTGGAGGCCTTCGGGCACGTGACCATAGACCAGGGCGACACCCTGCACGTGGAAGCCGAACGCTCCACATACAGCGCCGCGGACCGGATAGCACGCCTGGAGGGCCAGGTGTTGTTGCGCAGCCGGGATATGGAGCTGAGCACACCGAGCCTCCTGTACGACCTGCGGAACCGCCGGGCCATGTACACCAACGGCGGGCGCGTGATCAGCCGCAGCCAAGGCGATACCCTGACCAGTGCAATGGGCACATACGTGACGGATGCCCGAAAGTCCATCTTCAGCCGCAACGTACGCCTGGACCACCCGGACCGCACCATCACCGCGGATACGATGCATTATGGCACCTCGACCGGCATAACGGAATTCTTCGGCGCCACACGGATCGTGCAGGATAGCACCGTGATACTGACCACGCGCGGGCTGTACGACACACGCCAGGAGAAAGCGCGCTTCAGCGAGCGCTCCAGCATCCTTAGCAAAGGGCGCGTCCTGGAAGGGGACAGCTTGCACTATGACCGCAAGAGCGGACAGGGCCTTGCGTGGGGCCATGTACAGGTGACCGACACGGCCAGCGACATGATCGTGCTCGGCGAGGTGGGGCGCTACAACGAGCAGAGCGACCGTGCCGTGATCACCGGGCACGCCGAGCTGCGCCTCGCCATGGACAATGACACACTGTACCTGCATGGCGACACGCTCTTCACCGCGCCGGACAGTTCGGGGAAACGGATACAGGCCCACCGCAACGTGCGCTTCTTCCGCAGTGACCTGCAAGGCGCGTGCGACACCTTGATCTACAGCGAAGCCGATAGCATGATCCGCATGTTCAACCTGCCGATCCTGTGGAGCGGCACGGACCAGATCACCGGGGCGCATATCCGCATAGGCCTGCGCGACAGCAAGGCCGACAAGTTGTACGTGGATGATGATGCGTTCCTGATATCCAAAGTGGACAGCATCCATTTCGATCAGGTAACAGGCAACCGGATGACCGGCCGATTCGGGGACGACGGGCTCGAAAGCCTCTTTGTGGAAGGCAATGCACGAACGGTCTATTTCGTTGAGGAAAAGAAGAACGACGAGGAAGAGATCATAGGTGTGAACCGAGCGGACTGCAGCCGGATCAACGTGCGCTTGGCGGACGGAAAGGTGAGCACTGTCACCTTCCTGGACCGACCCGACGCGATCCTTTATCCCTTGGAGCAGATGCCTCCGAGTGAGATGTACATCGAAGGATCGGAATGGCGGCCGGCGGAACGTCCGGTGGACCGCTTGGACATTTTCGCGCGCCGTCAGGTGCCCTGATCGGCGCGCCGCGACCTTCCGTTACGCGGCGGCACAGGTTGCTGTACGACGGGCGTGGCCCCCAAGCCGAAGGTGCGCAAGGTCCCGGCATCCATGGCCTCCTGTTGTTCCACGCGCGACCCCTCCTCCACCTCGCGGTCCTTCACGTTGTCCACGAATTCGTTGGTGTAGAGCACAATGCGGGAGCCATTTCCACTACGCGCCGTACCGGTCCGTAACACCAGATCGTTGCCCATGAACGAGGAACCGTCTGCATGCAGGACCGATGCATCACGCGCATGGAGCGCTGTTCCGTTGCGCTCGAAACGAACATGATGCACCAACACCTCACTGGAACCTTCGGCTTCCATGCCTGTGGCAAGACCGATGCATGAGCCGCCCACCAATGCGAGCCTCGACCCGTGTATGCGCACGCCCTGCCCCCGTCCCGTGATCGTGCAGTCCACGATGGACCCTTGGCCATTGATCACCTGGACGCAAGCGCCATGGTCGGCAACGAAACGGGTGCTTTCAACCGCAACGCCGCCACCATCCAACAACAGGGACGCTGGAGCAGTGTGCTCTTGGAAGATGCTGGACCGCACCTCGGTCCGCACCACGCCATGCACGGAGACCATCCCATCATACCGCACGCCTTCGATCGTGGCACCTCCGCCGCCGGAGATCATGAGCCCACTGATGCGACAGCGGGACGAACCATCGCCGCGCACGGCCACCACCCCGAACCCTTGTCCATCATCGATCGGTCGAATGAAGACGGGATTGCGCAAGGTGCCACGGACCCACAGATCACCCTGACATACCACGTTGGCCCTTGGACCGAGGAACAAACGAGCACCCTGCAAGAGCACTACGCTTACCCCTTTCGGTAATACCAAGTCCTCCTCGATCATGTACTTGCCGCGGGGGAAGTACAGCGTATCCCCATCCGCGATCAACTTGTAGCGCTTGGCGATCGCATCCAGATCGATCGCCTCGTCCGTGTCGGATGGGAGGGCCGGGGGTATCGGCACACCCGCCAGGAGCGAAGCATGGCCCGGTCCGGCGAAATGGGACCGTTCCAAGTGCACCACCACCTCGGCACCGCCCCACGGATCATCCAACAACGCTTCATGCTCCTGCCGGGCCGCGGTCTGTGCAAAGGGTAGTGCGATCGGGTCGGCGAGTACCGGTAGCCAGGAACGGTCCAATGCCTCGAACTGGATCCGCAATTCCGGCAATTCCGCTTTCAATGCGGCCGCGCGTTCTTCAAGCGCGGCCCGGAATCCAGGCCGTGACAACAATGGGGTCAAGAGGTTGTAGGCCAATGGTGCGTCGGGCTCCATGTCCGGACCCTCTTGCACCGCGGGGCGATGGATCGGCAACATGCGCCCCGTGCTCCACTGGTGCGCCAGCACCAGCCGATCATGGCGCAGGTCCCTGCCCTCCAGCCAAGCCACCAGAAGCCATGCGATCGCGGCATCCTGGTCCACGAGTTTCGCCAAGGCGTCCGTGTTGCCCTGCGCCGCGTCGGCCATGGCACGTTCAACGGACCCTCGCAGCTGTACCCGTTCGGTGCTGTCGCCATCCACCTCCGCGAATTGCAGATCGGGCCGTGTGGGATCCATGCCCTGTTCCACCAACGAGGCGTTCCCGAGGCCATGGCGTTCCAAGAGGTCCTTGTCCACCCGCTCCTCTTTACGATACACGCGCGGATCCAGACCGCAAGCGCTTAGATGGATGAAGGTGATCTCCGGCGTCAATAGCCCCAAGTGGCGGGCGATGACCTCCATGTACTTCAGCCGCATGCTGCGCACCGTGGCCGGCACCAGAAGCACCCGCCGTTTTCCATTGAGCAGGGACTTCTTGGGGAACTTCAGCAGATAGCCGGGCCGGTCGTTCAAGGGACGGATCCGCACGCTGTCCGCGTATCCGTCGGTGCTCAACCACTGCGTGCGCCAGCCCGGTGAGCGATCCAGGAAGAGGCACCCATCGCCCGCTTCGGGACCCGAGAGCACGTATGCTTCCGGAAGGGTATGGCCCACTTCCACCGGTCGCCGGTCCAACACGGCCGCATACGCCTGCACTTCATCCGGACCGATCCCCAAGGGCCAGTCCTGCGGCCGCATGTCCGTCGGCTTCAAGGAGAAGAATGCGATCAATGCACCGCCGACCAGCACGATACCGAAGACCCAAGAGAGCGGATCGATACGCCTTGTCCTAGCGGATCTCCTCATCGGTAATGGCATTGGTGATGGTCACCTTACGGGGCATACCATCCGGAAAGCGAAGCGTAAGGTCCATCGGCCGCACGACGTAGTGCTGCCAATTGGCGAAAGGCCTGTCCCAACTGCCTTCCGGGAGTCCAAGTTCGCGGTGTAGCACGATGGTCCACGATCCGTTCATGGCTTCGGGAGCAAGCGTATCCGAACCCGCGATCACCAACGGCACTTCGACCCCGGTGGCCGCCCAAGTAAGGCGCAAGGGTGCTTCGGAAGTGGAGCGTACGTGCAGTTCCCCGTTCTCGGAGAATTCCACGGTATTCGCGGAAAGTCGCGCGGATAGCCGGTCCCAATAGCCATTGACCGTTCGGCGCATTCCGGCGAAGGAACTGATCGTATGCGCCACGGAGAAGCGATGAACATCCGCCGCGTGGAGGGTGACGTGTCCGAACTTGTTCTTGTCGGCCAGCACCGAAGGCTGGATCGATCGGATCGTGCGGTCGTACTCTTCCATGAACACGCCGGAATGGTGCAGATCCCGCATCGCTGCGTACGCGTACCGATCGCGCAGCAAGCGCCATTCGGGGATCCGCAGGAACCAGTGTGCCAAGGCATCGTTGATGAAATACAGGGGCTCTCCCTCCGGAGGGAACATGAGCAGGGCATCCCAGAACACGGGTTGGAACCTACCCGTGCGCTCGCTCATGACCAACCACTGGTTATGGTACTGGTCCATGTGCTTCGTGTTCACCACGAGCAACGCAGCGAGGTAGCGCGCGTAGGCATCAACATCGATCAAGGTGGAGAGCGTATCCCTTCTTGTGGGAATGCTCAGCGTACTGTCATCGATCACATCGACCAGCGCGCGCAACTTGGCATCGCTGATCGTACGGTCGGCATCGCCCTCGAATTCCCAGTTGTCCGCACTTCGCCAGAGCGTGCGCTTTTCGGGCAACCCACGGTCCACGATGGGCGGGTAGTCCCCTTTGTACACGGGCACGTCGCCCTTCGCCAACCCTCGTATCGACTCGAAGTTCCCATCGATCTGCTCGTACATCTCCATCACGCCCATGTCCTCGCCGTTCAGGCGGACGAAGACCATTTCGTTGTACGGAACAGGAACTCCCATTCGGCCTGCGATCCAAAGCCCAAGGTGGTTGTTCACCATGTTGAATGACTTCGGGTTGATGACGTTCAACTTCCGGTATGGCGCGAGCGGGCTCTTTTTCTTCAAGTAGAGCCGGAAGGACCTCTTGTTCCCGAGGAAGTGCGATGCGGAGTACATGCCCCTGTAACGGAACTTCACGGGGTGCTCCACACCATCCTGCACCAACAAGGCCGGATATTTCGTACCGCCGCTCCACGGAAGATCCGCCCCGAGCGTATCGAGGTAGTCAGGACCGATCCGCACATCGAGCATGCGCAAGCGATGTGGAGCAGGCGCCTCAGCAAGACCATCGACGGTGGTGCTGAGGAAGGACGCAGCGGAGATCATGAGCATGCGCCGCGGGCCGAGAAGTACCGCGAACACGATGAAGGATCCGACAAGAGCGATCCAAAGCAACCACCACCCTTTCCCGATGCCACGCTTCCCGCGCCTCATCGTCCACGCCCCGCGCTGAAGAGCAGGACCAGCATGATCAGTACGGTGAGCACCAGGAAACTGAGGTTGAGCCCGAGGCCGAGCAGCGCCGCAAGCAACATGACCGGCACCCAAAGACCACGGTGCTGTCCACCACGACCCAACAACCCGGCCACCACGACACCCAAGGCGATGATGATGGAGGGAATGATGCCATGATCGAAGAAGCGAAGCACCAGCACCATGGCATAGGCCGTGATCAGCAGACGCCAGGGAACAAGGCCGCGTCGGTCGGAAGAACGCAGACCGCGGTTCCAGCACCAGCCGATGAGCGCCAAGGCCACCAGCAACATGCCGAAGAGGGTGATCAGCTCCACCCAACCGTGCAGGATCGCACCGGTCCATCGTTCCGCTTCAGTACGCATGGTCGTCCCCGTTGCGCAACGAAGATGGGCAAGAGCGTTGCGCCTGCTCCGTTACAGGGGCACTAGTTTTCAAGACCGGAGTGGTGGTGGAGGAGGTGGGTGCTGGTTGTTCGTTGTCAGTTGGCTGGAATACCTGACAAGCGACATGACCGCGTGTGGTAGTCGCTCAGGTCCAAGTGGCGTTCAGCAGCTACCACCCGGTCCGACCACTGACAACGAACACCTGACAATCGATCACAAGTAGCGCTCCAACCAGGTGTCGCGCAGCGGGGCAATGAATCTCACCCGGAGTTCCCCTACCGTTGGAACAAGATCGTCAAAGACGATGGTATCGGCCGTGATGTGTCCATCCTTGAGCAGTTCCGGCAGGTCCTGCAAGCGGCAGCTCTGCACCTTGTCGTTGGCCTCGTAGACCACCAACATGCGGTCCGTGAGCATGAGGTTGAGGTCCAGTTCGAGCTGCTTGATGAAGCCTACGCTCTTATCGATGCTACAGCCGGATGCCAAGGCCTGTTGCTCATCCACCGCAACGATGACGAAGCGGTCGTGGAGCACATCCACCACCGCATCCAATGGCGCACCGTGCGCGGCCCACGAGCCCGTGAAGGCGTTGCCACGCTCGCGAACGACCTTGCGCTCTGCCGCACTGAGGTCACGTGCCGCCTTGTACACCCATATGCGGGCGTGGTCCGGCATATCGTCCAACCGTTTGGTAAGGGGGGCTGTTTCCGTCGATGTCATGGCTCCTTCGCTGTTCGTTCCCGGCACAAGTTGCAAATGAAATACCAAACTCAAAGGCAATGTGCCGGACGCATTGCTACGAGATATCAACCGAGGGGTTGCACAGGATGAGAGCGCAGCCCAGCGGACGGCGTTGCATGCCTGCAACTACCGCTGACCGTTCAACGATGGGAAAGCCACAATCGTTCGGCGCTGTACCAGGAAAGACAGCGCCATTCTTGGGAGGCAGAACGACGATCGAGCGCGATGATCAGAGCTCTCCAGCCTCGGCGATCAGCTCCGCGATATCCTTCACCACCACTTCGCCTTCCTTGTTGAAGTGCTTGACACCATCGGTGAGCATGGTATTGCAGAAGGGGCAGCCGGCCGCAATGATGTTAGGAGCCGTACCCAAGGCCTCTTCGCTGCGTTCGATGTTCACCTCCTTGTTGCCGGGTTCGGCTTCCTTGAACATTTGCGCACCGCCCGCACCACAACACAGGCCCTTGGCCTTGCTGCGCTTCATCTCCACCAGGGCCGCATCGAGCTTCAACAACACTTCGCGCGGTGCCTCGTACTCACCGTTGCCACGCCCCAGGTAGCACGGGTCGTGGAAGGTGATGCGCTTGCCCTTGAAGTCGCCGCCTTCCACCTTGATGCGCCCTTCCTTCAGCAGTGCGTTGATGAACTGCGTGTGGTGCATCACTTCGTATGTTCCACCGAGCGCAGGGTACTCGTTCTTCAGTGTGTTGAAGCAATGCGGACAGGCCGTGACAATGCGCTTGATACCGTATCCGTTCAGCACGGTCACGTTCTGCAGGGCCTGCATCTGGAAGAGGAACTCGTTGCCCGCGCGGCGCGCAGGATCACCGGTGCAGCTTTCCTCTTGCCCCAGGACCGCATACTTCACGTTCGCTGCGTTCATGATGCGAACAAAGGCCTTGGTGATCTTCTTTGCGCGATCGTCGAACGAACCAGCGCAGCCTACCCAGAACAAGACTTCGGGAGTGATGCCTTTTGCGGTCAGGTCAGCTACGATGGGTACATGCAACTCGGACATGGTCTGGTTGTCAGTTGTCAGTTGTTGGTTGGCGGGACATCCCGATCGTCTTCACCGGTCAGATCACTTGGTGGTGGTCCGAAGATATCCTGAACATCGCCATACTCCACAAGGGGCTCGGAAGCATGAGCGCTATTATCGTGGCTATTCAGGTAACGCACGTATCCATTGATGACCCGGATCGACTCTTCGATCATGGTCCAGTGCGCTTTGACCGACCTGCTATCGAGATACTCCTCATCGTATGCCGCGGTCAAATGGTCCATGGTCTCATACAATGAGGACTTCGCCATGCGACAGAATCGTGCATTGTCCTTTTCGTGGAACCTCCCGAACCCTTCCGCGATATTGGCGCAAGGACCTCTGCTGGATCGAATGATCTGATCCACAAGACGGAACTTCTCCTCCGGTGGCCAATCCTTCACCAATACCCGGATCGCCTTTCGCACCACCCGTGCCTTTTGCCAAGCAACAAGCTCGGTGAACGATCGTACAGGTGTTTGTTGCATGAGGCGCAGTGACAAGAGATCAGTTAGAGGTCTTCGGATCGAAATTGGGTCTGCAGATGTGTGGTCGGTTCTGATGATGGAATGGTCGAGGTTGCGCGCTTGGCATTCCTGACAACGGACAACGGACAACCAACAACTGACAACTACCCTTCGACCCAGTCCATACGCTTATCAGGACCGAAGGCCCACGGTGCTCCGTTATTCTCCACGTTGTTGAACATGCTCGTCAACGCGGGGCGTGTCCTGCTTTCCTCCATCACGAGGTAACGGCGCATCTCGACGATGATATGGACAGGATCGATGTTCACCGGACACGCTTGGGTGCAGGCATTGCAGGTGGTGCAGGCCCACAATTCCTCATCGGTGATCCGGCTGTGGAGGCTGTTGCCATCGTCCTCCCACTTCCCCTTCGCGTCGATCACCTTCCCCACTTCCTCCACGCGGTCGCGGGTGTCCATCATGATCTTGCGCGGGCTGAGCAACTTGCCGGTGAGGTTCGCCGGGCACTCGCTGGTGCAGCGGCCACATTCGGTGCAACTATATGCATCCATCAGGCTCTTCCAACTGAGGTCGAAGATGTCCTTGGCACCGAAGCGCTCCTGCATTTCCACACCGGCCACGGTGCGTGGTGCGGGATCCGGCGGTGGGATGGACGGATCCATCATGCTCTTCACCTCCCCTTCCACGCGGATCATGTTGGCGATCCGCGTCTTCGGTTCCAGCTTGCTGTACCAGGTGTTCGGGAAGGCCAGCAGGATGTGAAGGTGCTTGCTGTACGGCAGGTAGTTCAAGAACGCGAGGATGCCCACGATGTGGAACCACCAGTATCCACGTTCCAGCAAGATCAATGTGCCATCGCTGAAGCCCGTGAAGAAAGGTCGGAGCCATGTGCTTACCGGATAGGTCCCTGCCAGGACGTAATGTTCCACACCACGTTGCGCCAATACTTGATCGGTGGCGTTCATTTTCAGGAAGGCACCCATGAGCAGGATCTCCATCACGAGGATCATCGTGGCGTCGCTGCGCGGCCAACCTTCCATCTCCCTGCCCCAAAAGCGTTTCAGACGGATGATCTCCCGTCGGACCAGGAAGACCACACAGGACACAAGGACCAGCAGTGCAAGCACCTCGAAGCCGGCGATCAGGAAGTCGTAGAAGTTCCCGAGGAACCTGAAAACGCGGTGCGTGCCGAAGACGCCATCGATAACGATCTCGAGCACTTCGATGTTGATGATGACGAAGCCGGCGTACACCAGTACATGGAGGATCCCGGGGATAGGGCGAACGACCATTTTGCCCTGGCCCAAGGCCACTCGAGCCATTGTTGCCCAACGTTCTCCCTTGCGATCGTTGCGCTCCTCCGGAAGACCCAGATCGATGTTGCGCTTCAACCGTAGGATATTCTTGGTGAACAGGCCCACTGCCGCCAGCAGGACGAGCACGAAGAGGATGCTGCTGATGCTCATGGCTTCTTCTGTTCCTCAAGGGACCTGCTGATGCGGTCGATGTCGCTGTTGCTCAACTTGGGCAGCTTGTCCTTCTTACCGAACAACGACAGATGGACATATCTGTTCGGGTTCAAGCGGAAATCCTCCATGAGCAGATCCAACTCAAGACTGGCGCTGTTGAGGTTGTTGTACAGGCTGTCCTCCTTCAGCAGCTTACCCATGGACCCCTTACCGCTGTTGATGTCCGCCGTGATCGTGCTCAATTCGGTGCTGGCCGCTGCGAGCTTATCAAGGACCACGCGCATACGACCGTACGCGAGTTCCGCTGTAAGGGTATCCAGGTTATTGAAGATGTTATCGATCTCCTCACTGTTCTCCGCGAACGTGGAAGAGACCGTTTCGAGGTTATCGATCGTGGCTGCGATGGAGGCACTTTCGGTGGCCACCAGCCGATCCAGTCGTTCGGCCGCATTGCTCAAGCTCTCCAATGCGCGGCGTATACTGGTGAAGCTGCTATCGATGTCGCCGACCGCCTGTGCGTTGAGCATCTGCTGGAAGCTACCGAGCAACGAGTCCACAGAGGCGATCATATGCTCGGCCTTGGCCTTCAACGGGTCGATCTCCTGGCTTACCGCATCCGTGAGGCTCAACTGTGCATCACCGATCAGCGTATCCCCGGCCTCCGCCGACCTTTCGCTTTTACCCATATCCAGTTGCAGTGCACGACTGAACAGGTCCACACTGTAGATCTGCACTTTGGTGTCCTCCGGGATGTCCAGTGCATCCTCGTTCACTTGGAAACTGATCGCCACACGGCCGCTTCCATCCAGCATCAACGCCGTGCCGATCACCTGGCCCACCTTGTAGCCGTGATAATAGACCGGACTGGCGCCAGTGATCCCACTTACATCGTTGTACACGGCATGGTACACATTGCGCTTCTGGAAAAGGTCCAGCCCCTTCAGGAAGTTGACCCCGAAGATGAGCAGGGCCACACCCGCAAGAACGAGGAGGGTAATGGAATACTCGCGTTTGATCTTCATGAAGGCCTATCGACGTTTCCGGAACGGGGATGCAAAGTTGGATGGATCGCCCAAGCGTTACAGTGCATTCGTTCGCTAACGGGCATCGGCTAATTTAAGGGCTTCCTGTAGGCCGATCCGCGCACCATCCTTGAAGGCCACGATGAAACAACCGTCAAAGCCCTTTGCGCGGTATTCCTCCTGCAGCCTTCTTGCACCGGCCAAGGTGGCCTCCGACCCCGCACTGTACTTGTACAAACCCGCACCCTGGTGCTCCTCCACCCCTTCTATCCCATTGAAATTCTTCGCCTTCAGTTCGATGCGCTTGGAGCTGGTGGCGATCTGCACCTTGAAGACGACCGCGCTCGCGGGCGCAGTGGCATTCCCCTTGTCCACCACGGGCGGTCCCTCCTTAACGGGCTCGGGTGCCTCTGCGGATGGCACGGTGGTACCGTTGCCCTCCACGATGACCTTGTACTCCTTGAACGCCCGGTAGATGGCGGATGCCATGTAATCCTGCCCATCGTCGGTCTGCAGGTAGTCCTCCTCTTTGGGGTTCGTGAGGAAACCGAGCTCCACGAGCACACTGGGCATGGTGTTGTAACTGATCACGAGGAAACCCGCCTGCTTCACGCCCCTATCCGGGCGGCCTACGCGTTCCTTGAACTGTTTCTGGATGAGCGAACTCAGGAGCAGGCTGTGGTCCAAGTGCACGTTCTGGCGCAGGCTCAATGCGATCATGCTCTCTGGGTCCTTCGGGTCGTAACCGTCGTACTTCAGCTGGTGCCCGTCCTCCAGCAGGATGGCGGCGTTCTCCTTCTGGGCCACGCGCATGTTGGCCTCGGTCTTGTGCAGGCCCATCACATAGGTCTCGCAGCCGTGCGGGTCCTTGCTGTCGTTGGCGTTGCAGTGGATGCTGATGAACACATCGGCCTTGGCGCGGTTGGCGATGTTGCAGCGCTCCTTGAGCTCGACGAAGGTGTCATCGTCCCGCGTGTACACGATGTTCACATCAGGAAAGGCGCCCTTGATGTACTTGCCGACAAGCTTGGCCACATTGAGGGACACGTGCTTCTCGGTGGTCTTGTACCGTCCGGTGCCCAGGTTTCCGGGATCCTTGCCACCATGACCCGCATCGAGCACCACGGTGCGGATACGATTGGGGTCGCGGCCCGGTGTTTGCGCTTGCGCAGGGATCGTGGCGAACAAGGCGAGCGCGAGGAGGAATGCCAAGGACCTGGCCCTTGGAACGTGATGAACGGTTGCCACTTGACGGATGTCGGATTCGATGGATACTTGTTGGGCAATGGATCGCGTTCTTCGGAACAGCCGCTTGGCAGCCGAGGGCCGGCCACTCCATACCCCTTCCGTACTTTTCGGCCCCGCTGATCGGCGATACCCTGTGTCCATGACGGAAATGTCTTGCTCCATGCCTTCTTGGCGCGAAACTAGGGGGCGGTGCAGGTGCTTGGAATCCACGATCGGTGCAGTTTTCATCACGTTCCTGTTCATGTGCTCCATGATCGGTGCGCAGGGTCAGGCCCTGGAGAGCGAGGTGCGCTATGGGGCCCGCGACAGCATGCGATACGACCTGGAACAGCAAACGGTGTTCCTTTTCGGTGCCGCCACGGTGATCTACGGCGATGTGGAGATGACCGCGGACCGCATCGTGTTCAGTTTCAAGAACGAAGAAGCCGAGGCCTTTGGTGCCCCGGACAGCACGGGCACGGTAGTGGGCCGTCCCCAATTCACGCAGGATGGCCATATGATCGAAGCCGACAGCATCCGGTACAACTTCAACAGCAAGCAGGGTCTGATCCGCGAAGTGCGGACCCAGGAGCAGGAGAGCTGGGTGAGTGCGAACCTGAGCAAACGATTGGTGAGCGGTGAGATCCACAGCAAAGGCGGCAAGCTGACCACCTGTGATCGGCCGAAGCCGCACTACCACTTCAAGGTGGGCCGGATGATCGCCATACCGGATGACAAGATCGTGGCAGGACCGATGTACATGAAGGTAGGCAAGGTGCCCACGCCCTTGGCCTTGCCCTTCGGCCTGTTCCCGAACCACAAGGGCGGTGCGGCGGGTGTGCTGATCCCGACATGGGGCTACAACGAGCAACGCGGATACTACCTGTTGAACGGCGGCTGGTACCAACCCATCAACGATCACATGGATTTGCAGTTGACGGGTGATATCTACAGCAAGGGCAGTTGGGCCCTGCGCGCGGGAAGTCGTTACAGGACGCGCTACCGCTACTCCGGCAATGTGGACCTGAGCACCAGCACCCTGTTGAACAGCGATCCGGAGTTCCCGGACTTCAGCAAACAGCGCACATTCTTCGTGCGGTGGAATCACCTGCGGGACCCGAAGGCCAGCCTGACGGACCGTTTCAGTGCGAGCGTGAACCTGGGGAGCAGCCAGAACTTCACGAACAACTTC
>JAGQVV010000073.1:0-23944 GCA_020437805.1 Flavobacteriales bacterium
GCCTACGCCGCTGAATGGGAGGAATACCGCTTGATCGATGACGATGCATTGATCGCCATGTTCCGGCCCTTGGAACAGGAGGCGGTGCGTTCATCCGATCTCCGCTTGGCCGTGAGCGAAGCGCTCGTGGCACATTGGCGGGAGCGATATGGCTATGGCAAGGACGACCATGTGGTGGTGCCGTGTACGCTCGGCTCCGGGCACGCACCCATCGATCGGGAACGGGTCGTATCACGCATTGCCACCCCCTTTTCCGAGAATGATATCGTGCTGGTGTACAGTGGCAGTACCGCAGGGTGGCAATCCTTCGATAGGCTGGCTTCCGTGCTCGGGAATATCATGGACCGGCAGCCCGAAGTGAAGGTCCTGTTCCTGTCCAAGGAGGATCCGAACAACATGGCGTTACAGGCGAAATACCCCGGCCGTGTATTTGTCCAGTGGTTGGCATCGAAGGAAGTATCGGCGATGTTGCGGGTGTGCGATCATGGGGTCCTCGTGCGTGAGGACACCCTGACGAATCGGGTGGCTTCGCCCACCAAGTTCGCCGAATACCTGGCCGCTGGCCTACCGGTGCTGATCTCGGATCACCTAGGGGATTTCAGCTCCCTGGTCCAAGAGGAGGACCTCGGACTGGTCATTGAAGATGGTGTCGCCATTGGGCCGTTGCGACGCACCGACGAAATGGAGCGAGAGCGCTTGGGCAACTTCGCGCAGCGCCACTTGACCAAGAATGCGTTCAATACGGCTTATGTGCGCCTCTTGACCGTGCTGTCCGGGCCTGCCGTTCGGCCCTGACCACGTACTTTAGCGGCTTTCCATGGCAAGTGGTACGCGCATTCTGATCACAGGAGGGGCCGGTTTCATCGGCTCCGCATTGAGCAAGCACCTTCAAGAGCAAGGTCACGAAGTGCACGTGCTCGACGATCTTTCCTTCGGAAAGCGGGAATTGGCGGGTGTTATTGACGAGCGCTTCCACTTGGTCGACATTCGGGACCGGGTGGCCACCGAGAGAACGATCGGGGCGATCCAACCACAGAAGGTGTTGCATCTGGCAGCCGTGCATTTCATTCCGTATTGCAATCAGCATCCCGTTGAAGCCGCGGAGATCAACATCAACGGAACGATCCATGTGCTCGATGCATGTGAACGTGCCAGCAGTGTGGAGCAGGTCTTCGTGGCGAGCACGGCAGCGGTATATCCCGTCGCCGAAGGGGCGATGGACGAAGGCCACGCGACCGGGCCCATGGATATATACGGCATTACGAAACTGGCTACGGAGAAGCTCGTCAGCGAGTTCCATTTACGAACGGGTATCACCTCCATCATCGGCCGCTTCTTCAACGCCTTCGGTCCGAACGAAACGAACCCGCACCTGATCCCGGAGATCCAGCATCAAGTGTTATCCGGTGCTCGCACATTGAAGCTCGGGAACTTGGATCCCAAGCGTGACTTCATACACACCGAGGACATGAGCAGGGCCATGGCGGCCTTGCTCGGGTCGTGCTCAAAGGGGTTCGAGGTGTTCAATATCGGTCGGGGCATCGAATACAGTGTGCGTGAGATCGTGGAGGCCTTCGAGCGGCAGTTGGGCGAGACGCTCACCATCGAGGTGGATCCATCACGCGTTCGGAAAGTGGAGCGCATGCATCTTCTGGCCGATGTAGGCAAGTTGAAGCGTGTGACCGGTTGGGAGCCATTGTGGGGTATCGATGAAGGGGTGGCAACCCTGCTCAAGGAAGAAGTCTCCTTATGATGCGCAGCGTAGTGCCATCGAGAGGCGAACTGCGAACACCGGGACCGCTGTTGGGATGATCCGAGTGGTCCTCTGCACCGATGGGGTCTTTCCCGATGCCATGGGCGGCATGCAACGGCATTCACGACTACTGGCGGAACACCTCGCGCGGACCGGGGTGGTGGATCTTACGGTCCTCCATCCACACGATAAGCAAGTGTTCGATCCCGCATTGGGCATCACAGAGGTGATGATCGCGCCGATCGACACCTCCCGCTTCTACTTCCGGGAACTCTGGAACTACAGTGTGCGCGTCGCTATCGAGCTTGATCGACTTCGGCCCGATGTGATCCTGTCCCAAGGATTGAGCGTGTGGAAGGGGATCGATCGTTTCACGGGGCGCTTGATCCTGCATCCGCACGGATTGGAGATGTTCCAAGGGATGTCCACCAAGGAGCGGGTGATGGGAGCTCCGTTCCGTAGCGCCGTGAGGTACATGTTGCGGCGCAGCCGTTTCGTGGTCTCGTTGGGTGGTCGTTTGACGCCCATCCTGCAGGATCTGGCGCGCGGCGGTTCATGCTCCGTCGTCACGGTTCCCAATGCGGTGGAAGTGCCTGAGCTTGTGACCCGAGAGGTACGAAGGACCGGACCATTGCGCATGCTTTTCGTCGGCCGATTCGCGTTCAACAAGGGCATCGATGTGCTCATGACGGTGGCCAAGCGACTGGAACAGGAGGGTCGCGGGGACGACTTTCGATTCGAACTCGCTGGCGACGGGCCTCTATTGAATACGTACAAGCTGCTGGGCCTGCCTGGAAACGTGCGACTCCTGGGCCGTGTGGATGATGAACGCTTGTTCCAACTCTACACCGAATGTGATGCTTTCGTGCTTCCCACACGCTTCGAGGGCATGCCCACCGTTGTCCTTGAAGCCATGGCACGTTCTTGCCCGATCCTCGTGAGCGACGTGGGCGCAACGGCCGAGTTGGTGGATGGTCGCAACGGATACCTGCTGCCCAAAGGGGATGCGGAAGCGCTGTATCAGGCCTTGATCGAGTTCGAGGCCCTCTCGCCGGAACGAAGGGTGGCCATGGGCGAGGCCTCCAGGGAGCGCGCGCAACGCCGATTCGCATGGCCTGCGGTCACCGATGATTTCGTGGCGCTGTTCAAGAAGGTAGCGGAGCGGCGGTAGGGCCCTGCAGCGTGCTACCGTGTAAAGCAGCAACGGAATTGACGGTCCACACTGCCGGATGCGAGTCCGTTCCCGGCCGAGACACAATTGCTTGCACCCACGATCCGCACGCTATTGTCCTCGTTCGCGGAATTGTTGGTCCATTCCCAATTGTTCGTCATGCCAACGAGACCCAACGCACCCGATCGAAGACAGGCGCCGTGGAACTCGGACCAGGAGCAAAGACGTCGGTCGACCGCGCTGCAGGCCAACGCCGCCTCGAAGAAATCAGCGCTGCCGCGCTCCGTGATATCGATACAGAATTGTCCGTTCACATCCGCCATTCCCGCTGGGCATTCCCTGCGCAGATCGGATCTCCCGTTGAGCACTTGATAGGCGGATCCATCGTGGACGAGCGAAAGCATCGTTCCCTCGACAAGGTCTGATCCATTCAGGTCAACGCTACCCCGACGCACCGGAACAGGCTCGGTACCATTGAGGACCACGTTCACCGGGCCTTCAGCAGCAAGTGGTGCTCGCACCACCAGATGAGTGCCAGCCGCAGGAGCAGTGCCCATTGCGGGTAGATCGATCAGCCACGAATTTCCCGTGACCGCTGGTGACGTGCGTACCACTCCGGCTTGTACCGCTCCTGCGCTCAGGATATCAGCAGGGGCGGTGGATACGGGAATGCCGGTCACTTGCTTCGCTGCGTCGTTAGGGCCGGTCAATAGGATGGGGCCGTCCACCAGGACCTGCGCGCTCAACAGCGGTGCTCCGCAGCCGAACGTCAGGACCAATATGGCGCTCCTGAACTTCATCGCGGGTGGTAGCAGCAGCGTGCGTTCGCCGGGGTCATGGTGATCGTGCTCAACGTACGTTGGCTTTGGCAGTCCACCCGTCCGGCCTGATCGGCCGTGTGCGTGTGGTTGGAGCAGTCGTCGATCCATTCCCACTCGCTGAACATGCCGGTCAATTGAGCGCCGATCACCGTGCAGCCCACGGCGTACTCATCCCATGTGCAAAGCTTGCCACCGCGCTCGGTACAGTGATCAACAGCGTCGTAGAAGAGCAGTCCTGTCCTTGGTTGTATGTCCATGCAGGTCCGCGCGTTCATCGCAATGGAGCCCGAAGGGCAGGTCGCACGGGAACCATTCAAATGCACCCAATGTGTACCGGTGAACAGGACCTCGGCCACTTCGCCGTTCGGAAGTTCACCAGGAGGTATGGGAAGGCCATCGTGCCGAAGCAGTTCATACGGGCCCTGGTCGGAACAGGAGATCCACACACGATCGCTGTTGGCGCTCGTGGGAAGGAATCGGATCAGGAGGCCTACCGTTGCTTCGGTTATCGGCGGCTGCACGGAAAGGACCAAGGTGTCGGCCGCTGTTGAAGGATCGGCCCAATGAACGATACCTGAGCTCATCACATCCACGTTGACCACCACACTGTCCGCGATCGGAGCACCGATGCCATCCACCGAACGTTGGTCCTCATCACCGGTGAACCGGATCGGAACATCGATCTCCACTTGGGCTGAAGCGATCGCTGCCAGGAGGCCCATTGATATGGAGAACAAGGCTCTCATCGATGTGTGCAGCAACGGAAACGGAACGGGTTTTCCGGAGGGCTTTGCCCACCATACCTGCAATTCACGCCGGGAACACCTCCAACGCCATCGCTGCCCGCACCCACCAGTTTGGCCCCGTTGATGTTGTTTGCGGCATGGTCCACCCATTCCGCGGAGATCACCGTGCCCAGGAACCCCGGTGCATGAACGCAGGCATGGGTCCATTCACTGATGGTGCAAAGACGCGCACCACGCTCGGTGCAGTAAGCACTGGCCTCGAACCAAGTGGCGGCCGCACGAGAGGAGTCGGCCACGCAAAAGTCACGGGTGCTTGGTGTGAAGCCCGGCGGACAAGGCAACGAGCTGGAGCTGATCAATTGGAAGTTCGTGCCATCATGGATCACTACGGCCGGTATCCCGGGCAGCAGGTCTGCACTATCCAAGGGCAAGCCTCCGCGTTTCACGATGGGGAGGGCACCGAGTTCGTTCAGATCAAGCGTCGCACCTGCCGCATTCGCTTGGCCAGGGATCAGTTGAACGGACATCCCAGCGGTGTAGCTCAAAGGAGCGGGTGTCAATGTCCCCTCTAACGCAACGGTCCCGGTCACAGTGGCAGTGGACACTGTATTGTTCCGCAACGCCCGTAGACTGATGGCCGCATCCGCCGCCAAGGGATCGGCGAGACCGATGATCTGCCTGTCCTCGGCGGCGGATGCATCCATCACCAGCGGGACCGTGATCTCCAATTGAGCTTGGACAGCGATCGTCGCAAAAAGGAACAAGCCCATCAGTAAGGGCGGCACGCAAGCACTCGACCATGACGGGATCGGTGCCCACCGGTCCGTCGTTACGTTCGTTCCTGTCGGTCCATTCACGGCAACTCTGGAACTCATCGGGTATGGCAACACGGGAAATTCCGTGCAACACTTCCCGTTACAAGGCCATTACCGCTGGAGCCGCATTGATTGGAACCTGAAACACGCGCCGAGCCGTCTTCGTTCGTTGCGTCATCGACCCACTCCCAATTGTTGGTTGCATTCGTCAACCCGAGTTCCACCCGCTTCGTGCAGGCAGTGATGAATTCCCCCCATGTGCAGAGCCGTGCGGATCGGTTGCCACAAAAGATCGCAGCTTGGAAGAAATCAAGCGGTGCCCGCTCATTCAGGTCAACGCAGAACTGCTCATTGGCAGCTACCATTCCGGTGGCACAGGGTTTTCTGGAATACACGCTTCCGTTCATGACATGGAAGGCCGTTCCATCGAATACCACGGAAAGCGGCGTCCCAGCGACCAGGTCATCCGGCGCAAAGGCTTGTCCTGACCCGGAGACCAAGGGGTATGGTCCGGATCCATTGATCATCAATTCAACGTCCCCAGTGCTCCCGTCCGGAGCAAGTACCATCAATTGGGTCCCGACCGGCGGAGCGCTTGAGAGCCCGGGCACGGAAATGTCCCAAGCCGTGCCCACGGAAGCTTGTGCCGTTCGGTGCATGTTCGATTGCTCCACTTCAGCGGAGAGAATGGCATCGGGCGCAAGGGAATTCGGGACCCCAAGCACTTGGCGCTGCGTATCATCGCCTCCGTTCAATTCGATCGTGCGGTCAACCACCACTTGTCCGGTAGCAATGAAGGCCAACAACAGCGCGAATGGAAGAAGGACGTTGCGTCTCATGATCATCAGCGGGGATCGAAACAACAGCGACTGCGCGCGAAGGTGATAGGAGGAGTGGAGGAACGTTCGGCATTGCAATTGCCGAATCCCACATTGACCGTGCTGTGCGCATGGTTGGCACCTTCGTCCACCCATTCCCAGGAGTCGAGCATGCCGTTCAACTCGGTGCCGAATTGGGTACAGGCCCAATGGAATTCACCCCAGTTGCACAAGCGTGCACCCATATCCGCGCATCGCTCTGCGGCCGGGAAGAAGAGCATACTGTCCATGCCCACCGTCTCCACGCACAGGCGCTCGTGGACCCGTGTGGTCCCGATCGGACATCCGCTTTCCGAAGCATTCATGAGGATCCACCGGTCATTCGCGAACAAAACCTCGCACAATGCTCCGTCGCGAATCTGCCCGCGCACCGGAGCGATACCATCCGGGCGGAGCAACGGAAAGGACGACAGTCCTTCGACGTTCACGAACAGCGAGTCGAATGCATTCCCGGGTGCAATGAAGCGGAGGAGAAGTCCAGCGCGATATGCGGTCAATGGAACAGCAGGGTCCAACACGAGATCGTTGCCGTTCAGGCTTGCCTCCGCCCAGTTCGAGGTGCCGATCAAAGCGCCTTCAACCGTCAAGGCTGCGTCTCCGGAGATCGGTGCGGCTAGTCCATCCACCCGACGTACAGCTTCATCACCTGTAAGTTCGATCGGGCCGTTGAACTCCACTTGGCATTGTCCTGCACAAGCGATCAATGCGAGAAGGGGTATGAAGAGCCGTTTCATCGGGAGATGCAACATCGGTAGCGCCGAGGCGTCGTGAACACCGAACTCGACCCGTATTCGCATGAAAAGCTCGTCGTTCCAACGGTACCGGTGGATCCTGTTCCCATGGTCTTCCCTTCAGCACCGCTGTTCGTTCCATCATCGACCCATTCAAGGGCGGTCACAGTACCGATGAAGCCGGGTTTGTTCCGGCAGGCCCCGACCCACTCCGCGAAGGTGCATAGGCGAGCTCCGATGGAGTCGCAGCCAAGGACCGCTGGCTCGAAGGAGCCTATGGAAACGATCGAGTCGGAAATGCAACTCGTACTGCTCACAGCCGAATAGCCTTTCGGGCAAGGACGGTACGCATTGCTCAATAGCATGAAATTCGTTCCGTCGAACACCAGCTTGGCGGCGTGGCCGGGAACAAGATCGGCACTGTCCAAGGGCACCTGCCCCCATTTCATGATCGGGCGAGCACCAAGGCCGTTCAGGTCGAGTTGGGCCTCTCGGTCGTTCGCCGTGCTTGGCAGGATCGTAACGGACATGCCCACCGTGTACGCCGCTGGTCCAGGCGAAAGGTTCCCTTGAAGGATCGAGGTTCCTGTGACCGCGGTATGGTTCAAGCTTCCGGACCGTGCAGCATCCACGCTGGTCGCTGCGCTCAAGGTCGAAGGATCCGAAAGTCCGGTCACCTGCCGATCCGCATCAATTGGACCGTCAAGAACGATCGGGACAGGGACCCCCAATTGCGACATGCCGGACAGGGTCATGGTAAGCCCGAGTATGATCAGATAGGTCCTCATACTTTCTGGAAACGCAACACGTACCTCTCGTTGAGACGGAGGAAATAGGCGCCCGGTGCCAATCCACTAAGGTCGAGCTGTGCACGAGGGCCCGATACTTTGGGGGTAGGGTCCTGTACAGTACGCCCGGATCCATCGAAAATGACCAAGGTGCTGATCTGCTCAAGCCCGGTCGCGGTGATCCAGAGCACGTTCTCCACGATCGTTGGATGGATCACGAATCCGTCCGGATGGTTCAATTCCGGAGATCCAGCGACAGCGTTACGGTCAAAGGCGGTGATGTATGCCCACGGATACTGGTCCGTGCTGCTCACCGTTCGGGCATCAACGTCGACTGTGCTGGGAAGAGCACCCCATGGGCCCACATCGCTGAGGGCTTCAAAGAGAAGCAGGTCGGCATCATCCAGTCCGTTCAGCTCGGTCGGGTCGTATCGTAATTCGAGGTCCAGGTCCTGACCGGTCTGACCCTCTGCTGAAACAAGGAACCAACGCGCAATGCTGAGGTCGCTGGTATGAAGCACTTGCCGGCTGTGCCCACGTGTCACATCGACCGTACCCGGACCATCATCCACGGAGATCGAGAGACCCAATCCGCCGGGCTCCAGCATGGCATACGGCGGCGTGGCCTCCAACACGGCATGCTCGGATCCGGAACCGATGATGGGCGCACCTTCAGCTTCGATCAAGCGCGCCTCGGAGCCGAGGTCGATCGTTCCATCGTTCACCACGGTCGCCGCGTTGGATATGGTCCACTCGATCGGGCCCAAGAATCGGAGACTCGTGCCTGACAATACCGTCAGGTTGCCCGATGACAGGTCCATCGTCTGGGAGAAGGATGTACCGGCAAGGACGCTGGCGAACAAGACCACCAAGAGGCTTCTGCACATGGGTAGCAAAGATAAGGGTGAGCACGAACAAGCTTTGATCAGGGCTTTGCACGGTTCCAGTAGCTTTGGGGCCAAAGCAGCAGGACCATGGATCTGAAGGGCGTCATAGCGGACCAGTTGGGGCACTTTTCTCCTTATGACATCCCAGAGGTCCTTTTTGTGCTCCTGACGAGCGCATTGTTCGGTTATGTCGCTGCGGTGTTCGGTGCACGTGAGCAAGGGGAAGAGGCCAGACGAATGGCTCTTTGGGCTGGAGTTGCAGCGTTGGCAACGGCACTCGTTCGATCGCAACTCCCCATCGCGGTGCTCATGCTGGCTATTGCCGTATTGGTGGGCAAACGTGCTTCCTCCGCTCGGGACGATGGCTTGTTCTTCTCGGTGCTCGTCATCGGTGTGGGCTGTGGTAGCGGGGCAACGGTAGTGGTGGGTTCGGCCATGATCCCGTTCCTGCTCATCATGCGCTGGGCCCTTAAGCCCGGGAGGGATAAGTGAGGATGTTCGAACCGGGAGTGCGATATGGTTTCGTGGGGTTGATAGGAGCGACGCTTGCAGCGTTGTTACTGATGG
Source organism: Flavobacteriales bacterium (assembly GCA_020437805.1). Taxonomy (GTDB): domain Bacteria; phylum Bacteroidota; class Bacteroidia; order Flavobacteriales_F; family PHOS-HE28; genus PHOS-HE28. The sequence goes on from JAGQVV010000073.1 coordinate 9,158, forward strand.
CATTCATGGGCAATGGTCCCGCGGCTCCCCCGCATCGAAAGGATGGGGCTTTTCCCATCATCGTTGGACCGGGCGCACACATGCAGCCGGGTGAACGACTTCTTCTCAGATCATCGGCCGGTGGATCGATCCTATTGGCTTTGGGTGCGGACGACCCGATGCGGCCGGTAGGGGATCGGTTCGAGCTTGTTGTGGAACCGGACAGGATCTCGGCAGCACGAATGTCGGCCATCCCTTTGTCCCTGAACTGGAAGCATCCGTTATTGGGTACACCGGTGGCCCAAGTGTTCCGCTTCGCGGAATTGGACGGCACTGGACGACCAGGCCCGGAACGCATGCATACGGTGTTGTTCGAGGACCATGGTGGCCTCCCTGTCATGTCCATCCTGGTCCCCGAAGCTTCACTATTCCATCCTGATTCGGGCCTGATGGTGGTGGGCAACGGGATCTTCCATGCACCGGAAAAGGTGCTTACGGCTGAATACCGGGACCCGAAGTCGTGGAAGTATCCGGGGAATTTCCACATGCGCGGAAAGGATTGGGAGCGCGAAGCCCTTATCCAGTTGATCGATCAGGAGGGAAAGGAGGAATTCCAGGCTGTGGTCGGTATCCGGATCAATGGTCAGATGACACGTTCCTTTCCCCAGCATGCCTTCAGGCTCAATTTCGATCCGCCATTGGCATCCGACGTCTTCGGAGAAGCTGTTGGCAAGGGCTATGACGCCTTGGTACTTAGGACCGCCGGGAACGACCAGATCAAAGCCATGATGCGGGACCCCTTCCAACATGGGTTGATCGATGGCTTGCCGATCGAGACCGCCTCGGCACGCACATGCGTGGTGTACATCAATGGAGCGTATTGGGGCGTGCACCACTTGCGGCATCGATTGGACGATGAGGAGATCGCACGACGATACGGGATCAAGAAGAAGTTCGTCACGATCCTGGAGGACGAAGCCCGTTTGTATCGCGGTGATGCTGCCGAGGTAGCGGGTTTCGAGTTCCTGGCCCAACGCACGGCAAGGTGGAACGGAAAACGCGCTTCGTGGAGGGATACCTTGGAGGGCAACTTGGACGTGGACGGCTTCCTGACGTACATGGCCACGCAAATGATCCTTGGTAATGTGGATTGGCCTTCACAGAACGTGAAATTCTGGAAATACACCGGACCTTCGAAGAACATGGCACCCTTGGATGGTCGGTGGCGTTCCATCATGGGCGATACGGATCTGGCCTTCGGAGTGTATGCTGATGCCTCGACGGACATGTTCGCCAGGGTGAAGGCCTTGGATTACGTGCCCCTTTCACAACTCTTCTTCGGCATGATGAACGACAATGGCTACAAGGCGCGATTCATTTCGATCGCTCGGGAGCTTGCCACCGGCAGGTTCTCCGCCGGACGGATGAGCGCGGACCTCGAACGCTTCGTTCAGCTCATGGCCCCGGAAATGGAACGTCACACGGCGCGTTGGCGACGGCCGTCCGATGTCGAACAGTGGATGAAGGAAGTGGATGTCATGCGCACCTTCGCCGCCCAACGCGAAGCGAACGTCCTGAAGCAACTCGACGCTTTCGAGGGATCGTGATGAACAACGGGGCATGCTGACATTCATTCGGGGCCACTGGCAATTCATCCTGCTGGTCCTTCTGTACGTGCTCATCGGGGTGTACGCCAAGGTGCTGCTTTACGCTTTCATGCCGCTCTCGGTGTTCTTCATGAAATCGAGGAACCTATGGGCGGACATGGTCTTCGGAATGATCATCGTTCTGGTGTTGTCGGACATCACGCCTTGGTTCTTCAAGATGCAGGTGTTCAAAGGGGCCAAGAACACGTACATCGTCGCGCTATCGCTCATCTTCCTTTTGGAACGTTGGCGTTTCGTGCCCTTCTCCCAGGTGTTCAACATCTTCCTGCCCTTCTTCGTGTATAGCTTCTTCCCCTTGGTGTTCTCCGGTGCGATCCTCGTTGGCTTGCAGAAGACCATATCATACGCCTTGCTGTATCTGGTCATCCCCAACTACGTGCTATACAATTTCAGGCTATGGGGCTGGGATTTCCTGAAGAACTTGGTGCGCTTCATGACCTTGATCCTGTTGGCCGGTCTGTTGATCCATTTCTTCGGCGATTTCTATGCATACATGATCGGGCGGTTCAGGGGGCTGTTCGGCAACCCCAACGGTCTCGCCATCTTCTGCTTCCTGCTGATCATGCTCACCACGATCATCGCTTCCATGAACAAGGACCTTTTCAACTGGAGGGATAAGGTCTTCATCTATGGAACGGCCTTTTACTTCCTCATTGCCTCGGGTTCCCGTTCATCGCTCCTGGCGGTCTTCATCTTCTTGGTGTTCGGGCGCTTCTTTTCCGCCTCTCCCATCCTCGGCTTCGCTATGCTGTTCGCGGTATTCGGGATGCTGGAGGTGGTGTTGAGCAATTTGGAGCCGATCGTCATGTTCCTGGGTATCGAGGATTATGTGCGCTTGAACACGTTGGAATCGGGCAGTGGTCGCTACTTCGCGTGGGAGTTCGCATGGGAGCACATCCAGGAGTACTTCGTCTTTGGTGGTGGTTTCGGGACGGATGAATTGGTCATGCGGAAACACAGGTTGTACCTGGAGCGAATGGGGCACCAAGGTGGTGTGCACAATACCTATCTCTCCTTTTGGTTCGACTTCGGAGCAGTAGGGCTTGCCATCTTCCTGCGTAGCTTCATTCTCGCCTTCATCAAGGCCAGTAAACTGGTGCCCATGAGCCTCGGGGTGATGTTCGCGGTCCTCTTCTCGATCTCCTACGAGTCATGGCTGGTGAGTTCCCTCAATCCATACACCATCATCCTGCTCATCATCCTCACGTTGGTGTCGGAACCCGAGATCGTGCTCTGGGACCAACGACCCGATCGGGACGCGGTTTCCGAGGAGGATGGGGCGCTTCCCGGATCAAACGCGGAACGCGCCGGGCTCGGGGCCATCTGATCCATACGCTCTTACTTTGTCTCCACGCTCCTCATGAAACGAAAGCTCATCGTTCTCTTCTCCTCGCTGGCCCTTGTTCTTGTCGGCGCGTGGCTCGCGGACCGCAAGCTCAAAGGCCATGGTCATCCGGGCCTTGCGCGGTTCATGCATCAGCTATGGGTGAATTACCCGGCCTCGTTCGCGGTCGAACCAGTTGTGCTTTCCCTGCACGTGGACCAACGCGACCTCGACGCGATCCACGAGGTTGTTCAAGCGGCACGTGAACGTGGCGTGATCATGCCGGAAGGGAATGAATACGTGCCGGCGGAATTGACTTCCGAAGGGAGTTCGTTCAAGGCGAAGGTGCGGATCAAGGGTAAGATGTCCGACCATGTACAAGGCAGCAAGTGGTCCTTTCGGGTGATCGCGAAAAAGGACGATGGTTTCATGGGAATGCAGCGCTTTTCGCTCCAGCACCCGGGGACGCGTAATTATCTGTGCGACTGGTTTTTCCATCGCCTCTCGGCCGGGGAGGGTATCATCGCTCTTCGCTACGGGTTCATTCGACTTGAATTCAATGGAGAGGATCTGGGTGTGTACGCGTATGAAGAACACTTCGGTCCCGAGCTCCTTGCACATAATGGTCGCTTGAAAGGACCATTGTTCCGCTTCGATCCAGGCCTGTTCTGGGAGCACCGACTGAACATGTTGAAGAAAGTACGGTACAACGAACCTTTCGGTACTTACCAGGCTTCAGCGGTGGATGCGTTCGGATCAAGCGACCTTGGCAAGGACTCCGTTCAAAGGGCCTATTTCGAGGAGGCCGTGGCGAAGATGGATGCCTTCAGACGGGCGGAACTGCCCGCTTCCCGGGTGTTCGACGTGGAACGAGTGGCCAAACGTCACGCCATACTCGATCTGGTCGGGGGGCATCACAGCATGGACTGGAGCGATGTGAAGTTCTACTACGACCCTGTGCTCAAGCGGATCGAACCAGTGGCCTATGAAAGTTTCAGCGCCTTCCCGATCCGTACGCTGGCAGGCTATGGGCGGTACATAGGTCATCAAGACCCCAGGATGGACCTGCATGATGCCTACTTCAACGACCCGGATCTGTTCAGAGCGTACGTGCACGAACTCGAGCGGGTCTCCAGGGCATCGTACCTGGATAGCGCCTTCGCGGTGCTCGGCCCGGCGTTGGACAGTGCGTCGGCCCTGATCTATCGGGAATTCCCATACAAGGAGCTGGATCGCTCGATCTACTACAAGAACCAGGCACTGATCCGCAAAATGCTGGATGTGCCCAAGGGGTTCCATGCCTACTTGAACAGCCAAGGCGATACGGTACGGGTCACGATCGTTCCCATCGAAGCACTTCCGATCCAGGTCCACGGTGCTGTAGCGGACGATGGTTCCATCCTTCCGGTCGCAGAGGAGGTCATCGTCCCATCCCGCACGGGAGGTCGACCCGGTGAACCGATGGAGATCCTGGTGCCTGTAGGTGACGCGATCACATGGTTGCCGGGGAAGGCTTTTCGATTGAAGTACAGCGTACTGGGCGCGTCCGTGGTCAAGGAACTGGAGGTGTTCCCATATGCCTATACGGATGGCTTGATGATCCCGGCATTCACGAAGAACGGGACGACCGATCTAGGAGCATTGCCATACCTCCATGTGGAAGAGGCGACGAATACGATCCAGTTCCTTCCGGGGAATTGGACGGTCTCGACCGATCTGTTCCTGCCGGAAGGCTACACTGTGCGTGCCACGGCACCGTTGCGGCTGGATCTGAAGAATGGAGCACGCATCATATCACGTTCACCTTTCCACTGGCAAGGCATGGAGGACCTGGCCTTGGTCATTTCTTCATCGGATATGAGCGGTGGGGGCCTTGTGCTGTTGGAGACCGGCGGGACCAATGGGTTCGACAAGGTCCGCTTTGAGGGATTCGGCTCGAATGCCGATGGGAGCGCAGCCCTGATCGTGCAAGGGGTCACGGTACATTTGAGCGACTGTACCCTTGGTGAGGACCGTGAACGGGATATCATGCTCGCCGTGCGGGGCGAGGTCGTGATCAAGAATTGCACGTTCACTGGTGGCCGGGACCAGCTTACGCTCGCTTATGCCCGTAACGAGCTTGCCGGCCTGACCATGCTCGGTGCGAGGGATGATGCACTTTCGATCAAGGGTGGTGCATGTACGGTTACTGGTCTCTCCGTGGAAGGTGCACGCGGAATGGGGCTCAAGTTGGATGAGGCTGCAGCCGTTACCGTGACCGGTTCGAAGGTGTTCTCGTCAAAGGATGCGCTGCACGTTTCGGAAGGTGCGAAGGTCGGATACAGGGGAGGCGCGCTGGTGGCCACGGAGGGTCATGGCGTGGATGTGGAAGCCAAGCATGATAGGCACGGACCTTCGACGGTGATGCTGAAAGGGGTGAAGGTGGAGGGGTTGCCAGAGGCCTTCCGGATCGGTAAAGGGAACGAGGTGTCGATGGATGGGAGGACGATAGCTGCCAACACCAATACCAGCAAGGAAAAGCCATGAGGTCGAGGTTGCTCCTTGTGATCGGACTATTGCCGGCGGTGGCCACGGCCCAGGTCTCTCCGTTCACAGGCAAGTCCGTGGTACCGCCCGATAGCATGGGGGGGTATCGCTTGCTGATTGGCGGTCATTTCCATGGCTCAAGCAGCGACCGATCAGGCTATCCATCACCCACTCTCCTTGCCAACCTCGATACGATCAATGCGTTGGGCGCCAACCTGATGCTTAGCACGGGCGATCTGTTCCTACAGCCTGATCTCGATAGCGCTCGCTACGCGCGTTCGTTCTTCAGCCGGCTGGACTTGGCCTTGTTCAACGCACCCGGCAACCATGATCTCGAGGGCAAGGCCTATCGGTCCGGTGCGATAATGCCGGTCCGGATCGCGATGGGGCAGGACCGCATCCTTCTTCTGGACACCGAAAGGAACAACAGCAACATCAAGGGCGACCAACTGGACGCGATCGTGGACATCGCCGAGGAGGTCGCCCAAGGCATGGTCCGTCATGTGTTCATCTTCAGCCATAGGCCAGTATGGTCCGAGGAGGAACCGCTATACGGAGACCTCTTCCTGAACAACACGCGTTCATTGACCGGGTGCAATTTCAACAAGGATGTCTTGCCGTTGTTGCAACGCATGGCCCGGAAGGCCGAAGTATTCTGGATCAGCGGAAGCATGGCCGGGCGTGCCCCTGCCAGCATCTTCTTCCAGCCCCACGAAGAACATATCACGTATGTCCAGAGCGCCATTCGTGGGGAGTTGCGGGACGCCCTGCTTATCGCCGATGTTGGGAGGTCGGGGATCCGCTGGTCGGCACTGTCCCTCACCGGCCTTTCTGTTGAGAAGGTGGAAAGGCACGGTGTGGAATGGTGGAAGGAGCACCAACGGTCCAAGGCTCCTTTCCGTTGGCGCATCCTGCCGTACCTGATCAAGAAGAACCTTGGCTACCCCTCGTTCTGGTATGGCTTTGTGGTGGCGATGGTGGTCCTGATCCTGTTGAGGGCTGCGGTGCGGAGATGGTGATCACTGGTCGAAAGTGGCAGCCCGAGGCAGCACTGTTCGTCCCTTGTTCAAGTGTTGCCGACCTGGAGCGCACCAACCTTCCGTACCATAGCTTTACCGACGAAGAGAACCACCCTGTATGGCACGTATCCTGGTCACCGGCGGAGCCGGATTCATAGCGAGCGATCTGGCGCTCAAATTGGCGGACGACCCCAAGAATGAGGTCGTTGTTGTGGACAATCTGCTCACTGGTGACATCGCCAAGATCACTTCTCCAGGGCACAAGAACCTGCACTTCATCAAGTGCGATGTGAACCACTTCGAGGACATAAGCGGTGTGTTCTATGCCTACCGCTTCGATCACGTGTTCCACTATGCCGCAGTGGTCGGCGTGAAGCGCACCACGGACAACCCCGTGATGGTCCTCCGCGACATCGATGGGATCCGGAACATTTTGGGGCTGTCGAAGAATACGGGCGTCCAGCGGGTCCTTTTCTCCAGCAGCAGCGAGGTGTATGGCGAACCTGTGGAGATCCCTCAGAACGAGCGCACAACGCCGTTGAACTCGAAACTGCCCTACGCCATTGTCAAGAACATCGGCGAGGCCTTCCTGCGGTCCTACCACAAGGAGTTCGGCCTCGATTACACCATTTTCCGTTTCTTCAATACCTACGGTCCGAAGCAGAGCAAGGACTTCGTGGTGGCCAAGTTCCTTCGCGCGGCGCTTGGGAACGAGGATATCACCCTCTTCGGCGATGGGCTGCAGACAAGGACGTTCTGTTACATCGACGACAACATCGATGCTTGCCTTGCGGCGTATCATCGGCGAGAGGTGATGAATGATGTGGTCAACATCGGATCCGATCAGGAACTCACGATCAAGGCGCTGGCCGAACTGATCATAGAGATCACGGGAAGCAGCTCGCGCATCGTACATCTACCGCCGTTGGAGGAAGGGGATATGACCCGCCGGATGCCCGATGTCACGCGCATGAACAAGCTGTTGGGCCGTGACCTGCTTCCGCTGCGGACCGGATTGGAGCGGATATTGGAGGGCACCGCGGTGACCCGCTGATGTGCGGCATTTCGGGCATATTCGGCATCGAAGGACTGCCTGATCCAGAGGCGGTCGCAGGGACGATGAACGATGCCATGGCGCATCGCGGTCCTGACGCTGCCGGAGTATGGCGCGGTTCCAATGTGGTGCTCGGTCATCGCAGGCTTGGCATTATCGACCTCGGACCAGCTTCCGACCAACCGTTCCACGACCCTGATGGTAGGTACGTGATGGTGTTCAACGGAGAGATCTATAATTACCGCAGCTTGCGCGCCGAGTTGGAGCGAACGGTGACGTTCCGCACCAACTCGGATACGGAGGTCCTCCTGCATGCCTTCATCGCTTGGGGGGCGGAATGCCTTGGTCGTTTGGAAGGTATGTTCTCCTTTGCCGTTTGGGATGCGGAAAAGGAAGAACTCTTCTTGGCCAGGGACCGTTTCGGCATTAAACCTCTTTACCTGTTCCGGAACGATAAGCACGTGCTCTTCGCCTCGGAAGTGCGCGCTGTTCTGGCATCCGGACTGGTGCCTCGTCGCATCGACCCGGAGGGGTTGGTCGATCTGCTGCGCTACCAGACCGTCCGCGCCCCGCGAACGATCGTGCGCGACGTTACCATGCTGAAGGCCGGTCATTGGCAACGGATCTCGGACCAGGAGATCCAGGAGGAACGGTGGTACGATCCAGTCGCCGCAGCGCTCACACACGGGGAACCAGGCCCGTTGTCCCGTGTGCATTCAGAGGTCCGTGAACGCCTTGGAAAGGCGGTGGAAAAACGCTTGGTGGCAGATGTACCCTTTGGAGCCTTTCTTTCCGGCGGGATCGACTCAAGTGCCGTGGTAGGGCTCATGGCGCAAGCCAGTACCTCGCCTGTGCATACGTTCTCTGTGGTGTTCGAAGAAGAGGAATTCAGCGAGGAACGGTACGCGCGGATCATTGCAAAGAAGTTCAGCACACGGCACACCGCTATTCGGCTTCGACCATCGGACATGCTGCAGGAGCTACCGAATGCCCTGGCGGCAATGGACCACCCCAGTGCGGATGGACCCAACACATATGTGGTCAGCAAGGTCACGAAGGCTGCAGGGATCACCATGGCCCTGAGCGGCCTGGGCGGTGACGAGATCTTCGCAGGCTATCCGGTATTCACGCGCACCTTGGCCCTATGGCAGCGACGGTGGATCACGCAGTTCCCGTTGGGCATAAGAGTCGTCCTGGCAAAGCTCATCCAAGCATCGAAACCAGGTGTCTCGAGCGCCAAGCTCGGTGAGCTCCTGCGGCTAGGTGCGTTTTCTGTGGATGACACATTTCCTATCTCGAGACTTGTACGAACCGACCGGGAGTTGGTCGAAATGCTTCAACAGGACACCCTGCCTCGTAATGCTGTGGCAGTGGAAATGGAGAGGATGGTCAGGCATGATAACGGCCATACACTTCCATTGTTGAGCCAGGTCTCATTAGGCGAATTGGGTACTTATCTGCAGGATATCCTCTTGCGTGATACGGACCAGATGAGCATGGCGCATGCCTTGGAGGTTCGCGTACCCTTTCTTGACCACGATCTGGTCGATTATGTCCTCGCCGTAAAGGATGTCGACAAATACCCGCATCAGCCGAAAAAGCTGTTGGTGGATTCACTCGGGGACCTTTTGCCAAGGGAGGTCGTGGATCGCCCCAAAATGGGATTCACATTGCCATGGGAATTATGGATGCGGGAGGACCTGCGGGACTTTTGTGCGGATCGTTTGGAGAGGCTTGGGAAGCGTTCCATGTTCCGTTCAGGAACGATCGACGCTCAGTGGAGGCGTTTCCTTGACCGGGACCCAAGGGTGAACTGGGCCCGTTTATGGTCCCTTGTGGTCCTGGAGGACTGGATCGAACGCCACGGACTCGAGGATTGATCCCGCATCAAGGATAAAAGGGAGGCCGAGGCCTCCCTTTCATCATCGGATCCACCGATCCGGGGATCAGAACTTGGCACGTGACTTTCGACCCACGCGCTTGTTGCCACGCATCCAATTGTAGCGCTGGCGATAGAAGTTGGACTGCCCGCGAAGCACGTAACTGTAGGTGAAGGTCAGGGTCAGATAGCTGTCGTTATGGGTGGGGTCCCCTCGAACATTCTCCTTTTTCGGGGAGTCGCCCGAGCCACCGAAATAGTAGCCATAGTTCCCGGCTCCAGGTAGCGTTGGGTCCCGGTCCAGAGCGGCCCAACTCTGGTCGGCAAAATCCGCTGAGAGCCCACCAACGCCTTCAGGCAAGGTATTCGGGTCCTTGTATGTCGTGCTGACATCATCCAAATAGTCCGTGAAGGTCGTACGCCACCCCATATCCATCCCGAAGCGATGACGACGGCGTTGGGTGAAATGGAACCCGATACCGGCCGGGATCGCCACTCCGAAACGTGAGTAATCCGCCAATTCCGTGTTGAGGGGCTGCAAAGCATAGAAATCACCTTGTCGCCCTGTGCCGTCATCCAACTGTCCTTTCGGATTGCTGTAATAGGCCGCAATGCCCAAGTAACCGAACAAGCGGAAGTCCAAACGGTAACGACCGCGACCACCAAGGTCATTGTCTTGGAAGATCGTGAACTCAGGGCGAGCATAAAACTCGAACATGTCGTTCCGGAAGTTCAAATTGCGGCCGACGCGTGGGCGGTATGTGGACAGTTCATCGGCGCCTTGGATCCGCAGATACATCAATCCCGCGTTGATGGAGATCAAACGGTTCACCTTGCGACGAGCGAACGTGCCGAAAGCGAAACGTGTCTGGCTCAGTTTCATGTCCCACACGAAGTCCCTGCGGGGTTGGTCCGTTCCTCCCATTTCGCCGAGGTAGTTCGCCCCACCGATGTGGATGCCGAAATCCCATGCATACTGTGCCGAGGCCTGCGTGCCCGCGAGGGCACTGGCTCCGATCAGGATCGCTATGCGCAATGTTTTCAAGCTCATGACGTTTGATGGCACGTCTCGTACCATCGGGCAAACATAAGAAAGATCGACTTGGTATTTGGCATCGTTCGACCGGGATATCAACAACCTGGACGGATCCGCAATGTAGGGTGGTTGAACGCCCCTTAGCGGGTACTTTTGGCGCTCAATGCGAAGCGAGAACCGTATTACGGGACTTTTCGGCATCAGGTTCCCCTTGGTCCAGGCCGGAATGATCTGGTGCTCAGGTTGGGAACTGGCATCAGCGGTCAGCAATGCCGGTGGTTTGGGCATCATCGGTTCGGGTTCCATGTACCCTGAGGTGCTCCGGCAGCATGTGAGAAAGTGCAAAGCGGCCACGGATAGACCATTCGCAGTGAACGTACCCATGTTGTACCCTGCCGTCGAGGACCATATCCGTACGATGATCGAGGAGGATGTGCCGATCGTGTTCACATCGGCTGGTAACCCGGCTACATGGACGGCTCAACTAAAAGAGGCCGGTCGAACCGTGGTCCATGTGGTGAGCAGTGTGAAATTCGCCTTGCGGGCCCAAGCCGCTGGGGTGGACGCCGTAGTGGCAGAGGGTTTCGAGGCCGGCGGACATAACGGCAGGGAGGAGACCACCACATTGGTCCTTATCCCCATGGTGAAGGATGCGCTTTCGATACCGGTGATCGCTGCAGGAGGTATCGCGGACGGGCGATCGATGTTGGCCGCCATGGTACTCGGGGCCGATGGGGTGCAAGTGGGAAGCCGATTCGTTTGTTCCGAAGAATCCTCGGCCCATGTTCGCTTCAAACAACGCGTGGCGGATGCCGGTGAAGGGGAAACGATGCTGACCCTCAAGGAGTTGGCTCCTGTGCGCCTGCTGCGCAACAAGTTCTTTGATCAGGTCAGATCAGCCTATACGGCAGGTGCGGACAAGGAGGCGCTCAAGGAGTTGTTGGGTAGGGCCCGTGCGAAGAAAGGCATGTTCGAAGGTGATCTTGATCAAGGTGAATTGGAGATCGGTCAGGTCAGCGGTCGGATCGATCGCATCATGCCGGCCGCAGCGATCGTGGATGAGATCATGACCGAATACCATGAGGCCCTGGAGGAACTCGGCGCTTTCCCACGATTCGATGGACAAGGATCCCGGTCCGACAACAATTCTCCTGTGTGATACGTCTATTCATGGAGTTGACACCGTCCAAGTGCCTCATGGATAAGATAGGTCGCTGCGCGAAGAGTGCATTGTTCGCGGCGTTCATACTGTGCTCCGGTGCGGCGATAGGCGCACTGGACCCCCCGGTCTTGCGCTGCGCTTCAGTGGACGTCAATGGCGATGTGACCCTTGAATGGACCCCGCCTGCCGATCCAGGGGGCGAGTTCGGGTCCTATCGGATCTTTGCCGCCAATGCCGCGGCAGGCCCCTTCAACCTCTTGTCCACTATTGGAGCATACGCACAGACGACCACGCTTCATGTAGGAGCGGATGCGGGCACCGGCCCACGCTTTTATTACATGGTCAGCATCACGGCGGGTCCGTCCCCCGAGACCTCGGTTCCGAGCGACACGGTATCGACCATGTTCCTGCAGGTGTTCCAAAGCACCCCGCTCGGCAGTGCGGACCTATCATGGAACGCGCTTGCACCTGCACCCACGGCCAATGACTCGTTCATTGTTTGGATGGAGTATCCGGTAGGCACTTGGACCATCCTGGACAGTGTGGCCTCCAACATATTCGCTTATCAGCACGTGGTGTCCGTGTGCGAGGATTCCTTGACCTTCCGTGTCGAACGACAGGACCAAGGTGCTTGCACATCCTTCAGTAACCGGAATGGCGATGTCTTCGAGGATGTCACTCCACCGACCTCGCCCGAGATCGTCGCGGTCACCGTCGATACCCTGACCGGCCTTGCCACCGTGGAATGGGGGGCGAGTCCTGAAGAGGATACCGACGGGTACATCATCGTGTTCAATGCACCCGGTGGAACCGTGGTCATCGATACGGTCTTCGGACGGAACTCCACGAGCTTCGAATGGGAGGACAGTGAGGCCGATCTGGGCTTCGAGTCCTACACTGTTGCCGCTTTCGATACTTGCGAAGTGGGTGACCCGCCCAGCCCGAACACGAGCGCTACACGTCCCTTGCACACCAGTATGTTCCTGTCACATGGCTATGACGAATGCGCAGCACGCGTCACTTTGGATTGGACCGCGTACGTTGGTTGGCCGACCGCCCTTCACGATATCCTGTTCCAAGTGGACGGCGGACCTTGGAGCCTGCTTATCAGTACCGATGGGACCACGACAACGTACGTTCATGAGGTCGAACCGTTCAGGACCTATTGCTACGCGGTTCGAGCCTCCCAGGATGGTGCTCCCATCAACGCGCTCTCGAACCGAACATGTGTGGACACTGACTATCCGGGACTTCCGGAATTCAATTATATCCGGACCGTTACGGTTTCCGGAGAAGAAAGCATTATCATTCTGGACAGTGTTGATGCCACGGCGACCGTCCAAGGTTACCGCTTGGAACGATCGGACAACGGCGCACCCTTTGAAGCGATCGACTACCGACCAACTGGCCCCTTTTCATTGCTCACCTTCATTGATGAGGAGGTCGAGCCTGGCTCCGTCGGCTACCGCTATCGTGTGGTGGTGGTTGATGACTGCGGCAATGATGCGTTGACCAGCAACATTGGAGGGAACATCGTCCTCAAGGCTACACCGCAACTTACAGGATACAATGAGCTGGAATGGAGCGGCTACGCGCAGTGGGCGGGTTTCGTCCTAGGTCACGTGGTCTACCGAAGTGTCGAAGCCTCGGAATTCGCGATCCTCGGTACCATGCCGTCCGACCCTTGGGAATATGACGATGATGTGTCCTTGTACACGGCCACGTCCGGTCGGTTCTGTTACTACGTCCAGGCGGTGGAACAAGGGAATCCTTCCGGTATCGATGCGACTTCCGAAAGCAACGTTGTGTGTGCCGTTCAAGAGGACCTGGTGTACATTCCCAATGCCTTCGTGGTGGGTGGTGCGAATCCGGTCTTCCGCCCCGAACTGGCATACGCGGATGTTGAGGCGTATGAATTAAGCATCATCAATCGCTGGGGGCAGGTCGTATGGACCACCAACGACCGCGATGAAGCCTGGGATGGAACGGTGGGTGGAAGATTGGTCCCGATAGGTGTGTACGGATACTACTGCAACTACAGGGATGGCGCGGGTCGTGTCTTTGAGAAGAGGGGGACCGTGACCATGCTCACGGCACAGGATTGATGGATTGATCGATCGACTGTGTACTTTTGTGCATGGAACGATCCACTGCCGCCCCTCCGAGGAAGCCCTCGGACCGCCCCCAAGAGAACGGCCTGACCGTCTCTTCCAAGTTCACCGGCGAAGGACTCACGTACGATGATGTGCTGCTGGTCCCCGGATACAGCGAAGTACTCCCGCGTGAGGTCGATATCCGCTCGCAATTCACGCGTAACATCGTTCTCAACATCCCTGTGGTCTCCGCAGCGATGGACACCGTGACCGGTGCCGAGCTGGCCATCGCCATAGCCCAGCAAGGTGGTATCGGGGTGGTCCACAAGAACCAGTCGATCGGGGAGCAGGCTGCGGAGGTGCGGCGTGTAAAACGATCCGAAAGTGGCATGATCCTGGATCCGGTGAAGCTCGATCGGGATGCCGTGGTCGGCGATGCCCTGCGGCTCATGGCCGAGCATAGCATCGGTGGGATCCCCGTCATCGATGGGGATGACCATCTGGTCGGGATCGTCACGAACAGGGATCTTCGGTTCGAAAAGAAGATGGGACGGCCTGTTGCGGAGATCATGACCACGTCCAACATCATCACCGCCAAGCCGGATACGACCATGGCCCAAGCGGAAGAGATCCTGCAAGGCCACAAGATCGAGAAGCTTCCCGTTGTGAACACGGATGGCAAGCTTGTAGGTCTTATTACATACAAGGACATCATCAAGCTCAAACAACGTCCCAACGCATGCAAGGACCGCCACGGTAGACTTCGTGTTGCTGCTGCCATCGGTGTTACCGGTGATACCCTGGAACGAGCACGGGCCTTGGTGGAAGCCGGGGTGGACGCCTTGGTGATCGATACGGCCCATGGTCATAGCAAAGGTGTTCTGGATATGTTGCGCGTGGTGAAACGTGAACTGCCTTCCGTGGATGTGATCGTGGGTAACATCGCCACCGCTGAGGCTGCTTTGGCCTTGGTGGAGGCCGGAGCGGATGCCGTTAAAGTGGGCATCGGCCCCGGAAGCATCTGCACCACACGGGTCATCGCAGGTGT
>JAGQVV010000073.1:24054-24810 GCA_020437805.1 Flavobacteriales bacterium
GCGGCAGGTGCCAGCACCGTCATGATCGGGAGCATGTTCGCCGGGGTGGAGGAGAGCCCAGGAGAAACGATCATCTACGAAGGGCGGCGATTCAAGACATATAGAGGTATGGGGTCCATCGAGGCAATGCAACAAGGAAGCAAGGACCGGTATTTTCAGGACCTGGAGGATGACGTGAAGAAGCTCGTGCCGGAAGGGATCAGCGGGCGGGTGCCGTACAAGGGCAAGCTGGCCGAGGTCGTACACCAACTGGTCGGTGGCCTCAGAGCGGGAATGGGTTACTGCGGAGCCAAGAACGTGGAGGCCTTGCGTGCAGCGAAATTCATCCGGATCACCATGGCAGGGATGCGCGAGAGCCACCCTCATGATGTCCAAGTAACGCGAGAGGCCCCGAACTACAGCCACATCTGAGCCTCTCAACTTCGATCATTTTAACGGTATCGGGCCATGCGTTCCGGCGGGGCGATCGGTTACATTTGCGACCCTTGAACCCGAGGAGCTTACATGGATCGGGTCGTTGAGATCACGAATGCATCGTTCAATGAAGAAGTACGGAATCGTCGGATGGGCGCTCGCCCTTTGTCTTACCCAAGGAGCCATCGCACAGGAAGCGATCAAGGATCCAGTGATAATGACCGTCGACGGGCAAAAGGTGCTGCGTTCCGAGTTCGAGGCGATCTATAAGAAGAACAACAAGGAAGCGCTCGTTACCAAGGAGGCGTTGGACGAGTACCTCGACCTGTTCATCAATTACAA
>JAGQVV010000074.1 GCA_020437805.1 Flavobacteriales bacterium
TGTACCAGCGCCCCTTACCCACCGGGGCTACCGTGGAAGAGGTGGACCTGAGCCGCTTCGGGCGTGGCACCTACACCATACGCTTCACGAACCCCGATGGGGTACACCACGAACGGGTGGTGTTGGAGTAGTGGGGGTTGGCATGCTCACTGCCCACCAAGAGCACAGGTACGTTTGAGGGAAAGTTGCAAGCGGGTGATCGAAACGCGTTGCGGCCCGCTATCTTGGTATCCATGGGGTACGAACTGCGGGGAGCAGAGATCGCGGCTTCGAGGCTGCAAAGAAGTATGGCCATGAGGCGCGTTCGTTTACTCATCATCGGACTGCTGGCATGGCCCTGCGTCACGCTTGCCCAGCCGACCTTCCAACACGTGTTCCGGGGTGGATTGATGCCCAAGGCCAATCTGCACGAATTCCCCAATGGGAACATCCATTTCGGCTTCTCTGGTGCATTAGGCATATCCATTTTGGCCCCTGATGGTGCTTTCATGCATATCCGGTCTTACTCGCTAGACACGCTTTGGGGCTTTCGGTCGATAAGACCGTATCAAGATAGTGTATTCTACTTCTCCAGCGCATATCGCAAGGACCAGTGTGGATCCAATTCTGGGTCCAAGTACGAATACCCAACCTTGGGAAGAATGGACTCACAGGGCAATATCCTTTGGGCCAAACACTATGTATTTGAGGACCAGCCTTGCTTGATGAGCGCCGGTGACCTGTCCATCACTCGAACTCAAGAAATAATCACTTGGGGTACCCGAGATAAGGGCTTCTTTGCAATTCTCACTGACAGCACCGGCGAACCTGGTTGGGCCAAACGCTTCCCGAACCAGGGTGGGTTCCACTTTATCAAGGAACTCCCTGGTGGCGACCTGATCGCTGGGATCAGCATGGATACTGCTGGAGCTACAGTGGCTCGAATGACCGCCGATGGTGAATTCCTGTGGTGCAAGAGCTACATCCGTCCACGGGGCATGATCCACGATGTCCTGATCGAGTCGGATAGCTCGTTCGTTGTTACGGGATACACGGATAGCACCTCTTCCACCAACGGCTTTGCACCGAACCCTGCTTCTTTCCAACCCAAGCTCTTTATGATGAAGCTGAACGGAACGGGTGCGGTGCAATGGTGCCGGGGCTATGACAGTGCACCGTACTACTGGTATACGCATAAACCATCACATGCGCGGCGCACCTTGGATGGGAACTATGCCGTGGTGGCTGGTCTGGCGGTTCCTGGCTATCATCAGCCATATAGGCCGTTCTTGATGAAGACCGACCTGAACGGCGATACACTGTGGACCGGTTCGGTGGGGAGGATCGGATACAGCTACTATCCCTTATCCCTTTTGGAATATTCCGATGGTGGGTACATGATGGCTGGCATGGTCTTTGGCAATCTACCGGGGGGGAATTCAGGACTTCCCTTCCTGATAAAGTCCGATCAGTTCGGTGATTTCGGCTGCTATGATCGATACCACGCGGTGGAAGTGGTGGATCTTTTCCCGACCGACAGCAGCTTCACCCTTACGCCGATAGATGGGGTTACCGTGCATCCCGTCTTTGTTCGTGACTCCGTTCCTCCGGTTCCAACCATTTACGATTTCTGCAATGGATTTTCCACCGGCCTGTTGCCTTCTGCGAGCAAAGCTCGAAGGCCCGTGATCCGCCCCAACCCCACCACAGGCCACTTTACCGTGGAGTTCCCCGATCCCTTGATGGCCCAGAGCTACTACTCGGTATTCGACAGCATGGGCCGCCTGCTGTACCAGCGCCCATTACCCACCGGCGCTACCTTGGAAGAGGTGGACCTGAGCCGCTTCGGAAGGGGCACCTACACCATACGCTTCACGAGCCCGGAAGGGGTGCAGCACGAACGGGTGGTGCTGGAGTAGTGGGGGTCTCCAAGGCGTCCGACCAGGCCGCGGTATTCCACCTCCACATGTTGATCACCGATCCCGACCTCTTGTCGGTGGCCGGGTGTTGTGCGCCACCTTTGGAGGCACACACCGACCATGGCCGAAAAGCACTTCCACATCGATCGTACCGAGACCTCGCCACAGATCGACCTTGATCTTGACCATGGTGTGCTGGAGTTCATCGGTCGATCACTTCCGCCGAATTCGGAGCAGTTCTATTCCAAGGTGTACAGTTGGCTGGAGGAATACATCGCCAAGCCGCAGGAAGAGACCACCGTGAACATGAAGCTGGATTACCTGGACACCAGCTCTTCGAAGCACCTGTACAACATCTTCTCCCGCTTGGATGCGGTGACCGAGCGTGGCCAGCACGTGCAAGTGAACTGGCACTACGAGACCGGCGATGAGGAGATGGCCGAGACCGGCAAGGACTACCAGAGCCTCTTCCGACTGGACTTCCAGTTCATCGAGGTGGAGGAGCTGTTCTGAGGGGGAGTTGTTGGTTGTTCGTTGTCCGTTGTTAAGCTCCTTGGTGGTAGGCCCGGTGCCCATTCCGGCACTTGTGCGCGAGGGATTCGACGTTCAACTCAGGCACCTGGCATTGTTGGGTCTCCGGATATGGTCCTGCGGCCCATTCCGGTTTGACGAGTGCGTTGTGTTGGACTTGTTGGATACCCGGCTATTGAGATCGGGATTCCGGGTCGAGCCCGGAATGACGTCCCAAGAGGGCCACACAGCCATGTCGCGTGCCTTGCATTCCTTGGGAGCCAGTTGTCAGTTGTTCGTTGTCAGTTGTTAGGCTCCTTGGTGGCAGCGGGCAAGCGCGGACTCGTGTTCACTAATGGCCTATCTGCATGAACAGCGTACATCCACTCTTTCTGCGTGATCTGCGTTCCATCAAACCCAGCCATGTCGCGTGCTTGGCATTCCTGACAACCAACAACAGACCACCCAACGCACAAAGGCGGGAAGACCAACACCGGTCCTCCCGCCTCGCAAGCATTCCTGACAACTGACAACTACCCCTACAACAACTCGTTGGCCAAGTTGGCGAGCGGGCTGCGCTCCCCTTTCTCCAAGGTGATGTGCGCGAAGAGCGGATCGCCTTTCGCCTTGTCGATCAAGTAGCTGAGACCGTTGCTTTCCGTATCCAAGTATGGCGTATCGATCTGGTGGATATCGCCGGTGAAGACGATCTTGGTGCCTTCCCCTGCCCGGCTGATCACGGTCTTGATCTCCAAGGGCGTCAGGTTCTGGGCTTCATCCACAATGAAGAAGATATTGCTGAGGCTGCGACCACGGATATAGGCCAAGGGAGCGATGGAGATCTTCTCGTTCTCGAGCATCTCATCGATGCGCTTGGGCGTGCCATCGTGTTTCTCGAACTGCCCCTTGATCAACTTCAGGTTGTCCCACAGCGGTTGCATGTACGGATCCAACTTGCTTTGGATATCGCCGGGCAGGTAGCCGATGTCCTTGTTGCTCAAGGGCACCACGGGCCGTGTGACGTAGATCTGGCGATACTCGCGCCGCTGCTCCAGGGCGCAGGCCAAGGCAAGAAGCGTCTTGCCCGTACCGGCCGCACCTTGCATGGTGACCAACTTGATCTCCGGATCCATCAAGGCGCTCATGGCCAGGGCCTGTTCGGCGTTCTTGGGGCTGATGCCGAAGACGCTGTGCTTCTCCACGCGATCGACGGTGCCGGTGCGCGGATCGAACTTCGCGAGGATGCTCTTCTTCTTGTGCTTGAGGATGAAGAAGTGGTTGCCGCTCGGGCGCTCCATGCCGAGGTCCTCCACGGCCGTCCTGCCGTTCGCGAAGAGGTCATCGATGGCCTCTTCGTTGAAATCCTCCACCACGGTGCGGCCCGTGTACAGCTTGTCCCGCACATCGCGGATCTTCCCCGTGAGGTAGTCCTCCGCCATGATGCCCAGGCTTTTCGCTTTCAGGCGCAAGGCGATATCCTTGGACACCAGTACCACTTTGCGCCCGGGGTTCTGGCGTTTGATGGTGAGCGTGGCGTTCAGGATCTGATGGTCGTTCTTGCTATCCTGGAACACCTTGGTGGCGTCCACGCCGTTGAGCTCGTGCTTGGCCACGACCTTGAACGCGCCGTGTGTGGCCCCGTTCAAGGGCTGCCAGTCCGTAAGGACGTCGCTCTTCGCTATGTCGTCGAGGTGGCGGATGAACTCTCGCGCCTCGAAATTGATGGTATCGTTGCCTTTCTTGAACGTATCGAGCTCTTCAAGGACTTGTATCGGGATGGCCACATCATGCTCCTCGAAATTCTCGATGGCCGAGTGGTCGTACAGGATCACAGAGGTATCCAGTACGAAGATCTTTCGGTCTGCTTTCTTCATGCGGTCAATGAACGTTGTGGCCCAAATCTATCCGCAGGCCGAAGCGTATTCCCGAACGCATGGATCGCACTTATGCACGATCGATCGTGTTCTCGTGTGTTCACCTACGCGCCGAACGCCGGGTACGGAAAGGTGCTGAACGGAGAAGCGGGGACCACCCTTTCGGCGATCCCCGCTCCATTCCATTTCGGGCCTTGGCCCTGATGGATCGTCGTTATCCATCTCCGTGCTTCGACCGATGCCCCTCGTGAAGAACGATCGATCGGACCCGTGTGCTGATCGCCTGACTGGCGTGCGATCGACGACATGCGCGTGCAAGGCCTCTTACCAGACCCGGCCACACTTATCGCGTAGCCTACGCACACATCGTTTGCACCAATGGTCACCCTTGAGGCATACCGGAAAAGAACGTTCGACAGCTACGAATGTATCCGTGTGGCGCAGTGGGATGGGCCATTCGAGGCCGTGCCTTTTGCACATCTTATGCACAGGGTCGACTATCGTTGTTGGTATACGCGTACCGTGCCAATGCGATGATCATCCATGGTCACCACCAACGAATACAGACCGGCAGCGGCCGTGGACAGATCGACATTGACCCGACCGCTTTGCTGCGTGAAAACCGGGTCGATGATGGATCGACCCACCGCGTCGAACACCTGCACCATGCGCACGCGATCCTCCACATCCAATACGATGACCTGCTCCGACCCCACTTGACCGCCCCACTCGAGCTGCAGGCTGCCAACACCGTGTTCGCCGATCCCTGCACAAGGGTCGATCACGAGCGCGACGAAGCTCTGTGCATCGCCGCACGGCTCCTCGCCCGTTACCGTATAGGTGTACAAGCCGGATTGGCCGGTGGCCGGAACAAGGGTTCCGTTGAAGGGCCCGCCGGAAGGGTCTGTCCATTCGCCACCTTCGTCCGCATTCCCCAACAAGGAGAACAGCTCCACCGGATCATCATTGATGCACAACGTGTAGTTCAGACTGGTACCGGCGTTGGCGGGTGCGATCACCGTGAAGACCAAGGTCGCCGAATCCGCAGGACATTGGGAAGTACCAGCCACCACGTAGTCCAATCCATAGGTGCCCGGTACCGAGAAATCGGGAAGCGGGAACGGCTGTCCTTCATAGAAGAACTGGCCGGTGGTCGACCCTCCATCGAGGTATTGATAGGGCGAGAACCCGGCATCGTCCCCACAGATATCCGCCTGCACATCGGCACCGGCGTTGGCCGCTGAGAACAGGGATACCGTTACGGTGGCCTGGTCCTGCGGACAAGGTCCGGGACAGTTGGTGGTGTACACGTACAGCCCCGCGGCCATGGTACCTGGATCGAACATGCCCCCTAACACCGGGCTCGGCCCCGACCAGGTACCGCAATCGTCGGGTGTGCCTTCGAGGGCCTCGAACAAGGAAAACGCGGCATCGCTGGAACAAGCCTGCACGGTGTTTCCTTCGCCTGCGCTCGGTGGGATCGAGATCGCGATGTCCAACGCGTTGGGATCACCGATCACGGCCGGTGTCGAGGACACCACACGCACCCGGTAACCGCTGCCGGCCTCAAATCCCATGGGCAGCATGCAGGTGATGGATCCAGAGGTGCCAGAGACCACCGAACCGATCGTGAGGGGCGCGGAGAAATCACCGCTCGCATCGGACAGTTCCACGCTGAAGGTGTTCCCTGCACCGAACTGCCCCTCGGCCGTATAGGGCAGCGCGAAGGATGCGCCCTCGCAGTAGGCCGTGTTCGGCATCGCACCGGTGGAGACGGTGGCCGGGATGGCACCTTCCGCCGTGATCCGGATATCATCGAGACCGAAACCGGGATCGGCCGCGCTGAAGGCGGTGCCGTTCACGAAACGGAACCCGAAGCGCAGCGTGGCCTGTTCGGCGAAGGCAGGCAGCGTGATGCTCTGCTGGACCCATACGGACGAGTTCCGGTATTGCGCGATCGGGGTGGAGACCAAGGTCCAGTTGGTGCCACCATCAATGCTGTAATACACCTCGCCATAATTGGCGGATCCTCCTTGACATATCCACCAGAAGGAAAGGGTGATGTTGGAGAGCCCCAGCGTGCTCACATCCGTGGACATGCGCGTGAAGTGGTTGCCGGGGTCCGTGCAAAAGCCATCCGCCGCACCGAAGGAGCAACAAAGCACCCCGCTATTGATGGCCTGCGTGCTGGCCGTGTGCATGTAGTAGCCGTTGGCCGATGAGACCCCGGCGGGTTGGCCCGCAGTGGTCGGTATGGTAAAGGGGATCTCGAAACCCAAACAGTCGGCGAGGCCATTACCACCAGCGTAGACATCGTTCACCAACCATGTGTTCGCACCTCCGGTGGAAGAAGACACGTCGGTGGTATTGAGGGTGAAGACATTGGTTGGGACCTCGAAGTCCTCATTGAGGAGCACCTGTTGCGCGGAGACCTCGACCGAGAAGAGTAGGACAAGGAGTATGGGTAGTTGACGCATGGTAGTTGGTTTGGCCCGAGCAAATTAGATAATAGAAGGATCCCTTGATGTTAGGTCCGGCCAGCGATCATCGTTAAGTTTGATCAGCGTACACGTTCAGGAAATATGACCTCCGCACCTTTGACAGAACCTCTAAACCGAATTCGTATGAAAGAGTCATCACACCACCCTGGAAGGGGACGTTCCAATTTGGTCCATAGCACCGTTGCCCGCCTCGGTCTTTATTTGTGCATGGGCACACTTTCTACTGCATCCATGGCCCAGGTCACGGTCTTCTCCGAGAACATGGGTACACCCGGTGGGACCACCGCGATCACGACCCACGACGGAAACAACGGATTCCAGAATTCCGCGACTTACACGTACACCGGAACGGGTGATGTGCGGACCTCGACTGCATCGTCCGGCTATACAGGTTCGAGCGGTAGCGGAAACGTGTTCCTTACCTACGGAAGGACATTCACCATCAGCGGTGTTTCCACCACGGGATATACGGGTCTCGCACTGTCCTTCGGTGCCCATAAGAATTCCACTAGCTCCGATATGACCGAATTGCTCGTGGAGGCGAGCACGGACGGGGTGGCGTGGACCACTTTGACATTCCCTCCACAGGCCACCGGGTCGGGTACAGCGAATTGGCGTTCGGTGGACATTACCGGAGGTACCATTCCAGCAGCCCCGAGCGTACAATTCCGTTGGACCAACACGGCCACGGTTGGGCCCCAGTTCCGGGTTGACGATGTGACCCTTACGGGCACGCTCCCGGGCGGATGCGGCATAACCTTGGGCACGGAGAGTGCGGTGTGCTTCACGGTCACCAGCGGCCCCGGCGACACCTATGACCTATCGATACCATATACCGGTGTGGATGCCGGGACCACCGTGGTGAACAACAGCGGCTCCGGATCGATCGGTGGCGATGACCCTGCGGAGGACAACGGAGGAACGATCACCATCACCGGGATCGATGAAGCGGATGCGTACAATGTCACGTTCACCTCTCCATGCAATGCTCTGGTGGTGAGCGGCAGCGCACCTGTGTGCGAACCCTTGCCCGATATCGCCATCAACGAGTTCCTGGCCGACCCTGACGCAGCGGCCGGTGATGCGAACGGTGACGGTACCGTCGACACCTCGGAGGACGAATTCGTGGAACTCGTCAATTTCGGTGCTACCCCGATCGACATCTCAGGGTGGACGATCAGCGATGCGGTCGGTGTTCGGCACACCTTCCCCGCAGCCACCAGTGTCCCTGCAGGATGCGCGATCGTCGTTTTCGGTGGTGGTTCGCCGACCGGTGCATTCGGATTCGCAGCTGTGCAAACGGCCTCTGCCGGATTCCTGGGATTGAACAATGGAGGCGATGATGTGATCCTTCGTGATGCCTCGGCCACTGTTGTTGCTTCCTATACATACGGAGGAGAAGGAGGTAACAACCAATCGCTGACCCGCGACCCGGACATCACCGGCAGCTTTGTGGAACACAGCGCTGCGACAGGGGCTGCAGGCGCGCTTCACTCACCGGGCACATTGATCGACGGGAGTTCATTCAGCGGTTGCGCACCACCGGCCTGTGCCATCGTATTCGGCATCGAGTCCACCTTGTGCACCACTACGACACCGGGCCCCGGTGACACTTACAGCGTGAGCATTCCATACACGGGTAGCCAAGCCGGTGTCAGTGTGATCAACAACAGCGGGTCCGGCGGAGGCAACACGGGTGATGACCCGGCTACCGTTCCGAACGGTACGATCGTGATCGCAGGGATCACGGAAGGGACCGGATACAACATCACACTATCCGCCCCGTGCGGCTCGGAGGTGGCAACAGGAAGTTCGCCCAACTGCGAGCCCTTGCCGGAGATCGCCATCAACGAGATCCTGGCCGACCCCTCCAACGTTGGAATGGACGGAGATGCTAACGGGGACGGTACGGTAAACTCCTCCGACGACGAATTCGTCGAACTGGTCAACTTCGGTGCCACACCCTTGGATATCTCTGGTTGGACCCTGAGCGATGCGGTCGCCGTGCGGCACACGTTCCCGGCGTCGACGGTCATTCCGGCCGGTTGCGGTATTGTCGTTTTCGGTGGAGGGACACCGACCGGAACCTTCGGCTTCACGACCGTCCAGACCGCATCCACCGGTTCGCTGATACTCAACAACGGCGGCGATGACGTGGTGCTGCGCGACGGTGCATCGAACATCGTGGCGACCTACACCTACGGATCGGAAGGCGGAAACAACGAATCCTTGACCCGCGACCCGGACATCACCGGCGCGTTCGTACAGCATTCCATTGCGACCGGTTCTGCTGGAACACTGTTCTCGCCGGGGACCCTGATCGACGGGAGTTCCTTCAGCGGTTGTGCGCCGCCTGCCTGTGGTATCGTTCTGGGCTCGCCCACGACCACTTGCCTTTCCTTCTCTCCCGGCAGCTCGGACACCTACCGCGTGGATATCCCATACACGGGAAGCGAAGCCGGTGTCACGGTGATCAACAACAGCGGCTCGGGTGGCGGCAACATCGGTGATGATCCTGCCACCGTTCCCAATGGCACCATCACCATCTCAGGGATCACCGAGGGAACCCCTTTCGATATCGCCCTCACCGCGCCATGCACCGGTTCCGTTTCAGGAGCCTCCCCAGCCTGTGACCCGGTCCCGACCTTGTTGATCAACGAGGTGGACCCCAACCAACCAGGCACGGATACAGGTGAATTCATTGAGATCCTCAACGCGGGAGCTACGTCGGCCAACCTGGATGGCCTGCAACTCCTGCTCTACAACGGCTCGAGTGATGCCCTTTATTCGACCACCATTCTGGACAATGTATCCCTTGCTCCTGGAGACTACTACGTGGTCTGTTATGGATCCAATGCCAGCGCGTATTGTGATCAGACCGGCGTCGGCGGCTCCATCCAGAACGGCAATCCGGACGGTATCCGGTTGACCACAGCCGATGGTTTGACGATCATCGATCAGATGAGCTACGGTGGTACGATGATCACCACGGAAGGCAGCAGCGCTCCGTCCGACCTGGATGATGCCGGCCTGGGCGTGGCCCGGATCCCGAACGGCGCAGACACCGATGATAACGGCGCGGACTTCATCCGGAATTGCATAACCCCGGGAGCCGCCAATACCTTCGATGATGCGGACATGGACGGCACCGTGGATTGCTTGGATGTATGCCCCGGTGGTCCGGAGCCTTTCTCGGCATGCGATGATGGAAACGCGAATACTGGAAATGACATCGTTCAGCCTGATTGCTCCTGCCTTGGAGAAGCCTTGGATTGCCTCGGTATCCCTGGAGGCCCTAATGTGCCCGGAGCGGATTGCGACGACATGGACCCCAACACCGTGAACGATGTTTACCAGGCCAACTGCTCCTGCTTGGGCGAAGTGCTGGATTGTCTTGGCACCCCGGGTGGAACAGCCCTACCAGGTTCACCATGCGATGATGGACAGGCCAGCACCTTCAATGATGTGTACGGAACGGATTGCATCTGTGCGGGTGAACTGTGCACTGAGGACCTGGTGCTCGAATTCCAGAACGCTACCAACCCCGGCGCCGTGACATGGGAGATCCGCAACGAGTCAGGGACCGCCGTGGTGTTGAGCGGGACCAACGTGTTCCCGGCCAACAGCATCGGCACCCAAGCGATCTGCCTGCCTGACGGTTGCTACCGCCTGAGCGTGACCGACCCTGCCGGCGACGGTATCACCGGTTATGAACTGCGTGAGAGCGGCATGAACGGACGTCGTATCATCGACAACACCGGCAACTCCATTACCGGTACCAGCGCGATCGCCAATGGCGGTACCTTCTGCCTGCCGATCGGCAACACCGGCCTGATCTACAGCAACTGCGACAAGATGGACTGGGTGAACTACCAGTACCTGGTGTGCCATGAGGAGCCCTTGGTCAGTGCCGAGTGGCAAGTGGGCAACCAGAACAACGACGGTTACAACTTCTGGATCTTCGATCCGAACGGCACCTACAGCTTCCGCCGTTTCCATACGCACGCCGTGAGCGATGGATTCTCGCCCGCAAGCGCTACACGTGCTGCCCGCATCAAGATCAACGGCTGGAACGACGGTGCACTCACGCCGCACATCCCATCGGGTGTGTTGCTGAACGTGCGCGTGCGCGGTGTGTACAACTGGAACTTCACCGAGTGGGGTCCGACCTGCACCATGATGATCGACCCGGTGGCCGCCAGCTGCCCGATGATCTGGTTGCAGGATGACCCGGCAAACACGAGCGACTACAGTTGCAACGTGACCCGCAACTTCGGTGGCCCGAACGGTGGAGCGAACAAGCTGACCGCGAAACCACCGCAGTTCCAGCCTGCGCCCTTGGCCGGCGGCACCGGCGTACGTTACCAGTTCCGCTTCCGCATCCCGGGCGAAGGCGTGTGCATCGTGCGCCCACCACAGACCAGCCCGACCCTCTACCTGAACTGGAGCGCCGCTTCAGGACCGCAGTTGGAGGCCAGCAAGACCTACGAAGTGGAAGTGCGCGTGAGCAAGGACCAAGGTGCCACCTGGTGCGTGGACAGCCCGAGCCCGGCCTGCGACCCGAACCCCGTAACGAACTGGGGACGGACCTGCGACGTAACGATCAACGGCCCGACCCCGGAACCAACCTGTACGGATGG
Source organism: Flavobacteriales bacterium (assembly GCA_020437805.1). Lineage (GTDB taxonomy): Bacteria > Bacteroidota > Bacteroidia > Flavobacteriales_F > PHOS-HE28 > PHOS-HE28. The sequence goes on from JAGQVV010000074.1 coordinate 11,424, forward strand.
GATCATGAACGGGGACGAAGAGGGTGTGGATTGTGGCGGTAGCTGCCCCCTGTCATGTGAGGCGGCAGCTCTGCAACTTGACCCTTCCTTCACCATGTACCCGAACCCGAACAACGGCGAGCAGCTGTTCATCAACCTCACGGAGCTGGCACCTGAGCTGAGCACGGTAAGCGTTGACATCTACGACCTCACCGGTAAGCGCATCACGGCCCGCACGATCGCGGTACAGGATGGTTACATCAACACTACTTTGGACCTCAATGGGGACGTTGCATCCGGCCTCTACATGGTCAACATCACCGCTGGTGACAAGACCTACACCGAGCGCCTGGTGATCCAGAAGTGAGCAAGACCACACGGGGAAACCCGTTGAAGAGCGCCCCCGCTCGCCGAATGGTGAGCGGGGGTTCTTCATTGATGAAACTGGAAGACCTGTACTATTCCCCTCCTGTGGATCCCTGATGAGCGACATCCATCCGGTTACTCCCTGCTCATATCCATGTTTCGCGCAAACAGCCGATAACGGGACGCGGGGCTTCGCCGAAAGGGTTGGATCGCACTACTGTCGGCCCAGTGACCCGGCAACGAAAAAGCCGCGCGGTCCTTCGCATGAAGCGAGAACCACGCGGCTTGCTATCGCAGGACGATCAGCGTACGATGCTCACCATGGTGCGACCGAGCGAGGCACCATCCTTGGCCAAGATCGACACGAAGTAGTTCCCCGTGGGAACGGCACCGACTTCAAGTGTGACACGGTCCGCGTTGTTGAGGCCTTGTTCCAGTACCGTTCGGCCCGTGGTATCGGTCAAGCGCACGGAGGCTCCATCGGCAGGAACGCCGGTCACATTAAGGATGTCCCGGGCAGGAACAGGATGAACACCAAAAGCAACTCCACTGCGGTCCTGCATCCCGACCGTGGTCACTACGAACGGTTCGGACAACAGTTCACAATTCGTATTGAACTCCGCCAATACGGTGTAGGAGCCGTTCTGGACAGGCTCGATGGACGCACTCGTTGCGCCCGGGATGACCACGCCATCCAAGTACCAGATGTAGCTGAGCGCCTCTGAACTGTTCAGTGTGGATTCCCCGAGCGTGATAACAGGTGGAGGCATAGGGCATTGGTCCACGATGCGTTTCACCGTTCCGGTCTCCACATTGGCGACGAACAATTCCAACGCACTGTTCTCAGCAATGCACGCCGTACCCAACCCACCGTTGGACTGCAATACGTTCTCCCGAACAAACCCTCCGCTGCCGTTCGGCGTCAGGGAGAAGTAGGAGGTCGGGCAGTAGTCCGTGTAGATGTAACGGCCGTATAGGCGAGGGAACGCGTCCCCACGATACACGCGACCACCGATCACTGAACACCAACCCGCAGTATGGGTGTGGACGCTGACCGGTGCTACGAAATCCTCTATGGGGGGGCAGTTACCGCCGATCCCCGGAGTGGCGATATCCCCCTCGTAACAACGCCATCCGAAGTTCGGGCCACTGTTGTCCCCGGCAGGCCAAAAGTCGACCTCTTCCCGTGCACCTTGTCCCACGTCGCCGATCCAAAGGTCGCCGGTGAGGGCATCAAAACCGAAGCGGAACGGGTTGCGCAGCCCGCTGGCCCAGATCTCAGGCAGCGTATCATTCCCAAGCGATACCCAGGGATTCGTGGCAGGGACCTCGTACGGTGCCTCGCCATGCACATCGATCCGGATCACATCGCCCAAAGCGTTATCCGTCAAGGTCTGTCCGTTGTTGGGGGGGTCGTTCGCGCTTCCGCCATCCCCGAATGCAACATACAGGAACCCATCAGGTCCGAAGTCCAAGTCACCACCATTGTGGTTGGTGTACGGTTGTTGTACGGTATAGATGATGACCTCGCTGTCCGGGTCGGCCACGTTCGGATCCGCTGTAACGCTGAAGCGGCTTATGGTGGACAGACCGATCCCAGTACCGCCGGTGTAGTTCACGTAGAAGTAGCCATTGTCGGCATAGTTCGGATCGAACGCCAGACCGAGGAGCCCCTTCTCATTGCTGTTCGCAGAGTTCACACGGCTCGTGATGTTCAAGAAGTTCGTTGGAAGGACCGTGCCGTCCGGCTGGATGATCTTGATCCGACCCAGGCGTTCCACAACGAACAGGCGTTCATCCCCGGCGTGTGCCAGGTCCACCGGTGCCGACAGGCCGGAGGCGAACGGCTCGAGGACTATCCGCACCGGACTTTGGGCCTTCAGGCCGCTGGAGAACAGGAGGACTACGAAAAAGAGCGATCGGGTCATACGGTTCATGGTTTGGGCTAAAAGTATGGGCTTGCAGCGCGCGGTCCCAACCCCATTCGACCAAGGGCTACTTTTGCGCCCCCATCGGGGCACGGTCCCCGACCACATCCTTCGCCTTCATCATGGGCCTTCTTCAAGAGATCGAACACCGGCGCACCTTCGCCATCATCAGCCACCCGGACGCCGGCAAGACCACCATCACCGAGAAGCTGCTGCTGTTCGGCGGGGCCATCCAGATGGCGGGCGCGGTCCGGGCGCGGCGGGCCGACAGGCACGCGGCGAGCGACTTCCTGCAGATGGAGCAGGAGCGCGGCATCTCGGTCACCTCGTCGGTGCTCCAGTTCGAGCACCACGGCAAGATGCTCAACCTGCTCGACACCCCCGGCCACGCCGACT
>JAGQVV010000075.1:0-6185 GCA_020437805.1 Flavobacteriales bacterium
TCGGTGAATACCATATGTCCGTACCGCCCAAGCCTCCAGGACGATCGCTCACGAAGAAGAGTTTCGTACCATCTGGTGAGATGCACGGATGACCAAGGTTGAATTCCGGGTCGTTGTGATCGAAGGGGATCAGGTGACCCCATTCCGGTTGACCGAACTCACCGGTCACGACATCGGCGAAATAGATACCGAGGTTCAGGTTGCCATCCTTGGCCTTCTTCACGGTGCCGTAGAACACGTTGTTACGCGTGAAGTAGATGCGGTTGGCCACGGAATCAAAGGATGCCGTACCATCATGGTAACGGCTGTTGAGGTCCTTGCGCAGCACCAACGGCTCCTCGGCCGTCTCTCCCTTCAAAAGCGCGGTGTAGAGGTTCAGGTACGGTTGATCGTCCCACGCGTAGGTACGACCACCGCCAACCCCTTCGCCCCGGGCACTGGAGAACACCACCAGTTCCTCCATGATGGCCGGTGCGAGATCCGCCTGTGGCGAGTTGATCGGCAACTTTCGAATGGTTTGGCGCGTGCTATCACGCATCATGTTCTCGAACACGGCAGGGTTGTTCAAGTACCCTTTCACGCGCGTGTCCTCGGGACGCATGTTGGAGTATGCCTGGTACTGTGCGAGTGCTACGGCGTAATGACCATTGGCCCGTTGCTGTTCAGCATAAGCGAGGATATCCTCGGGAGTCGCTTTTCCGGAGGCCACCAACTTCTCGTAGGTGGATTCGGCCTTCAGCGGCATACCCATCTTCTGATAGGCCTGCGCGAGGTTGCGGAGATCATCAGCATCGCCCTTCCCGGAGCCAACGATATCCTCATAGATCAAGGCCATCTTCGGATAATCGAAGACCTCCTCGTAACGATCGGCCATGCGCTCCTTCAGCTTTTGTGCCTGTCCGAAGGCCGGCAGAAGCAGCAACAGCGGTAGTACGAATATGCGGACCGTCGCCATGTGTTTGGACCTGTGCTTGTGCATGGTGTTCATGGTCAGAAGTAGCGCGGTGAACGGATCCCCTTCGTCTTGTTCCCGAAAGCGAACCCTAACATGATCTCATGCGACCCTCCACTGTAGTTCCGCAGGGTGCTCAGTGGATAATCGTATGCGTAGCCCACTGTGAGATCGTTGGTGATGTGGTATTGCGCCATTGCACCCACGGCATCCTCATGGCGGTACATGGCACCGAGCCAGAACTTTTCATAAAAGAGGAAGTTCGCACTGAGGTCGAAGCTGATCGGCGCCCCTTGAACGGCCTTCACCAGGAAGGTGGGCTTGAACTTGTGGTAGGTGCCCATGTCGAACACATAGCCACCGCTCAGGAAATAGTGTGGACGCTGGCCGGGTGATGAAACGAAAGCGAGCGAATCGGTCTCGAAGAACTCGGTACGCAGAAGCTTCGGTGTACTTAGGCCGATATAGTACCTATCGCTATAGTACATGACACCGAAGCCGAACTGTGGATCCAATTTCGTGTTCACGTTCTGTTGGAACACTTGGTCCCCACCATCCAAGGGGTTCAGGTTGGCGAATTCCCCTTGGAGGTAGTTCAGTCCACCTTTCAACCCGAAGGCGAGCTTCGCATCGCCCATGAAGATGCGGTACGCGATGTCCGCCATGAAGGTGTACTGGGTCACGGGCCCGTGGGTGTCTCGCATGATCGTACCACCGATGCCCACGCTCTCAAACATCAATGGACTGTGGACGGTCAGGGTTTGGGTGGTCGGGGCCCCTTCGAAACCTACCCATTGATGACGGGTGAGCCCCTTCAGTTCCACACGGTCCGCACTGCCGGCATAGGCGGGGTTCAGCGAAAGCATGTTGAACATGTACTGGGTGAACTGCGGGTCCTGCTGGGCCAGCATGGCTGTGCATGCGCCAAGGGCGAGCACCATCCCGAACGATCGTTTGGCCAAGTGTTGCATGGGTCTGATCCGTTGGCTGCTTGAGGTGTTCATCGGCGCAGATAGATGTATCCGGTGAAGGCATCATCGCCTGTACCTGGGTCGAGCACGTAGTAGTATGTGCTCTCGGGCAGGCCTTCGCCGAAGACCTCACCGAACTGGCTGGTACCATCCCACGTGTTCACGTACGGTGTGGATTCGTAGACCTTGTTCCCCCAGCGGTTGAACACAGTGAACTTGTTGTTCGGATAGTATTCGATGTTGCGGATGGTATAGGTATCGTTCACCCCGTCATCGTTCGGCGAGAAGGCATTGGGGATCTCGAGGGTCAGGCAGTCCTTGATCTTCACCAGGACCGTATCACTCGTGTTACCGCAGGTGCCATTGTTCACCGTCCAGATGAACCAGTTGTCACCCAGTTCCAACCCGGTCACTTCGGTGTTCGGGTCGCTCGGGTCCTGTATATCACCGGTCCCGCTCAGTCGGCTCCATGTTCCGAAGGCCGTGCTGGTGGTGGGCTCCGCCTCCAAACGCGTGCTGCTTGTCTCATGCTGACAAAGTGTTTGCGAGGGGCCTGCATCGGCAGGCTGCACGCTGCTGTCGTAGAGGAAGATGCTCATCACATCGCTCGTGCTGCCGCATGGTCCGTTATCGATGGTCCACTCGAACACGTTCTCCCCGAAGCCGATATCGGCAATCGCCGAGAATGGGTTGTCAGGATCCTCGATCGTGGCTTGTCCGCTCACCAGGGTCCAGCTTCCCATCGCCGGTGCTGTGGCACTGTTCGCCAACATCGTAACAGTACCGGTGATCGGTGAGCAGAAATCCTGATCGGGCCCTGCCGCGGCGTCCGGAGCTTCACCGTCGAAGACGTTGATGGTCATCTCATCAGTGGTGATACCGCTCGTGCAGGGGCCATTGTCCACCACCCATTGCAGCGTATATGTACCGGGCATCAAGCCGGAGATCATGGCGGTAGGCGAATTGGGGTCGCTCAGTGTCGCGCTTCCGGTAACGAACACCCACGTGCCCACGGCCGGGAAGGTGACGGCGCTACCTGCGAGCGTGGTGCTGCTTTCCGGTGTGCACAGCTGTTGGTCGGGTCCCGCGTTAGCTATCGGCTGTTCATCATCGAACACGGTGACGGTGACCTCATCCGAGGTGGTACCACATGGTCCATTGCTGATCGTCCACCGGAAGGTGTTCGTTCCGATCGAAAGGCCGCTCACGTTGGTGGTGGGGTCGATGACATCCGCGAAGTTGCCTGTACCGGTCACCACGGACCAGCTACCCGTTGCGGGGAACACCACCGCGTTGGCAGCGAGGTCGGTACTTGTGGTCGGTGTGCACAGTTCCTGATCCGGGCCAGCATCGGAGTCGGGAGCCTCATCGTCGAATATGAAGATGCTTTGGGTTGCCGAGGAAGAGCCGCACGTACCATTGTCGATCGTCCAGAGGAAATCGCTTTGTCCGACCACGAGATCGTTCACCGTGGTGGTGGGGTCGTTCGGATCGACGATGGTGCCCACACCGTTGGTCAAGGTCCATGTACCCACGGCGGGGAATACTGGCTCGCTGCCTTGGAGAACCACGCTGCTAGTTGGCGTGCAGGCGCTGATGCTTTCGCCAGTGGTGGCGGGCGGTGCATCACTATCATAAACACGGATCCGCAAGGTGTCGGTGCTTGGTGGGCCGAAGCCGCACATGCCATTGTAGATCGTCCAGATCAACTCGTGCAGGCCAACCTCAAGGTTGCTCACCGCAGTCGTAGGATCATTCGGATCGGCGATGACCGCTGTTCCACTGAAGACGGTCCACGTACCCACACCCGGTATGGCTGGAGTGTTACCCGCCAGAATGGTGCTGTTCTCCGGAGTGCATAGCTGTTGGTCGGGTCCCGCATCGGCCACCGGTGCAGCGGGGTCGTAGACATACACCGACATGGTATCCGTGAGCAGACCGTTGTTCGGGCACGGGTCCCATTCCAAGGTCCAAACGAAGGTGTTGATGCCCTGCTCCAAACCGGTGATCTGGGTGGTCGGGTCGTTCGGGTCCACGATGTTACCAGCACCCGCGATCAGCGTCCAGGTGCCTTCCGCTGGTAATGGAGGTTGCTCTCCTTGGAGGAAGATCTCCGTCAGCGGCAAACACTGTTCAAGGTCCGGTCCGGCATTCGCGGCAGCAGTGGTGTCATCGTACAACACCACGTTCACCGTGTCACGGGTCAAGGGGTTCGCGCATGGGCCATTGTACACCTCCCATACGAAGGTGTTCAGGCCTACGCTCAAGTTGTTGATCTGCGAGCTTGGGTCCCCGGGGTTGAGCGGAATGCCCGATCCGTTAATGGTGGTCCACGTTCCGGTGGCGGGGAAGATCAAGCTACTGCCCGCCATGAGCGTGCTGTCCTGTGGCATGCACAGCTCCTGGTCCAATCCCGCATCTGCGATCGGGTTGGTCGGATCGAAGACGAAGATGCTCACGGAATCCACCGTGGTGACACAGATCCCGCCTTGTAGGGTCCACGTGAAGATGTTCTCGCCTACCGTGAGGCCGGTGATCTCCGTGGTCGGCTGGTCCGGAGTATCGAGCACCCCGGTGCCTTGTACCAACGCCCATGTACCGGTAGCGGCACCCACAGGAGGGTTTCCGGTCACCGTTGTGGACATGTCCGGGAAGCAGAGTTCCTGATCGGCGCCGGCATCCGCAGCAGGAGCCGATGCATCGAACAGGATGACCGTAACAACATCACTGGTCAATTGGTTGGCGCAGCCACCGTTGTACACTTCCCATTGGAACTGGTTGACGCCAAGGCCAAGGTCGGTGATGGTGGTCAAGGGGTCAGCGGGATCCGTGATCGTGCCCTGTCCGCTGACCACGGTCCATGTACCCGTGGCAGGGAAGACGTAGGAGCTGCCCGCCATGGTAGCGCTGGTGAGCGGAGTGCACACTTGCTGGTTCGGCCCGGCGTTCGCATCAGCATTATCCACATCGAATACGAAGATGCTCACGATGTCCTCGGTCAAAGGGTCCGTGCAGGGCCCGTTGGATACGGTCCAACGGAAGATGTTCTCCCCGATCTCGAGACCGGATACCGCGGTCGTCGGATCTGTCGGATCGGCAATGGTGCCTGTGCCTGCCACGAGTTGCCAGAACCCGGTTGCCGGAGCGATCAATGCGCTACCCTGCATCGTGGTGGTCGGGTCGTCCGAGCAGAGCTCCTGGTCCGGACCCGCGTTCGCGATCGGATTGTTCTCATCGAAGAGCTGGATCACCATCTGATCGCTCGTGATCCCGCTGGAGCACGGACCGTTATCCACCGTCCATGCACACACGATCGTGCCCACACCGAGGCCGGTGATGGTCGTGGTCGGACTTGTCGGATCGGTAATCGTGCCCGTTCCGCTCACCACGGTCCACAAACCTTCCGCAGGGAAAACAAGGGCACTGCCCGTAAGTGTTGTGGAAGTGATGGGGGTACACAGGTCCTGATCGTCACCGGCATCCGCATCGATGTTGTTCTCATCAAAGACATTGATCGTAACACGGTCGCTGGTGATACCGTTCGCGCAGGGACCGTTGTCGACCGTCCATTCGAATATGTTGGCCCCGATGCTGAGATCGAACACCGTGGTATTCGGGTCGTTCGGGTTAGCGATCGTGCCAGTACCACTGACCAGGGTCCATGTGCCGATGGCCGGGAAGGTCACTGCACTGCCTTCCAACTGTGTGGTGGAGGTATTGATCGTGCACAGTTCCTGATCGGGCCCGGCGTTCGCGCTCAGGTTGTTCTCGTCGAACACGAAGATGCTGACCTGGTCGAAGCTTCCATCGTTGTCGCATGGCCCGTTGCTCAAGGTCCATTGGAACACGTTCTCCCCGATGGTCAAGCCCGTCACCTCGCTGTTGGGATCGTTCGGGTCGGTGATGACCCCTGTTCCGCTCACCAAGGTCCAAGTACCAACGGCAGGCACCGTGATCGCGCTTCCTTGAAGGTTGGTGGTGAGGTCCGGTGTGCACAACTCCTGGTCAGGTCCAGCGTCGGCCGGCGGATTGCTCACATCGAAGAGCAGGATACTTACCTGGTCCGTTGTGATACCGTTCGCACAAGGACCATTGCTCACGGTCCAGGAGAACACGTTCACGCCAATACCGAGATCCGTTACCGTGGTGGTCGAGGCGAAGGGGTCGGTGATGGTGGCCGTACCACTTTCAAGGACCCACTGCCCTGTTGCAGGGAAGGTCAAGCTGCTTCCGACGAGCGTTGTGATCGTGTTCGGTGTGCA